>JAFYKO010000116.1 GCA_017537515.1 Clostridia bacterium | reverse complement strand
TTTTCAAAAAAAAAATTGCGATGTTGTCGCAAGTTCCGTCGCATTGCGACGGGCAACGTCCGCCCGTTGCATCCCCGGGCGGGATGGCCCGCCTTGCCAGTGGCTGGGAGTTAGCAGTTAGAAGTGAGGAGTGAGGAGTTATGGTTTTTATATTTTAATGCCTTCTTACGAATTCCAACCTTTTTATTATCATTGCAGGAAAAGTAACACACTACTTCTAGGCGTCTGCAAAATCACTACACCACGCCCAGCACTAACGTATAATTGGAGGTATGGCAAGCCTCAATTTCAATAAGATTTTGGATGAGAGGCAACGCAGGAAGGTTGCCCGTTAAGGTTCCTTACGGGCGTTCTTCCTGCTAAGCATATCGCCAAAAGATATTGAAAGTGAGGGATAATTTCCGCCGGTTCGGTAGAGAGGCGGAATTTTTATAAATAAAAAAAGAAAAATAAATCAAAATAAAATAAAAAAGGAGAAATTATTGGAAAATACACTGACAGGCAAACAAGCGTCGCTCCTCGGCTCGCTGATGATATTCACCTCAAAAATACTGGTCTTGCCATCGCTGTTTTACGAAACAAATAAGTTTGGCGGTATTTTTTGCTTGATTGCAATACTAAGCCTCGAATTATTGTTTTTGCACTTCTTGATTCGAACTAAAATAAAATACCCGCATTTAAGCCTAAAAACAATTTTTGGCAATAATTTCGGAAAAATAATCGCTTTTTTGGTATTTTTGGCGTTTTTTATATTTTTTTTCCTAAAATTTATTTATTTAATCCAAGAATGTTTTTCTTTTTTCAAAAAAACACTGTTCGAAGAAGCCCCAATTTCTACCTACCTAATTTGCCTTCTTCCCGTCATAACTGCGTGCGTTTATAAAGGCCTAAAAGCATTCGGGCGTACGCTCGAACTTTTCTATTTGGTGATAATAATCGGCCTCGTGTTTGGAACCATAATTTGGCTCACGCAGGTTGCCGACTTCTCAATTTCGCTTTCGTCAAACAACGGACTTGCAGGATTTTTTAATGGGGTTTTGGACTATGCCTTTTGGTTTGGTGATTTCTTTTTCTTCCTTATCTTCTTAGACAAAATACAAGTCAAAAAGGACGAAATCAAAAGCCTGTATTTCTTTCCCATTTCTTCGGCAATAGTGCTTGTCATTTTCTATTTCTCTTACTTTTATATTTACCAAACCACGTCTTTCACGCACGTGAACGCCATAGTCGACATAATCCAGTTTGCAACCAACCTCGGCTCTGTGGGAAAACTCGACTTGATTCAAATAACGGTTGTTATGTTTTTATTGTTCTTCAACTCGGGCTTACACCTCTTCTGTATGAGTGAATGCCTAAAGCAACTACTTCCGTTCACGCACCGGGCTCAGCCTCTAATCGTCCTTAACATCCTAATTGTGCCGACGTTTTATTTGCTTAGAAACAACATTAACAACATCATCATTTTTTACAGCGAAATTCTCAAGTATTTCTCGATTTTTATTGTGTATGTTCTGCCCGTAATAATCGCCCTTCTTGTAGTTTTAAGGCGGAAGAAACTATCCAAAAGTGAGGTCGCAGAATGAAAAAATTTTTGAAAATACTTATTCACCACCCAATACTTGTTATTGCCATAATAATTTTGGTTGTGTATCTTCCCGCTGGGCTTTCGCTTGCACCTGAGGGCATAAAGCGTCAACACGTTGCGACAATCGGCATTGACATTGTCGAAGAAAATGTTGAAGTTTCTCTTTTATCTTATTTTTCAACCGAGAGTCAGGGCTTTCAGGAGAATTATTTGTTTGTTTCGGCGATTGCACCGACGATTCCCGAGGCACTTCGGCAAATTGAAATTAACTCCGGTCGAGATGTCGCCTTAACGCATACTACGGTTATTGTAATAAGCGAGAAGGTTGCGGAAGCGGGGCTTGAAAAATACCTTGACTTCTTCTATCGAGACGACACCGTTTCAAACAATGCACATATTATTTGTGCAAAAGGCACTGCAAAAGAGGTATTGAAATACGAGCAACAGATTGTCAACTCCATAAATGTCGGCCTTGAAGAGCTTTCGCTTTACAACTCGCAGTCGGTGCTTTTTACGGATATTAACCTTGAGAGTTTTTACAAGGGGTATTTCAGTCAAGTCAAGGCTTCGTTTCTTGGGCTTTTGGAGATTTCTGAAACCGCAAGTGGGTCGAGTTCGGGCGATGGTGGTCAAGGCGGGTCAAGTAGTGGCGGAGGTTCTTCGGGTGGAGAAAACGGAGCTGGTGGGAGTTCTAGTGGGGCTTCGAGTTCGCCGACGGAACTGCAAATAAAGAGTTTTGACGAGGTTTTAGTTCTCAAAGATGGGAAAGCGAAGCTTGTGCTTAATCGTGATGATATTCGGGCGATGAATTTCCTTAACGCCAAGGCGACGGGGTTTGATTTCCAAATCTTGGGCGTTAATGACGATTTTTACGACGATGTGGATATGACTCTTCGTGTTGAGAAGAATCTTGTTAAGCGTCGGGGGTATTTTGAGAACGGCAAGCCTGTTTTTGAGGCGAATATTATGATTCAAGTGTCAATTGACGAGATTTTGAGCGACAAATTGAAGCCGGAGTATTTTTCAAACAAAAAAAATTTGTTTACGGAGGCTGTTGTAAAGAAGATTGAAGCGAAGGTGAAGGGTGATTTTTCTGCACTTTTGCAAAAGTTGATTGAGAACCGCACTGATGTTTTGGGTGTGTTTTCCGTACTTCACGACCAGCAGTTTGGGAGGTTTATGGGCTGGTATAACGACCTTGAAAACAAAGACGACTTTCTTTCGCTTATAACCTTCAAGATGACCGTCATCCCAACGCTAACGATTTAGGGCGGGATGGCCCGCCTGCCATTGAGCGGGCTTCCAGCCCGCAGGTGTATTACTCCTTAAAAGCGTCAGCCCAATGAGAGCGGGGATGCCCCCGTTGGCAATGGCAACCACAAGTGGTTGCGGGTGTAATACACCCTCAAGGCAACGTTAGTTGCCCACTGCAAGGTGCCTCAGGCACCCGTCGCCTCTCATCCAAAATCTTGTTAAAATTGAGGCTAGCCACACGCCGAAACAAGCAATACTAGTTATCAAACTTTCATTTGTTCATAAGGTATTATTTCCGCACTTGCTTACAATTGCCAATGACTGGCGGTTCTAACCGGGCGGGATGGCCCGCCGGAGAGTTAGGAGTTAGGAGTGAGGAGTGAGGAGTTAAGGTTTTATTTGAATTAGGTGTGAGGAGTTGAGGTTTAATATGAATAATTTAAATCTTGCTTGACTTTTGTGTTTATCTTTGTATAATAATATATTATATACTTAAAATAAAGGATTTTTTGAAATGAAGAATATTATA
>JAFYKO010000115.1 GCA_017537515.1 Clostridia bacterium | reverse complement strand
TGGAACCTGGTTTAGTGACTTATTCAAAGGAGCCTGGGAAGGTATCAAAACTGCCTGGGCCGGCGTGGTTCAGTGGTTTAAAGATTTATGGTATGGTATTCAACTTATCTTTGATATAGTCGTTCATTACTTTGGCGAGTTATTTACTAATGCCTGGGAAGGAATTAAGACAGCCTGGGCCGCAGTGGTTCAATGGTTTAGTGATTTATGGGAAGGTATTAAAAACGTATTTGCCGCAATAGGTGAGTGGTTCAGTGGAGTTTTCACAGCCGCTTGGGAAGGCATTAAAACTGCGTGGAATGCTGTTATTACTTGGTTTAGTAATTTATGGGTAGGCATTCAAAATGTATTTATTGCTGTCGGCACTTGGTTTGCCACACTATTTACTAACGCCTGGACTGGCATCAAGACGGCTTGGAATGCTGTTATTACTTGGTTCAGTAATGTATGGCAGGGCATTAAGAATGTCTTTGCTTCCATTGGCACTTGGTTCTCTACTTTATTCTCTAATGCCTGGACGGGTATTAAAAACGCGTGGAGCTCTGTTAAGCAGTGGTTCTCTGACATTTGGACTGGCATTAAGAACATATTCAACAGCGTTGGAACCTGGTTTAGCAGTGTATTCTCCAATGCTTGGACTTATATCAAGAATGCCTGGAGTAGTGTAACAAGTTGGTTTGGTAATATATGGTATAACATCCAACTCGTCTTTTACAATATTGGCTCCTGGTTCAGTAGCGTGTTCTCTGGTGCCTGGACTGCTATTAAGAACGCATTCTCGTCCGTGTCGTCCTTCTTCACGGGTATTTGGACTACCATTAAGGGTATTTTCTCTAAAGTTGGTTCTACTATTGGAGATGCGGTTAGTGGAGCATTTAAGAGTGCTATTAACTGGGTATTAGAAAAGGCTATTGGTATCATTAATGGCTTTATTAAGGCTATTAACTTCGCTATTGGTGTTATTAATGCTATTCCAGGAGTAAGCATCACAAAACTTGAACTATTGGAAGTGCCTAAACTTGCTAAGGGTGGTATTGCTACTGGTGATACATTGGCCCATATCGGTGAGGAAGGCTATAAAGAAGCAGTCCTGCCTCTTGAAAGAAATACAGAGTGGATGGATGTATTAGCGGATAGAATTGCTGCTCGCAACGATACCCCAACCCGTATTGTATTGGCTCTGGACGGTAAGGAACTGGGTTATGCCACAATTAATTCAATCAACAGTATTACCAGACAAACTGGAACACTTCAATTACAACTGGTTTAAGGAGGTAAAAAATTATGGCATATTTCAAAATAAACAATAAAGATTTTTCCTCCCTGGTGTCAGGTATGAAGGTTGGTTATGAAACTCTTGTCAGTGATAAGAGTGGAAGAAACGCAGCCGGTAATACTGTGATTGATGTAATCAATCGGAAGGTGAAAGTATATATCACCTTCCGACATATGACTCAGGAGGAGATGAAAGAGTTACTGGACGCAGTCAAACCCTATACAGTTCAAGTAACTTTTCAAAATCCCGAAACGAATGGATTAAGCACTATTAAAACATATACTGGCACACCTGAGCCAGAATACTACACAATATCCAATAGCGTGTTATATAAACCTATGACACTTAATTTTATCGAATTATAAGGAGGAGCGTTAAATGATTAATAATGTAAGTCAATCTATTATCGATATGTTTGACGCTCCAAGCCGAAGCTTTAGGGGCAGAGTAGAGATTTATGAGGGCTCTACTCTGGCCCGCCTTTGCGGCTGCCACGACAACTTAAAGGATTTTACTGTTGAACGCGTTGGCGAACACGGAAAGTTCTTTGGCTTTGGTATATGCCAGAAGCTCACTGTCAATCTAATTGATAATGAACGCGTTTTAAATATCGCTAAAGACAGCTATTTAGAAGTTGAGTTGGGCGTTGGCGTTGATTATGTTTATCCTTATCCAAGATTTTTTATAGAGAGTATCAGTCGTGATGAAACTACAAACGAGATTAAAATTGAGGCTTATGATGCTCTGAATGCGGCGGCCGCACACACAGTAGAAGAGTTAGAACTTCCTGGTGAATACACTCTTAAAGATGTAGCTGTCCGTTGTGCGACTCTATTGGGTTTGCCTCTTGATATTAGTGCTAATGCTGAGTCTTTTGAGCTGTTCTATCCTAATGGGGCTAATCTTGAAGGCACAGAAACTATTAGAGAGGTGCTGAACGCAATCGCAGAGGCTACTCTAACTATTTACTATATAGACTCTAATTGGAACCTATGCTTTAAGCGAATTGTTGAAAGTGATCCATATTACATTACAAAAGAACATTATTTTGAACTAAAAGCAGAGGAGCCTCGCACCTTAGCATCTATCGTTGAAACTAATGAATTAGGTGATAGTATAGGGGCCGCACGTAGTGAAGAGGGTGAAACGCAGTATATCAGAAACAATCCTTTTTTAGAACTGCGTGAGGATAGAGTAGAGTTTATAGAGAACGCCATAACAGTAATGGGTGGTAGAACAATCATCCCATTTGACTGCTCTTGGCGTGGCAATTTCCTATTAGAGATTGGTGATGTAATTGGACTACAAGGTAAGAACGATGAAAATATTCTTACTTTTATTCTTGATGACTCTCTAACCTTTAACGGTGGCTTATCCGCTACTACACAATGGGATTATGAAGCCAAGAAAGAGAGCGAGCATACTAATCCTACTTCTCTTGGAGAGGCTTTAAAACAAACATTTGCCAAAGTTGATAAAGCAAATAAGAAAATTGAAATGTTAGTTAGTAGCACAGAGAATAATGCTAATGAAATCAGTGTTCTACAACTGACTTCTGATAGTATTAGTGCTACTGTTTCACAATTACAAACAAATACAAAAGAAGCCTTAGAAGAAGTTAATGAAAATATAACCCAATTAACTTCTCAGGTGTCCGCACAAATAACTGCGGAAGATATTCAATTACAGATTAGTCAGGAGTTGTCAAATGGTGTCGATAAAGTAGAAACCGCTACCGGATTCACTTTCAATAACGACGGCTTAACTGTGGCGAAATCTGATAGCGAAATGACAACACAAATTACCGAAGATGGAATGAAAATATATAAGAAAAACGAAGCAGTCTTAACCGTTGATAATACTGGCGTAAATGCGAGAAACCTACACGCCACAACTTATCTTTTGATAGGTTCCAATAGTAGATTTGAGGATTACGGCAACCGCACAGGCTGCTTCTGGATTGGAGGTTAAGTAAATGGCACTAAGCGGAAGTTTTAAAACAACTGGCTATAATGGCCGATATTTACTTTTTACTTGGGTAGCAACCCAAAATGTATCCGGCAGTAAATCTACAATTCAATGGACTTTGAGAGGTGCGGGCGTCGAAGATAAGTTCTATACTGGAACTAACTTTAAAGTTGTTATTGATGGCGAAACCGTTACTAATTCCAGTGCGAAAATATCATTGGGCTCTAATACAGTAGTTGCGTCAGGCACAAAAACTATTTCCCATCTCACGGACGGCACACGCTCATTCAGTGTCAGTGCCTCCGCCGCAATTGGCTCTACTACGACTAACTGCTCCGGTAGTGCCACTTTTACACTGGATAAGTTGCCAGTAGGAGCAACCTTACTGACAATTTCAGAGTTTAACGACGAAAACAATCCAACAATTACTTACAAGAACCCCGATGGAAATAACGTTTCTACTTTACAAGTCGCTATTGGTAATGGTGCGGGTGAGATGCTTATTTATAAAAATCTTAATAAAACAGGAACCAGTTATACTTTTAACTTTACTGATGCTGAAAGAGAATTACTGCGTTCCCAGGTAAAGTATCGTTCTACTACTGGCTTAACAGTGGCTATTATTACTACTACTGGGACGGAGGAGTTTTATAGTTCGCAAAATGTTGTATTTACTATAAAAAATGGAACGCCTACACTGAACCCTGTTGTGTTTGATACCAACGCTATTTCGACGCAATTAACCGGCAATCCGCAAACAATAATCAAACATTATAATGATATGAGTTTTACAGCCAATGCTGCGGCGAGAAAAGGGGCGACTATAACCAGTATATCTGTTGAGAACGGCGGCTCGAAACAGACTACTGATACTGGTAAGTTCTCTAATACTGATGATAATTTATTTCTTTTCAGTGTTACTGATAGTAGAAATAATACGACTACTAAGTCAATAACTCTCCCAATGGTTGATTATGTTCCTCTAACTTGTAGCGTTTCCGCAGAAATCGCACTAAGTGACTCAGATAGCACCAAGTCTGATATTCGTTTTGTTGTGAGCGGTAATTACTTCAAAAAGTCTTTTGGAGCGGAAACAAACTATCTAAATATATCGTATAAAATAAAAAATAGTTCCGGCCAGGTAATTAATGAAGAAATGATTGGAACTGATAATAGTATGTTTCCAGGAGAGGACAATACTTATGAGTATGAGGAAATACGCACTGACTTTGACTACCAGGACACTTATACAGTTGAAGTAGAGGTTCAAGATTTACTTACTACCGCAAAAGCAACTTCAAAACAACTTAAAGCGGTTCCAGTTTTCGATTGGGGCGAGAACGATTTTAATTTCAATGTTCCTGTTAAAATAAAGGGAACTGAGATTGATTATATCGTAGAGCAAGGCGAGAAGAATGGTTGGTATTACCGCAAATGGAATGGCGGTTTCGCTGAATGTTGGTATTCAGGCAACGTCACAGTTGATGTAGGAGCAAATTATTTAGATGGATATTATCATAGTGGCTCTAAGTCAATTAATTATCCATTCACGATGGCACGAGTTCTTTACGGCTCTGTTGATGGTGGAAGCACCGGTAATATGAATATCGTGCGTGTATTTAATTATACTTTAACTTCTATAAGTTATATTGTATTAGGCCAGGCCGATGTTTCAAGTGCTAATGTTCGCCTTAACATATACGTTGTAGGACAGTGGAGGTGAGTTGAATGGATTGGGCTGCTATTGGCTCTTTCATCACCACTGTCGGCTTCCCCATATTCTGTGTTATTGTTATGGGACTTTTTATATTCTTAATCTATAAAAATACCACTAAGCAACATATAGAAGATATGGCACAAGTCCAGGAGAGATGTAAAGAACGAGAAGAAAAACTCTATGATGAGTTAGAGAAGAATAGAGAGATTAACCGCACCGCGATTGAAACTATCGCACGTTATGCGGAGAAATTAGATACTATTCAGAAAGATATTAGCGATATTAAGACAGATATTACTGTTTTAATGTCTAAATAATGGAGGTTAGAGAGTATGCTAAAAGAAAAAATTGCTAAACTAATTAACGTAAAAAGCATCATTAGTATTCTATTAACCATTGTTTTCTGCTATTTGTCTGTTGTTGGTGTGGTTGCGGCCGAGCTATTTATCACAATATTTAGCACTGTGATCGCATTTTACTTTGGCACACAGATGGAAAAGAAAAATCAAACTACAACTGAATAATTTTACGAGGGGCTACCTGTGTGTAGTCCCTCTATTTTTTTTGGAACTACAACTAACTACAACTCCAATAGAGGTAGAAAAAACCAGTGGAGAATATTCCTGGAAAAATATTTTTCACCACGATTGACTTTTCCCGTTGTGGATGATATTGTTATCCAATAGAAGGGGAGATGAAAAATATGTCAGTTTTTAGAGTTCATAAGACAAATAATTTTACAGTTATGTCGAATTATCATTTCAAAGAAAAGGAAATGGGATTGAAGGCGAAAGGGTTGTTGAGTTTGATGCTAAGCCTTCCGGACACTTGGAATTACAGCGTTGCGGGCCTTGTATCATTAAGTAAAGATGGTAAAGACGGAGTAATGAGTGCGTTGGCCGAGTTGGAGAAGTTTGGCTATTTAACTCGAAAAAGAGTTCAGAATGAGAAAGGCCAATTTTCAGGCATAGAGTATCATATTTTTGAGGTGCCGCAGTCGGAAAAACCTATTGCGGATAATCCTATATTGGAAAAACCGATTTCGGAAAACCCGTCGCAATTAAATACTAATAAAATAAAATTCCTTAAAAATAAAAAAAATAATAATAATTCAACTAATAAAAATGATTTTATGAATGAATTAAAAAGGATATATCAGGAGTTAGAGCAAGATGGCAAGTAAGAAAGTAATCGTTGAATTATTAGGTTCAATAAAAACTATTTATTCGTATTATGGAAAAGATGCTGATCTTGAGTTATTAATTAATACCTGGTATTCGCTACTTTATAACTATACAGATGATGAGGTTAAACAGGGGATGTTCTTAGCGTTAAGAGTATGTAAATACGCACCTACTCCCGCAGACATAATAGAGCAGATAGAAAACCTTAAACAAATAGAAAAACCCAGCGAACAAGAGTTATGGGGACTCTATCGCCAGGCATTACAAGAAGCAAACTACTATTCATATCGACTTAACTATAATTATATCGACTCTACTGGAATTTCGCAAGGAGAGCAAGCCAGAATAGCGATTGAAGCACTCTGGGAAGGGCTGCCGCAAGAGTTAAAAATCTATTTAGGTGATAAGAGCGAGTTAATGCGTAATGCGAGAGAACTTAACGAGGCAGATATATCTTACGAGAAAAATAGATTTAGTAAGACGTTTCCTATCCTCCAAAAGAGAATAGAAGATAAGAAGTTATTCTTAGCGATGAATGATACATTTTTAAAGATTAATAGCGGACAGTGATACTTCCAAAATTTGACATTTTAAAATTTTTTTGTTATAATATAAGTGTAAAAAACATCACTATATATAGTTTTTTATATGTTATTTAATTAGTCAATTTCTGTCCTTACAAATGTGCCTCCTGGTTCCATACTGCCAGGGGGCTTTTTGTATTGAAAAAAATTAGTAAAAAATGTGTTCGGTTAGCCGATTTCTATGACAAATCAGTTCAATCGAATAGAAACAAAATTTATATATAGTGTAAGGGATGAGATTTTTAGAGTTTCTGCTCTCTCATTTTACTTACTTATAGAAGCGAAACAAATTCGCGAATAAAGCTATTTTCCCTCCTTTTTCTCCTTTCTAAGGGCCAGGCTTAAGCAACCTGGCCCGCACTTTTAAAGGATAATTTGGGGGACAAAGGCTATTAAACTATTAAAAATAAGAAGGAGAAATATATGAAAGAGAATAAGACAGTTCAAATAAAGTTTCGGCTCACAGAAAGCCAAAAGCAAAAAGTAGAAGAGTATGCGGCCGCACACGATTTAACTATTAGCGAAGTTATGCGGTTAGCATTAAATGAATTATTAGGAGGAGAAAAGAAATGAATAAAGAATTTACTATTTACACAAGATGGTTGGCACTCGCACTGCGGCAACAGGGCTTCCGCATTATAAGAACCGAAGTTAATGAGTTTCATCCTCAGTTTGACACTTATGTGTTTGAGAACTGCGAAGACTTACAAATCGCGATTTCTCAATTAACCAAAAGAAAGCACTAAGGAGGTTAAACCAAAATGACAAATTATAAAACAGTTCCCAATCAGAAAGTAATTACAGTGAATAAGCAGCCCACTAATAAAGCAAAGAAAGAAAATTATTATGCTACTATTAACTTAGATGCTTTAAATGCGGCCGCCTGTAAATTAGATGCCGGAGCCTTTAAGCTGTGGGTGTATTTCGCAAAAAATCAAGACGGCTTTGAGTTCGCACTCTCTTCCAAAGCAGTTGAAACGACTTTTGGAATGAAAATAAGACAGTATAACAGTGCGGTTCAAGAATTAATTGAAAAAAAATATCTCGTTAATACAAAAGGTAATAACTATGTTTTCAATGAAAAACCCGTTAATACAAAAGATAATAACGACGTTGATACAAAATGTAATAACGACGTTGATACAAAATGTAATAACCCCTTATTACAAAATGATATAAGAAATATTACAGATACTACATTGGATAATACAATAAATAATATAGACGAGATTGAATTGCTTTCCGCTTCGCTCCAAGCAAGTTCAATCTCTTTATCGGAAGGCCCAGGAGAGAAAGAAATCCAAAAGCCAAAGTTAGTGTCCGCAAAGGATGCCATTCAAATATATGGCTCGGCCGCAGTATTAAACGCAATCCCCACAAAAGAACCTAACTGCTTTTGGATTAGTGGGGAATTAGTAAAAGTTTATTAAGGAGATTTTTATATGATAGTTTTAGAGTTATTTGCGGGAACCCGCAGCATAGGCAAGGCCTTTGAGAAATAGGGCCATAAAGTTTATTCAGTAGAATGGGATAAACATTTTGAGAACATTGACTTATATGCCGATATAGGCACACTAACCGCACAAGATATTATAAACCTCTGCGGTGGAACCCCTGATGTAATATGGGCCAGTCCAGACTGCACGAGCTACTCCATCGCCGCGATTTCACATCACCGCATTAAAGAGCCTTCTGGAAATTTAGCACCCAAAAGCGACTATGCTAAGTTCTGTGATGAAGTAAATAAGAATGTAATGAAGCTAATAGCAGAGCTAAAGCCTAAATATTTCTTTATAGAGAACCCACGAGGCGGCTTTAGAAAGATGGACTTTATTCAAGGAGTTCCTCGTTATACGATTACTTATTGCCAGTATGGTGATAAACGAATGAAACCCACAGACATTTTCACTAATCACCCTGATCCGCAGTTTAAGCCTCCTTGTAAGAATGGGGCACCGTGCCACGAAGCCGCACCAAGAGGAAGTAAGACTGGAACGCAAGGATTAGCTAATAAGATTGAAAGAGCAAGAATACCCGAAGAACTGTGCCGGCATATCGTTAAAATATGTGAAGAGTCCTAAAATTTTTGGGCGAAAAAAATGAAGTGATTACTTCTAATTTTTACTTATAGATGTAGGGGAAACCTACAAATCAAATTAATCAAAAGGAGAAATGAAAATGGAAAACAATTAGATTTATACCCCAATGGAGCAGATTTTAGTGGATGCCGCAAAATGGGTTCAAACTAAATAGAATATGGCTAAGGCATTAGAGTTAGATTTGATGCTTTTGGAATTAGAGGCTTAGGCCGATATGATGGACGGCAAAAAGATGGAGGAGTGGATACTATGAACGATGGAAAACAGGGCGAGCAGTTATTCGCTTAGATGATGCGGGAACGCAATTACACTGTTGAGGATGTGTCTAATAATCCTGACTTTTGGCCTAAAGACATTGATTTTATTATTACTTCTCCCACTACTGGAGAGACGAAAACCTTTGAGGTGAAATGGGATAGCAATATTCATTACACTAAAAACTTATTTTTAGAGATTGAAAACCCAAGATCAAAATAGTGGAGCGGTGATGGTTGGTGGAAACACTGCCAGGCTGACTATTTAGTATATGGGGATGCTATTACAGGTTTATTCTATATCTTTTCTATGGATAAATTAAGAGAAGTAGTGGCTGCGTAGAATTGGCGAACTGCTTCTACACGAGATGGCAGTGTAGGGCTTTTAGTATCCCTGGCCGCACTTAAAGAAATAGCAGTTCATCTGTAAAAAAATATTTCAGAAAATTTTGACTTTTAATTTTTTATGTGCTATAATATATAGGATAAAATAGAGAAGAGTTGAACTAATGAATAAAGAACAAATAATAAAAGTCATTCAAGGCGATATTGATAATCAAAAAGATATATTTGATATTTTCTACATAAAAGGACTTATTGATATGGCTTATATAACTAAAGTGATTACACAAGAAGAAGAGCGAGAGTTTAAAGAGCAAATTGACAGATTAGTGAAAACTCAAACAAATCTGAAATAATTTTATATAATATAACCAAGAGAAGCAGGCTAATTATAGCCTTCTTCTCTTTTTTTATGGATTTTTTAGTTAAGGAGGTGCTGTTAATGGCATTGAATAAAAAACAAAAATTGGCTTTAGAATTACTCACAAATGGCGAAGGACTGAGCTATAAAGACATTTGCGAAGCAGTAAATGTAAATCCTAAAACTTTATACAATTGGCGGCACTGCCCGGAATATGCCGAGTTTCAGGACGAACTAAAGCGAATTAATGACGAAAGATGGTTAGCGACTATTGATGTAGCAAGAGAGGCCGCAGTTAGACTTTGTAAAGAAGGCAAAGCCGAGATTGTTAAGTTCGTGCTACAAAATGCCGGCTACAATCCAACTCAAAAGGTTGAGGCGGATTTACATACAGATATTGTTATAGAGATTGGAGACGATGAAGAGTGACAAGAGAGAGTATCGTTAAAAAGGCCCAGGAGTGGGTAGGACGCAACGAAGCGGACGGAACGCACAAATATATCATTGATGTGTATAACAGCCACACGCCTCTCGCAAGGGGCTATAAAGTGAAATACACAGATGCCTGGTGTGCTACTTTTGTAAGTGCTGTTTCTATCGCCTGTGGTGCTACTGGAATTATGCCTACTGAGTGCGGTTGTCCCAAAATGATTGATTTATATAAGAAACTTGGCACTTGGATAGAGAGAGATGATTATGTTCCATCTCCTGGCGATGTTATTTTCTATGACTGGGATGACAGCGGCAAAGGCGAGAATACTGGTGAGCCCGAACACGTTGGCATTGTCGAAAAAGTAAATGGTAGCCTTATCACTATTATCGAAGGCAATTATAAAAACGCAGTTGGCCGTCGCGTATTGGCGGTTAATGGCCGTTATATTAGAGGCTTTGGTGTTCCTAAATTTGAAGCCCAGGCCGCAAACAAAATTGAAACAAATAAGGAGAGTAAAGTAATGATTGAATTAAGCGTATTACGCAAGGGAGCAGTTGGCAACGAAGTAAAGACGCTTCAACGATTACTGTCTTCTCTTGGATATAAAATGGAGAACAACGGAAAAGTCTATGGTGTAGATGGCTCATTCGGCCAGGCTACATACAATGCTGTTATTAAGTTCCAGAAGGATAAAGGCTTAGAGGCTGACGGCATTGTAGGCAAACTCACCTGGACTGCTCTGTTGAAATAATAAAGAATGGCACAGATAAACCTTAACTTAAAAAAGTCCTTGTTTGTGCCTAAGTTCTATCCTTTACTTTTTGACTACTCCCATCGTTGGGAAGTATATATGGGTTCGGCCGGCTCTGCGAAGAGTTATTTCATAACTCAAAAGTTAATTATCAGAGCGTGTAGTGAGAAGATAAAGATTTTAGTGTGCCGCCGCACTGCTACAACAATCCGCAATACTTGTTTCTCGCTCTTTAAAGATATTATCGCTAAATGGAAACTCACGCCTTATATCAAGATCAGAGAGACAGATTTTAATATTAGATTTCCGAACGGTTCAGAGATTATCTTTATGGGACTTGATGAAGAAACTAAATTACTGTCTCTTAATAATATTGGTGCCATCTTTATTGAAGAGGCGTTTGAAGTTCCAAAAGCAATAGTAGAGCAGTTAAACCTCCGCTTAAGAGGTTCGACACCGAACCAACAAATTATTATGGCATTTAACCCTATTAGCAAAAATCACTGGTTATATGATTTCTGTGAGGTTAATCCTCCTGCGAGTTTTACATTCACGCATAGCACTTATAAAGATAATCCATTCCTTAACGCGGAATATGTGTCCGAGTTAGAGGAACTATATACCCGCAATCCGCAAAAGGCGAGAGTTTTCTGTGATGGAGAGTGGGGCGTTGATAGTGATGGCCTGGTTTATCAGAACTGGAAGGTTCAGGACTTTAGCAACGCTGATATTGATGGTGAATTGGCTATTGGCCTTGACTTCGGCTTTATTAATGACATTTCCGCACTTGTTGCTTCTGTCGTTAATAACAGCGAGAAACGCATTTATATCTTTAAAGAATATGGAGCTACTCGTAAAACTAACCAGGACTTAGCTAATATCATTACTGCTCTTGGCTTCAATAAATCTGTGATTATAGCAGATAGTGCTGAGCCCAAGAGTATAGAAGAAATTAAACGATTAGGAGTAGGCAAAATTAGGCCTTGTGTGAAAGGCCCAGACAGTATCATTCACGGCATACAACAATTACAGAATTATGAAATTATAGTTCATCCGAGTTGTGCGGGAGTGATTGCTGAATTGGAGAACTATACCTGGCAAAAAGATAAGGCTACTGGTGCTTATATTAATAAGCCAATAGATGACTGGAACCATTATCTTGATGCTCTGCGTTATAGCCTACAATGCCTACGCACAAGATTAAAAACATTAGATAAAAACTTATTTTAAGAGGAGGTTGTTAAATGGGTGAAATATATCATAGTTGGAACGGAACCGTTCTGACGATTACAAGTGATAGCGGAACAAGCTCCGCAGATTTAAAAGGTGACATGGGCATCCGTGGCCCTCAAGGAGTTGCCGGTGGTGGCCCAGAACATCTTGAAGAATTAGAGCTACGCGTTGAAGATTTAGAGGCGATGGCCGGTGGTTATGTAAGTTATGAGTTTTTCCACGAGGAAATGGACAGTGTTTTATCTACTTATCCTAACTTTGATTACCTATGGGGGCATTACTACTCTAAAGAAGAGATAGACGCAAAGAACGCATTGATTGTTACAGTTAATGGCTCTACCCCAAGTTCTACTAATGCTGAGATACACGAGGCCGCGGTAAGTGGCAGAGAGATTTATCTACAACTATGGAGTAATACCTATATCAAGGCTACTTATATCGCTCCATCTTATGCTTGGTTTGAGGGAACTTATTTATCTACCGAAACAGTAGATGATAAATCTTATAACGTGGTAAAGTATCGTCTATTTACTATTGAGAATGATAAATACAAACAAAACTCAACTAACTTACCTAAATTGGAATACGTTGCGGCGTTAGAGAAAAAAGTGGCTAAACTTGAAAGGCCTTATGAACTTATCCAATCCTTTACTACTACCGAGGATACCAAGTTTATTGACTTAACAGATTTAAACTTAGATGCCTTCTACTTGTTTGCGGAGTTCCCAATCGCGAGTGCGGGCGGTGGCCTTAATTACAGAGTTTATAAAAACAATTCGAGCACTTACTCTTATTCAACTTGGGTAAGTAACGCAATACATACTTCACAGGTTAATAGCTTTGGAGTCTATGGCAAAAACGAAAGAGGAATACTGTTTGTAGAGAATACCGCAGCCGGCACCTCTACCAATGGCAGAAATAAATTAACTGTCCCAGGTTATATAGAAGGTAATACTCCAATTACGAGAATTAATTTAATCATCGGTGATAGTGCTGCTTATAGTATGCCCGCCGGCACCAAGATTGAACTATGGGGGGTAAGTGCTGATGAATAAGATTTGTATTAATGGTGTTATTCGTGAAATGACATCAGAAGAATTAAAAGAATATAAAAAAGAAAATATTCAAACAGAAATAAAGGAAAGTTTTGAAGATAGACTTTCACAAATAGAAAAACTGCTTGAAAAGTTTTTAGGACTAAATAAATAAGGAGGTGGCTTAATTGTTTTATCTGAATAAAGAAATTGAATTAAATATTGAACTACTCCAAAAGATGATTAATAAGTTCAATATGGAAGTTGAGCCAAAGCTCAACAAATACAAAAGATACTATGACGGCTTACAGAGCATTCTAAATAAGCGTTATACAGATGCTTCTAAGCCTTGTAGTAAGACAGTTATCAACTATTGTAAGAACATTGTGGATAGTTACTGTGGATATTTAGCCACTCCTGGCTATATTTCTTATAGCAGTCAAAATGACATTGAAGAGGTTATGGATATTCTGCGTTATAACGATTACCAGGCCGAGGATGCTGACTTCTTACTTCACGCATTAGTATATGGAATTGCGGCCGAGTTGATGTATATCGACAATGCCGGCCAGACTCGTTTCCGCTTAATCAATCCCACTACTTGCTTCGGTGTTTATGATGACAGTTTAACCAATGATTTAATGTATTTTGTTCGTATGTATAAGATGAGCGATTGGGATAACAGTGATACATATTGCGTTGATGTTTATGGCGACAGCGATATTAAGCACTATGTAATGACTGGTAAAAACGGCTATTTGAAGTATGTAGGTGAAGAGCCTCATTACTTCGGACAATGTCCCGCCAATATCTTTATGCTGCCCGATGAGAAGAGCATCTTTGATTGTATTCTTTCTCTCCAGGACGCAGCCAATGAAATCTTATCAAGTGAGATTGATGATTATCAGGCTTTCTGTGATGCTTATCTGTGCTTAAAAGGCGTTGATGCTGATCCTGAGGATATTGCTGCTATGAAACAGAATAGAGTTCTGTTGCTACCTTCCGAAGGTGCTTCCGCAGAATATATCACTAAAAACGCTAATGATACCCAGGTAGAGAACATTCTGAAACGCATCCACGAAAGCATTTATAGAGTTTCTTCCTGCGTTGATTTCTCAAGCGAGAGTTTTACAGGTGGCGTTTCCAGTGGTGTGGCTATCCGCTTCAAATTATCCGGTATGGAAACACGCTCCGGCAAAATTGAAGCAGAAATGAAAAAGGCTTTACAGCGTCGTGTAGAGATTATCTGCGGCATCGCTACTTTGAAACTTGGTGAAGAAGTCTTTAGAGATATTCAAATCGAGTTTAAGAGAAACGTTCCCGAGGACTTAAATTCTATCATTAGCCTTGTAGGCTCACTGAAGGGCTCTGTAAGCGACGCAACACTTTTAGGACAAATACCATTCATTGATGATGTAAATGCCGAAATTGAGGCATTACAAGAGCAGAAAATTTCCAATATGGAGATTTACGGCTTCGGTTCTCCTAATAATTTCCAAGAAGAAGAAAACTTGGACGAAAATGACTGATTGATTACCTCAAAAAATCACTATGTATTAGAAGAGGTGAGAGAGTATGAGTTATTGGGCTAACCGACAAGCCAAAATACAAGAAGCATTATTTAATAAATCTCAAAGAAAGATAGAGGCTCAAATGAAGCGTTATTATGGAGCAGCCGCACGCCGTTCCATTGAAAACTTTGAAAGAGTATATAACAGATTACTGGCACAGCAATCCGAGGGCAAAGAACTAACTCCCGCATTACTCTATCAACTTGACTCCTATTGGAGTGCCCAGGCTCAACTTCGCCAGGAACTTCAAAGATTAGGAGAAAGACAGATTTCTCTATTAACGAAAGAGTTTGAGGTTATGTTCTTTGAAGTTTATTACAGCATAGCACCCGAAGGCTTAACCGCCTTCAATACAATTGATGCGGCCGCAGCCAGACAGTTGATCAACACTATTTGGTGTGCGGACGGCAAAGACTTCTCACAACGCATATGGAAAAATACTGAACTCCTAATTGAGTCGCTTAACGAGCAACTCATTCTCACTGTGGCTACTGGAAAGAAAACTACTGACTTGAAGAATATGCTTCAAGAGAGATTTGGAGTTTCATATAGCCGAGCCAATACGCTCGTGAGAACTGAACTCGCCCACGTTCAGACAGTAGCGGCTAAACAACGCTACCAAGATTATGGGCTTGAATACTACGAAATATTAGGCAACGACGATGATAGTTGCGGCAACCACTCAGTTGATTGTCATCATATGGACGGAAAACGCTTCGCATATAGCGAAATGGTGATAGGCAAGAACGCACCGCCATTCCATCCTAACTGTAAATGTGCCATCATTCCTGTCGTTGAATAATAACTAACTGCCTTTTGGATAGGGCTTAGGCGTTAAAGAAAGAACTAAATATTTTTGAAATAGGGCTAACTACAAATTAGTTAGAACTAAGGAGGATTTAATTATGGAAAACGAAAATATCAATGGTGCCGTTGAAACTGGCGAAGTCCAGGAGCAAGAAACAAAAACTTACACACAAGATGAAGTATTGGCTCTTTTACAGAGTGAAACTGATAAGAGAGTCGCACAAGCATTAAAGACACAACAGAAGAAATTTGATAAACAGTTGAGTCTTTCTAAACTTGATGGCGAAGAGCGAGCAAAGGCCGAGAAAGACAGCCGTATCGCAGAGCTGGAAGAGCAGTTAGCACAGTTCCAGATTGAAAAGAATAGAAGCGAGTTGAAGAGCGTCTTATCTACCCGTGGCTTGTCTGCTGAGTTCGCCGATATTATCAATATCTCCGACGATATTGAAGCATCACAGTCTAACATTGATAAGTTAGACAAATTATTTAAGGCTGCTGTTAGAGCAGAAGTAGAAAAGCGTTTGGCGGGTAATGCTCCAAAAGGAAATGGAGTATCTACTGCGGAACTGACAAAGGATAATGCTAAAAAGATGAGTTTAGCAGAAATGAATGAGTTGTCCCGCACTAATCCCGAACTATACGCTAAATTATTTAATTAATTTTTATAAGGAGGCTATTTATTATGGCTAATACTATTTTTGATAACAAAATTATTGAAGCAAAGGCAAAAGATTTGCTGACTACTGCGATCAACACTCGCTCTCTGATGACTGTTGATACTGACTTAGCTGAGTCCGCAGGTATGACTAAGGTTATTAACGTTTATACCTATACTGGTGCTGCTGAGGAACTGGCTAATGGTGAGGGCAATAGCACTCGCGGTGCTTTGAGTTTCACTCAGAACGAATACAAAGTAAAGCGTGTTCAGGCTAACTTCGATTACACTGACGACGACTTTATGATGGACAACTCTGTTGTAGATAACGGCGTTTCCGGTGCTACCGCTATCTTGAAGAACAAGATGAACGCTGACTTCTTCGCAGAGTGTGCTAAGGCTACTCTGTCTGTTCCTGGCACTCTTGGCTACGACGCTATTGTTGATGCTATCGCTGAGTTGAACGTTGAGGATGAGAGCAAGATTTTCGTTGTTATCCCTAACGACAAGAAGGCTGAACTGCGTAAGGACGAGGACTACAAGGCTGCTCGCCAGGGTGAAGTTATTTACAGCGGCCAGGTTGGCACTATCTGCGGTATCCCTGTTATCGCTTCTAAGGCTGCTGACGCTGCTTATGTTATGACTCCTGAGGCTGTTAAGCTGTTTATGAAGAAGGACGTTAATGCCGGCACTGAGCGTGATGAGGACACTACTCTGAACTCTGTTTATATCCGTGCTTACTACATCGCCGCTTTGGTTGATGCTACTAAGATTTGTAAGATTGGCGAGTAATCTTAACTAATAACAGTAGGAGGATAGCCCAATGATTGAAGAAATTAAGCTAATGTTGGGTGAGGCTGCTACTAATTACACAGACGCCCAGATTAGTCTGGCTCTCAAAATCGCTTCTGCGGAAGTAGAAGAGTATTGTAATCGAGAGTTAGACTCTACTCTGGAACTGATGGCACAACAGATAGCAGTAATTAAACTGAACCGTATGGGAACTGAGGGAGTAGCCTCCCAGTCTTATAGCGGTGTAAGTGAAAGTTATATTGACGGCTATCCGGCCGAAGTGGTAGCAGTTCTTAACCGTAAGAGAAAAATCAAAGTAATGTAAGGGGGCGTCCGCAGATGATTAATGCTGATATGCGTCCATACATTTACTACACTTTTGGAGTAAAAAATGAATACGGACAGAAAACTCTAAGCACTAATCCAGTAGGAGTTATCAAGATTTCCATTAATACTATTTCTCAGGCTTTATCCGATAATGTCAATTACAAACAAGCAACATACATAGGACTTACAAGAGATGCCAATGTGAATGACGCTTATGTTATAGATTATGAGGGCACAAAGTTGAAAGTTCTGTATGTAAATCCAAAAGGACGCTTAAAGCAAGTCTTTATGGGTGAAATGTAATGAGTATCGAGATTAAAGGACTTGATGAAGTTTTACAGAGATTAGCGGAAACCGCAACTCCAGAGCAGATTGAACGGGCTCTTGGAAAAGCGTGTGCGTTAGTTG
This sequence comes from Clostridia bacterium, assembly GCA_017537515.1. Taxonomy (GTDB): domain Bacteria; phylum Bacillota; class Clostridia; order Christensenellales; family UBA1242; genus UBA5489. The sequence continues at coordinate 4,430 of JAFYKO010000115.1, read as the reverse complement.
AACGTTCGGCTAAACAGAAGGCTCCAAAAGATACTGGTGAATTGAGAAGATCAATTTCCAGTAAAGTTGAGAATGGCGTGGGTGAAGTATTCACTCCGTTAGAATATGCTCCTTATGTTGAGTTCGGAACGGGCCTGTTTGCGGAAGAGGGTGGCCGCAGTGATGTTCCCTGGCGTTATCAAGACGACTCAGGGGAGTGGCACACCACAAGCGGACAGAAACCTCAACCGTTTATGCGTCCCGCACTTGACGAGAATAGAGAAGCAATTAAACAAATATTTAGGGAGGTAATCACAGAAGATGATTAATTATCACAAAGAAATATACAGTGCCTTGAATAGTGTATTACCTACCCATCACGAATTGGCACTGACAAGTAAAGAAAAAACTCCGTGTTATAGCTATCAAGAGCGAGATAACGCAGATACTGACACGGGAAACACGCTTGGTTATAGTCGCATTTCTTTTACTGTAAAGGTATGGAGTAGCGACATAGCCCAGCTACAACATTACGCTTTAGAAGCTGATAGAGTGCTTCGGCCTCTTGGCTTTAAAAGAGTATCGAGTAATGAGTTAGCAGATAGAAACTCTACTATGATACAAAAAATATTAACCTATGAGGCTCTTGGCCTCGAAAACTATTAATTGGAGGTAACTTATTATGGCAACTATTTCTAAGGGTATTAAATTATACAAGGGCGATGTTGAACTGACTAACTTACAGGAAATCCCTGAGTTAGGTGGTTCCGCAGAAGCTATCGAAATCACTACTTTGGCTGATGCCGCACACGTTTATACTGACGGCATTCTGAACTATGGCGACAGCCTGGCATTCAAATTCCTGTATGAGAAAACACAATTCACCACTCTGAATGAGGCTACTGGTTCTCAGGAGTGGAAGGTAGAGCTTCCCGACGGTGCTACTTGTGAGTTCTCTGGAACTTGCTCTGTTAAGTTGGACGGCGTTGGCGTTAATGCTGCTTTAACTTACACTTTATCCGTAAAGCCTGACAGCGAAATGGTTTGGGCTTAATCTAACCCATATGGGAGTAGTAAGGAGAGTTTCCTCTCCTTGCTCTCCTTACTACTATATTTTTAAAAAAGGAGATTTTTATTATGAATTATATTACTTTTGAAGTTGGTAGCACTTCTTACAAGCTACGTTTAAACACTCGCGGCATTGTCGCATTGGAGAAGCAATTAGGTTGTAATCCTTTAACCATTTTTGGTGCTAAGGGCGATACTATTCCTACCATTACTACTATGGTTACTGTTTTACACGCTTCCTTACAGCAATACAATCACAACATCACTCTGAATGATGCTTATGATATTTTTGACGCATATTTGGAAAGCGGCAAGGCCACTACTGATTTTATCCCAGTAATCCTTGATATTTACAAGGTTTCTGGAATTGTGCCAAAGGATAACGAGGTAAAAAACGACTAAGTGGGGAGGAGGAACAACTCCCCCCGCAAACATTAGAAGAGTGGATTGACGCTCTTCTGATAAGTGCTTTGGACTCAGGCGTAAGAGAGTTTGACTTTTGGGATATGACTCCAGGAGAGGTTATTAGAGCTATTGAAAGCAATAATCGACTTATTAAACGACAACATCAAGAGCAGGCAACGTATGACTACATACAGGCTACTCTAATCGTTAAAGGTGTTTCTATCTGCTTAGGTGATAAGACTCCCTTCCCGTCTATTCGTGAAGTTTATCCTGGCGTATTTGATGAATTGGAGCAAGAAGAAAAAACTAAAAAAGAAGAAGAAGCTAAAACTCAACTATCAACTTTAAGATTTCTACAATTCGCACAGTCTTATAATAAGAATTACAAAAATAAGGAGGTGCTAAAACAGAAAGATGAATGAAGAGTTAAAAATTATAATTAGAGCAGTAACTGCGGACGCTCAAAAAGAAATGGCTAAAGTTCGTAAAGAATTAGAGGCTATTAACGATGAAGGCACAGAAAGCGGAAAAGCCGTTGATAAGGCTATGAAGGGAATGGCCGTTGGCGTAGCAGCCGCAACCGCCGCGATTACTGCTCTTACAGCCGCTATGACTTCTCTTGGCAAGAAAGCTCAGGAAGTTCAAAAGGGCTTTGAAAAATTAAATACTACCTTTAAAAATGCGGGTTCTACTACACAGCAGGCGTCAAACACTTATAAAGAGTTATTTAGTTTCCTTGGCGATCACGATAAAGCAGTTGAAACCGCACAGAGTTTGGCCTTAATTACTAATGAAGAAGCGAAGTTGTCCGAATGGACTAACATTCTTCAGGGAGCATTTGCGGAGATGGGTGATAAACTTCCAACAGAAGGCTTAGCTGAGGCCGCAAATGAAACTATTAAAGTGGGCCAGGTTGTCGGTGTTATGGCTGATGCCTTAAACTGGGCCGGTGTTAGTGAGGATGGATTTAATCAGGCATTAGCACAAACTACGAGCCTTTCTGAACGTGAGGCACTGGTAAGAAGCACGCTGAATGGATTATATGGCAATTCCGCAAAAATCTACGAAGCCAGTAGCCAGGCAACCTTAAAATATAACGAGTCGCAAGCTGAATTGAATTTAACTTTGGCCTCTGCGTCCGCATATACAACTCCGTTGCTTACAGCCTTAAATGGCTTAAGCACTACTTTACTGAGCTCTTTTGCTCCGGCATTACAGACAATTGCTGTCTATTTAACAGCATTTATCCAGTTAATGTCTGAGGCTATTCAATGGGTGGCCCAGTTCTTCGGAATGTTTAGTAAAGGCGGAAGCACTGCTACCGCTGATGTAAAGGGCTATCAGGCTGCGATGAAAACTTATATGAATAGCCTACAATCTGCTTTTGGCGGAACCAATAGTGAGTTAGAGGATACTGTTGATAATATTAACGCAGTTAAGAAGGCCACTATGGGCTTCGATGAGTTAAATATTGTTAGCGATAACTCTACCACTTCTACTTCTGCTTCTGGTGGAGCATCTGGTGGAAGTTTGCCTGTTGCTCCAGATCCCGCAGATTATAATATTGGCACTGCCAATATAGATATGTCTGCGATGACTGGTGCTATTGCTGAGGCTAAAGAGAAATTAGAAGTCTTACTTCCTATTGTTGGTGCTATTGGCACTGCGATTGTAGGTTGGAAAATTTATGACACCATTAACGATGTTTTGAGAATGACAGAGGCTTTAAGAGTTACTAAGAGCGTAGCTGAAAAACTTGGTAATAAAGGCTTTGAAGATATGTTCGGCGTTCATCCTCAAAAGGTTATGAGAGAAGCTGAAAATAGATTGGAAGCTATTAAGAGCAAAATCGGTGGAGTTATGACTGCTGTCGGTTTAACTGTCGCAGTTCTTGGCACAGTTGATGCTGTCACAGAAGGTTTAGATTTAGGAAATATGGCCGCTATGATTGGTGGTTTGGCTACCGCAGTAGGAGGCTTATATTTATCACTTGGCCCATTAGCCGCTTCTATTGGAGGCGTTGTTGCCGGATTGGCATTAATGGTTGTTGGTGTTATCGACTTCGTTAAGAATGGCCCAAGCGTTCAAAACACAATTTTAATCATTGGCGGTGCTATTGCTACTGCCGTTGGTTTGGCTACTATGGGAATTGGCCCATTGATTGCTGCTGTTATCGCCGCAGCTGCCGCAGTTGTCGCATTTACGGCCGCTATCATTTTAGAAGAGCCCGCAATCAAATCAACTAAAGAAACGCAAGAAGCACTGACGGCCGCAAAAGAAGCAGCGGCTGAGGCTGAAAACGGCTACATTAATGCGGTTGATGCTTCTGAGGCTGCGTTAAAGCGTTTGAAAGAGGCCGAAGAGGCTGCGGGAATGTCTGGTGAAGAACTGTATAAACAAGTTCAGAGCGGACAACTTGATTATGCTGATATGACAGACGCCCAAAAGGAACTGTATAAAGCTTATCTTGATAACGAAAAGAAACAGAAAGATTTAAAGAGTGCTACTGAAGAACTTAATGCTGCTAAGAAAGCTGAAACTATTGCTTCCTTAGATCACGAAATCGCTCTTGGCAAAGAAGCCGGAAGTTATGATAAGTGTAAAGAAAGCATTATTGCGGCCTTTAATGAAGGCTCTATTTCTGCGGACGAAGCTCGTGATTTACTCGCCAAGAGTATGAGCGAGATGAGCACCGACGCACAGAAAGCATTTATGGAAGATATTCCTGGCGATATTAAAGAAGGTTTGGATCCCAATAAGTATGAAACTACTCGTAAGAAGATGGCTGACTGGTTTAGCCAGGCTTGGGAGGATATTAAGGGAGCCTTTGCCGCAGTTGGAACCTGGTTTAGTGACTTATTCAAAGGAGCCTGGGAAGGTATCAAAACTGCCTGGGCCGGCGTGGTTCAGTGGTTTAAAGATTTATGGTATGGTATTCAACTTATCTTTGATATAGTCGTTCATTACTTTGGCGAGTT
>JAFYKO010000114.1 GCA_017537515.1 Clostridia bacterium | reverse complement strand
GAGGTTATCATTGTTTCAGCTTGTGTGAGTTCTCTTTTTTGAATTTTAGACAAACATTCAGCAAAAATTTGATTTGAGTCTTCTAAATCCTTTTTATTTTCTTTTTTTATTGCCAAATATTCAAGCACAGTATCAGCATCAATTACTTTTTCTTGTATTTCTGAATTTGATACATAATCTTCAAGTTTTTCGCCTAAATCAAAGCCTAGCTTATTAAAAAGCTTGACTAACATTTCTTTACTATAATCACCCAAGAACGCCAAATCTTTTTTTAAGTCTAAATCTAATAATCTGTGATATTCTTCAATGGTTGATTCAGTATCATATTTTGACCAGTTTTCTATTTCGCCACTTCGCTCTCCGAGGATTTTCCTCATTTTCCCAAGAGTGAATTCATTTAATTTTTCATTTGCCTTGTCTCGTGAGTTTTGTATTTTTGCATCCACTTCCTTAACGTTCATTTGGGCAGATTCTTGTTGTTGTTTTAAGTCTTCAACGAGTTTGTCATAACCAAGTTCAATAAACTTTACTTCACACATTTCAACAAAATCATAAAATTGATTTCTATTTGCGGGGATTTTAAAATATTCCGCCAACTCTTCATCATTTCTTTTTTCACTTCGAAGCCCTTTAAGGATGCATTCATATTGCACAGAGCCAAACGGAACGCCCTCTTTCTCGGCTTGCTCTTTTGCTAAATCTTCGGCCGTTTTCAGAATACCCATATATTGCAAATAACAATTCAAATCGCCTTCAAACAACCAAAGTGAATGATGCTTTGCATCTCCCTCATAAGTTTTTTCAAGCTCTTTTTTTATTTCTTGCAATCTAGAAATATCTATTACCGCACCAAGATAGTTGGGCATTTTTCTGCCATTAGGCGAGATTTTTTCATAAAATTCGTCGTAAAGCAGTCTAATTTCTCTTTTAAAAAATGAATCAATTTCACCGCTTAATGGCCCTAATTGATTTTGCGGAACAAAAAAATATTCGGCTGATTTGATGTTATTTGTAATTTTCTCTCTATGCTTTTCGCCATAAAACTCAACAAAACACTCGATAATTTCATCAAGCTTACCTTCAAGTGGATTGAAGATGTTTATTCCATTTATTTTGACTTCCATTTTCCAATCACTTCACCAATTAAATTTTCAAATTCGTCATAGTTTTCTGGGAAAGCGTTTCTGCCACAAATAACACGTTCCTCATTCTTGTCATTTACAACTCTAACCCTAAATTCCACACCATCAAGCATTGTATTGTCAATATACTTATCTTCCCACAAAAAAACAATTTGCGACATTTTTCCGACAAAATACCTAGCGTCAAAATCAATTTTGTCGCCGTTCACTTCAACCAAGTTGGCGTTTTCATCACCTTTAATATTCAAAACACCTCTTTGGTTAATTATCTTAATATAAATTTGCATTTTTCCCTCCTTTTTTGAAAAGTATATCAAACAATATAATCAATGTCAATAAATTATAAAAAAAACAATTTATTTTTTGAAAATTCACAAAGAAAAATTTTAAAACTATAGTTTTTAAAAATAAAAGGTTGTTTTTCACCAACTTCTAAACCCCTTTATTTATCCAACCTAGGCATATATTTGAAAGGATATTTTGTTTTGTGATATAACTTTTGTTTATATCTAAAAAAGGGTTGTAACATTAAAGCAAGTCAATACATACTTTAAGCATAAGGAGGAAATAATGTCTTTTTATTTTAATAATTTCAGCAGTCGAAGGCCCGCTTGCATTAATCCGAATCAACTCAACAACATTTGCGAAAAAGTTTTGATTGAAACGACAAGAGTTTTTGATGCGTGTGTGCATAGAGTTGAAAGCGAGCAATTTTCACTTTCCCTAACAGATTTTTCGCCATCAGACCCAACCGAACCACTTACATATGTTAGTACAGTCAACGACCCCAATATCCCTGTACAAATAACTTCAACAAGAATCGAAAGAAGCGACATACGCCCCAACTTTGCCAGTGTTTCTGCGACTTTTACTATTCCCTTAATTGTAAACTTCATTGACGCAAACGGAGTGCCAGGGACTGCCAGGTCTAGTGTAAGCGTAACAAGAAGTGCGATTTTGTGTGTGCCTCAGGATTCTTTAACCCCTATCAGCGTAAGGGTTCAAGCGTTCTTTTCGTCAACCATTGGAAGTTTTACAAGCGACAACACTATTTCAATCACGGCTTGTTTGCAAGTGATATTAAAAGTCGTGGGCATCGTGGATATGCTTATGCCGACTTTTGGTTATCCAACACTTCCTGTTTGCCAAGGCGGAATTGACGCCGATTGCACTGCACTGTTCAACGAACCAATCTACCCACCTCCAAACTAAACTGCTTGAAAAAATAATTTTTTTAGGAATTTTTCGATTTTGTTTGTGTTTTTTTCAATTTAGTGCTAAAATATTATAAATTAACTTTTTAAGGAGAAAGCACAGTGTCTCAGATTCAACAATTTCTTTATCCAGCAGTTTTTGTAAAGGGCGAAGACGAAGTCGTCGCAACCTTCCCTGACTTAGGCATAACCACCGATGGTTCTTCAGTTGAAGAAGCATTCTTGTTTGCAAAGGATTATTTAAGAGTTTATTGCACTTATGCATTGAAGTATGAAATAGAAATCAATCGCCCTTCATTTTTTGAAGAAACTCTCGAAAAAAACAATAGGGATTCCGTTATGCTTATTGATGCAATCATTTTCCCAGAAGATTTGGCGTAAAACAAATTTAAATAACACCAACCATTAATTTTCTTAATGGTTTTTTTACGTCAAAATTGGGGTCTTGACAGTTTGGTTTTAATATGATAATATAAACTATATGATGTCGCCTTGCTCATAAATTCGCAATGCAGGTTTGTTTACACAAACCCCTTGATAAAATCAAGGCATCACAGTTTGAATAACCATCAGTTGCTGTCAAATACCCCTTCGGGGTGCTTGACGACAACGTCCGATAAGATTAAAAAAAGGAGTTAACGATATGCAATCCTATGAAAAAAGAAATATCCCAGATTTAATAACCAATCTTGAAAGCCCTGAAATTTTTCATTTTGTCAAAAACTCAAAAAAGGTAAAT
>JAFYKO010000113.1 GCA_017537515.1 Clostridia bacterium | reverse complement strand
GTTTCTTCCTCTTACTGGTGGCTCCGCTCCGGCCACTACTACGGCACTGACTTCGCTTACATCGTCTACGACCTTGGGCGCGTCGACAACTGCCATGTCAGCAACAGCCGCGGCGTCCGTCCGAGCTTTTGTTTAAACCTGGCGTAGCCTATAATTTGCAAATTAGAACCCCCAAAGTATACAAAAAAATCCCAACGGGATTTTTTTTATGCGGCGAGGCCAGCGGAGTAACGGCGTCCGTCCAGCGTTTGTCCTCAATCTGGCGTAAGAAAAACGCTCTTCGAAAGAAGGGCGTTTTTTTAATGAATAATGAATATTGAATAATCAATAATTGTGGTTGAGTGGGGCGGAAGAAAATCTATTCTTTCGCCATCCTCAAAATGTCGTCTTTTTTGAGGGAGAGGGTGGTTGGAAGGTAGAGGAGTTCTTGTACTCGTTTGGCGTCGACGACGGTTTCGCCTTTGTCGTTTTTCATTGGTTTGACTTCGATTGTTTTATTGAAAGTGTCGCTTTCTGAAAGCACTTCGAGTATGTCGCCTTCTTTGAAGCGATTGCGTTGTTCAATTTTGACAAAGCCGTCTTTTGCGTCTTCTTTTACAACTGCCATAAATTCGCTTGTTTGCACTGGGTAAGATGTTTCAAGATGCTCTTTTTTGTCGTCGTTGAACATAAAACCGGTAGTGTAGAGTCTATGACTACATTTTTCAAGTTCGGCTTTTAGCATTGGGATATCTTTTTCTCCGTCCAAAGCTCGGCGATATGCGTTGACGACTGTTGCGACGTAGTATTCGCTTTTCATTCTGCCTTCAATTTTAAAACTGCAGACTCCGGCGTCTTTTAATTCTTCCAAATGTTCAATAAGGCATAAATCTTTGCTGTTTAGGATGTATGTGCCTCTGTTGTCTTCTTGGATTTCGTATTGTTCGCCTTCTCTGTTTTTTTCTGTAATGCAATATTGCCATCTGCACGCTTGCACGCAGGCACCTCGGTTGCTATCTCTGTTTGCCAAGTAGTTTGATAAAAGGCATCTTCCTGAATAAGAAATACACATTGCTCCATGGACAAAGCATTCAAGGTCGATATGCTCTGGGATTTTTTTGCGAATTTTTTTGATTTCTTCAATACTAAGTTCTCGGGCGAGAATAATACGCTTAACCCCAAGCGATGCAAGAAGGTTGATTGAATACGAGTTGAGGACATTTGCTTGTGTGCTGATATGTACTTCCATATTTGGTACAACCTTTTTTACGAACGCAAGGACGCCGATATCTGCCACGATAACGGCATCAACTCCGACTTTTTGAAGGTAAAGAAGATAATCTTCAAGGCCTTCAAAATCCTCTTCGTGTGCAAGGATATTGATTGTGATAAACACCTTTTTCCCTCGTTCGTGGGCGTAGTTTACAGCGGTTTCGATTTCGTTGTCGTCAAAATTGCCAGCAAATGCACGAAGCCCAAATTTTTTTCCAGCAAAATAAACCGCATCTGCTCCAAATTTGAAGGCGGTTACCATTTTTTCATAAGTCCCAGCGGGGGCTAATAGTTCTATATTTTTCATTTTTTCTCCTTTGTTTTTAGTCTTCGAAATTGAAGGCTTTCATAATCTCTTCCAAGTCATCTGTTGGGTTTACTGCCTGTTTGAGGTCAAAGCCACTTTCGTTTGGTGTTGGGAATAAGTCGTCTTCACGCTTGTTGTTGATTATTTTTGCATACACCGAATTTGATTCATCTTTGCTTTGCAAGAATTTGTCCGCAAGGCTGTCGAAATCTTCGTTGCCTTTTAGTTCGCTGTCATAAATTGGCCGAATAAGACTTGGTTTGTTGTAGAATTTGTCGAGGTGTCTTTCTGAAGTTGGCTTTGGCTCTTTCCTTTTGACAGTTGATGGCTTTTTTTCTTGAGTTTGTTCGGGTTGAGAGTATGTGCTCATTTTTCCGAGAAGCAAACGTATCGTGTCGTTTTCAGTGTTGACCATCGAGGTAATATTGTTGCCTTTTTCAGGTGTAAAACTTTCTTGGACGGTGTTTTCAAATTCGTCAAAAGCAAGTTTTAGGTCATCAAACTCTTGAATTTGTGGGTAAATTTTGAAAAGCTTTTTAAATCTGTGTTCAAGGTTTTTGCAAATAATTTGGACCTTTTGAATTTTAAGTTCGTAAAGATTTTGGGCACTGACTTCAATTTGCCTTGCTTTTTCAAGGGCGGTGGCGAGTGCGATGTTAAGTTTGTCTTTTTCAATTAGGGTTTGTTTGAGTTGTGAAAGTTCGACAAGGATTGAATTAATCTTTTTGTCGACTTCTTTTTTGTTGTAACCGTGTTTTTCGCTTGAAAACATAAATTCCTCCGATGATTATAACGACTAACACTATATTGCACAAGATAAATGCAAGCAGTGATGTTATCTTATTAGTATACAACAAAATTAAAAAATCTTCAAGCAATAATGCAAAAGAAATTTTATAATGCACCAAATTTCTGAAAAAAACTGCAGTTAAGACACTTGCATATACGGGTGCAAGCAGATAAAACGCAAGCAAATTTTCGTGTTTTAAAAGGGTGAAAGCGTTTAAAAACCCCACAAAAGCCACAAAAATTAGGCAAACGCCGAACCAGAAATTACTATCGAGGTGAAAGAATGTTGCCTTAACAAGACTCCATAATCCCACAAAAAAACAAGCGAGCGAAAACCATGCGGGAAAAAACTCGCCTGTTGTGAGAAGGTATAAGGCGAAAATGCTTAAATATGCCAAAATACAAAAGATTGTTACAAATCTAAGAATTATTGTCTTTTTCACTGGTCTGTTTCCTAGACCTAGTGTAAATAATTATGAGGGATATTATACCTATTATTATCATAATTATTGCAAGAAGCTGGCTGATTTTTAAACCAGTTTCAAACAAAAACAAGCTTTCGCCTCGGAAGGTTTCAATTATGGCCCTGCCTATGCCGTAAAGAATTAGATAAGAGGAGATGACCACGCCGGTATGTTTGAATTTCTTGAATATTGCAATAAGCAAGAAGAACCCAAGGAGGCACCACGCACTTTCCCAAAACATTGTTGCATAATGCCAAACGCCGTCTGCGTTGAAACCTATAGGGAAGAAATGTAAGTTTGTGTTGTCTATTTCGTACCCATAACAGCAACCCGCAAAATAGCAACCTATTCTTCCAATTGCTTGTCCGATAAAGAGTGCAGGTGCGAGGACGTCAGCGAGGTCAAAAAAACTTTTTTTGTGGATAAGTGAATACAAAAGCACTCCCAGTGCACCGCCAATAACAGCACCGAGGATTGCAAGTCCGCCATTCCATATTTCAAAAAACTCTGCAAATGTGAATTCTACGCCGGAAAATATAACAAAGTACGTTCTTGCACCAAGGATTGCAAGTGGGATGACGTATAAAGCAAGTGTAATAAAGTCATCGCTTTTGAGATTGCGGGATTTTCCTAACCAAATAGCGACAAAAAGCCCAGCGATAAGGCCGAGGGTTATCATAATACCGTAAAGTGGGAGGCTTAGGCCGAATATGTCTAGCGTTTCCCCTTGGTGTGAAAATAACATAATTTTTTTACTCCTCAAAAAGATTATTGTTGGTAAAAACTGGCTCGCTTGTGAGATTTATGCCGAGGCTTTTTATCGTCTCTTCATCTGCCGGCGAAAGTATGTAGGTGCTGTGAGCCTCTGTGTTTTTCAGCTTTGAAAGTTGTTCCAGTGCCTTTTTTGCTTTGTTGTTGGTTGTTGCACTTACGCTGAGGGCGGTGAGTATATCCTTTACGGACAAAACCTCAAACCTTTTGCCGAGAATGTTTTTGTTTAGGTCAAGCATTGGCTCGAGAATGCACCTAGGAATTAAATCGTAGCCATCTTCAATGTTTGCTAGGGTTTTTAAGCAGTTCAAAATACAAGCTGTCGCCCCGCCAATAAGCGTTTTTGTTCTGCCGGTTACTATTTCCCCTGTTTTGAGCTCAAGGGCGAAGGATGGCGAACCGGTTTCAATCTTTTTTTGTTTGGCATAACCCACAACTTTTCTAATGCTTGTGTCAATTTCAAGTTCTTGCATAAGAATTTCTATGCGGTTTGCAACTTTGATATCTTGCGTGCCTTTTTTGAAATCGCATAAGGCCCTATAATATCTGCGAATTATTTCTTGCTTGGAAGCCTCTTGGCAAACTTCGTCGTCAACAATGCCACTTTTTGCCATATTGACGCCCATATCTGTTGGCGAGTGATAAGGGGATTGCCCCTCTGTGATTTTGGCAAGGATGTTTTTAAGCACGGGGAAGGAAGATATATCCCGGTTGTAGTTTATTGCAATTTCTTTGTAGGTGTTGAAGTGGAATGTGTCAACCATATTTATATCTTCCAAATCTGCTGTTGCGGATTCGTAGGCGACGTTTACGGGGTGTTTGAGTGGAAGATTCCAAATAGGAAATGTCTCGTATTTTGCATACCCTGCTTTGTGTCGGTTTTTGTATTCGTGATAAAGCTGGCTAAGGCAAGTGCCGAGCTTTCCTGAGTTTGGGCCGGGAGCGGTTACTACAACAAGTTTTTTTGTGGTTTTGATAAAAGGGTTTGCCCCATAACCATCTTCGCTTACGATAGTATTAACGTCGTTTGGATAGCCCTTTGTGAAAGAGTGATAATAGACTGTTTCATTTCTTCTTTCAAGTTTATTTCCGAAAAGCCTTGCGGAGTTTTGACCGTTAAACATAGTTATAACCACAGCGCTGACCGTTAGGCCCTCGTGCCTAAGGGTGTCGATAAGCCTTAGTACCTCTTCGCCGTAAGTCAAGTTGAAATCTGCTCTTATCTTATTCTTTTCAATCGAAACAGCACTTATGACTATTATTATCTCAGAGTCATGGCGAAGTTTTTTCAAGAGTTTGATTTTGATGTTTGCATCAAATCCAGGCAAGACTCTTGAAGCGTGCAAGTCGTCAAAAATTTTCCCTCCAAACTCCATATATAGTTTGCCAGAAAACATATTTATTCGTTGCATAATTTGTTCGTATTGAAGATTGATGTACTTTTCGCTGTCAAAACCGATTTTCATTAACTTTCTCCTTGGTGATTTAAAAAAAATACATCTTCCATTTTAATATTTATTATACAAAAAGTCAAATAATTTCGGCATATGTGCATAAAATAAGTTATGCATTTCTTTTGTCTTAATAAGTCGAAAATTATAACTGCTGTTTTTGTGGCCACTTTTTTATTGATTGTAGGAGTGGTTGTTTTGTTGTATGTTTTCAAACCTTATCCATTATATTATATAGAAGAAATTTCGTATGCAAGTGAAAAGTATGGAGTTTCTTCATCGCTGATTGCAAGTGTAATATTCACAGAAAGCAGTTTTAATCCTGAGGCAAAGTCAAATAGGGGAGCTGTTGGGCTTATGCAAATTTTGCCCTCGACAGCAGAATGGCTTTGCGGTAAGAAAGGTG
>JAFYKO010000112.1 GCA_017537515.1 Clostridia bacterium | reverse complement strand
GGAAGTTAGTGAGTTCATACTTGCCTTGAAGTTTTCCGTTGAAATGTCCCAGGAAAATAAATATTGCCATTAATAAAAATGTAAAATATTTAAAAATATCAGTTAGAAAAATTAAAATAAACAGAAAAACAATTAAAAAGTTGAAAATTGATGAAATTTTTAGTGCTTTTTTTCGATTGTTAAGTTTTTTTGATAAGAAAGAACTAAGAATTCTTCCTCCATCAAGAGGATAGCAGGGAAGAAGGTTTATTAGGCCAGTAACAATATTTGCAAGCACGAAAGTTTCTGTATGAATATAAACTGATGGGAAAAGCCACCACAAAGAGATTGTCAGAAAAGCCAAAAAGAAGTTTAGGAGAGGGCCGGCCGAGGCAATCAAGATTTCGTCTTTTTCGTCAACAAAGTTTTGGTTTAAGGAAATCCCCGCACCGTAGGGAAGAAGGAAGATTTTGTTCATAGAATAGCCAAGTTTTTTTGCAACAAAAAAGTGGGCCATTTCGTGAAGAATGACAACAAGGATGTATGTAAAAAAAACCATTCCCAAACCGACTACAAAAAAGCCTACCCCGAGAATTAAAAACAGTGGATGAATTCCCAGTTTTTTCATAAGATAATTATATTAAAAAAGTTTGGGTAATATGTTAGTCTTTCAATGTGCCGATGGTTTTAATTTGTCTTGCGTTTGCTTCGACTTTTAATTTATAAAATCCGTTTTCAATTTCAATATCAGCGTTGAGGGTTGCAATTTCCATATAGTTTTCAAGCAAATTCCTCAGGTCGCTTTTTAACATATTCAAGATTACTTTAGGGTTTTGCTGTTTGTCTTTTAGAAGTACGTTTTGAAGTCTTATTTCCCCTAATTTGGCAATATTATACATATATCAAACTCTCCTTTTTATATTTCTACGAATCACACCAACCAAGCCTCGATATTTATAAGTACAATCATAAATCTTTTTTGAGCCATTGTGAACATTTTCTGCAAGTATTGAAAACGCCCTAGAACCGCTTGTGCCGTAGGCAAATGCTCCAAGCGTGGAAAGGGTGGATATTTCGTCATCGTCAGGTATTACGCCCATTATTGGAAGTCCAAGAATCTCCATAATTTTTTCTATTGAGATAATTTCGCCAGACAAAATCATATCCCCTCGCACTCTGTTAACAATCAATTTTTTTGAATGCAAGGGATAATTTGATAAAAGCGAGAGTACTTTATCTGCGTCTCGAATGCTTGAAATGTGGGGAGTGACGACGATCAAAGCTTCATTTGCAGAAAAAACTGCTCTGTGGAAGCCTATATCCACTCCCGCTGGGCAGTCTATTAGGATATAATCAAAATACGGGCTTAACGTTTCAACAATGTTTTCAATATCCTTGCCAGAAATATTTGCGTTAATATCCAGTTGTGCTGAAGGGAGGATATAAAGAGTTGGGTATCTGAAATCTTGAACGAGTGCTTGTTTCAAGCGACATCTTCCTTTTATAACATCGGACATATCAAACATAACTTTGTTTTCAATACCCATAACAACATCAAGGTTGTTAAGACCTATATCGGCATCGATAAGTGCAACCCGAAAACCCAAATTTGCAAGTTTAACTCCAAGGTTTGCACAAACAGTGGTTTTGCCAACGCCACCTTTTCCACTTGTTACAACAATTTTTCTTGCCATAAAAATTCTCCAAGAAAATTATAAAACAAAATTGGTAAAATAAAAAAGAAGAATTGTTCTAAATTCCTCTTTTTGTGTAGATTTTTTTCGAATTTTTATTATAGTTTTATAAAACATACCTAAAACCAAGGGCAACTGCATCTTCGGCGTTGTCTGGAACCACGCATTTTAAACCTAATTTATCTGAAAAATACGTTTCTGCACCAGTCATTCTAGCACTGCTTCCGACAATCAAAACAGAGGTTTGAGATAGGTCGTTTTTTAGGTTTTCTGGAAGTTCATATATTAATGATTTTGCAACCTTGACAATTTCAGCAAAGACTGTCTCTATTTGGGAATAAATCATATTTGTATTTACGGGATAATTGTGTGGGTTGTTTTCTTCCATATCTATTCCCACAAGTTGTGTAGCTCCCTTGTCATTAGGAAGAAGACTTCCTATTTCTTCTTTGATTTTTTGAGCTGAGATTTCAGAAAAGTAAGCGTGGTGCTTTTCTGAAAGCTTTTGCAATATCATAGCGTCAATATTATAGCCACCAAGCCCAAGTGTCGCACCGGAAATAATTTCTCCAGATTGAATAACCGCAATATCAGTTTTTGCAGTGCCTATGTCAATAATAAGTGAGGTTGCATTGCTTGAACGATTAATGCAAAGTGGTGAAGGGATGATGTTGATTTTAGGGATGCCGGCAAGTTTTAGAATTCGGATGTATTTTTCTGTTTCTTCTTTTCCGAGTCCGCAAGGGACTGCGATGCTAGCTTCAAAATTTTTAAATATAAGCACTTTAAAAACTTTATTTAAGGCATATTTAAGAAGCAGTCCTGCGTATTCTACGCTTTTTACAACACCTTCGGCAAGTGGGGAGAAGATGATTTGATTTATATCATCATCTTTGATTTTCTTAACCCCTTCGCCAAGTGCGAGAACAACATAGTTGTTGTTTGTTTTTTTAACGCATAAAAGAGAAGGCTCTTTAAAAATCACGCCTTCACCTTTTTTGAATATTGTAAGATTTTCACTTCCGAAATCTATGCCCAACACAATTTTCATTATCTTTATCCTAAAACAATATTAATATCTTGAACGTTAGTGCCATTATTAAAATCTTCGGTTACATCAGTATAGTAAAATTTCACAGTATCTCCGCTTGAAAAACGGATAAGAGTGTTAATGAAATCATTTCTATTGTTGATTTTGTAATATTTATTTTCTGCAAGCCCTGTGGTTTCCATACCAATAATTGCAATGTCGTTTGTAAGCCCTGCATTGTGTGCAGCACCATTTTCAATGAGTCCTGAAACATAAAGCCCTTTTCCAACAAAAGTGTTTTGTGTGCTTCCGGTGTAAGATGTGTAGATTGAGTCATAAACATTTATTCCGACTTTAGGGTAAGAATAATTTGTTGTAGGGTCTTCGTCTTGTTCATAATAAGCGATTTTGTTGATAATTTTGGTTACTGGATAAATTGGGACTGCAAAATACAAACCATTTCTATCTGTAACAACAGCGTTGTTGCTTATGCTGTCGACGAGACCGGCGGTGTTAAGCCCAATCAAGAATCCGTTTTTATCAAAAAGCCCACTTCCACTACTTCCATTGCCTATATCAGCATTGTGCTGGATTAAGTCCTCATAGATATTGCCATTTGCATAAAGATGGCGTTTTGAAGTACTTGCAATTGTGCCTTCAGTGTATGTGTTTGCAAGGTCGATGCTTGATGGACTTCCGAGGGTCCAAATTGGCTCAGCGATACGAAGAGGATTGGTTGAATCAATCCATCTATCACTCATTTCAACATAAGGCATATTCACGTATTCAGTGCGAATAACAGCAAGGTCATAAGCACTGTCGCTCCAAAGAAGTTTTGCATTTGCTTCCTTAGATTCGCCATTTTCTTGGTAAAGAATTGAAAGCGAATAAGTGCCAGTTGTGTCTGTTGCAACTCTTGAAATAACGTGATGATTTGTAACAATATATCCACCTGAATAAACAGCAACTCCACTTCCGAATGAAATTTGAGTTTTTGTTTCTCCAGTGGTTCTGTAAATCAAAATTGTTGCTGTTGCAGAGCAGTAGTCCTCAACAATGTCACTTCGAGACGTGCTTTGTGCGTTGTTTATTGGGGTTGTATTAATTATAGGTTGGTCATAACCCATTCCAGCATTCATAGATGTTGATGTGTTGTTTTTCGACCATTCACAACCTGCGAAGAAACCGCAAGTCGCAACAACGGCCGAAAGTCCGAAACAAAAAAGAAATTTTTTCATTAAATTTACTCCTTATACTAATAATATAATCTTTTTTTTGGTTTAAGTCAACAGTTTTTTAAAAATCCTATCAAATAAATTGCTATTTTTTTTCTTTTGTGTTATAATACCCCCGAAACTTAAAATAAAACATAATTTTAGAAAATTAAAAGGATGCAGAAAATGAAGAAACCTCTTGTAGCAATAGTCGGAAGGCCAAACGTCGGGAAAAGTTCGTTTTTTAATTATATAGTTGGACGTAGGATAAGTATCGTTTCTCCTGAGGCGGGGGTAACTCGTGACAGGATTTATGCTGATGCTGAGTGGTGTGGACATAATTTCACTCTTGTTGACACTGGCGGACTTGACAGCAAAAGCGAAGATGTTTTCCAAAAAAATATTTTCAGGCAAGCACAAATTGCAATAGACCTTGCGGACGTTATTATATTTATGGTCGATGGACGTGATGGCGTTACAAACAACGACAGCGAAATTGCTGAGTTTTTAAGAAGAAGCAAAAAGCCTATTGTCCTTGTCGTAAACAAACTCGACAACTGGGATGAAACACGGGCTTATGACTTTTACGAACTCGGACTTGGCGAGCCATTCCCAATTTCTGTTAAACAAGCAAAAGGCCTTGGCGAAGCGTTGGATGCAGTTGTTGAAAACTTACCTCGCAATGACAAAGAAGAAGAAAATGAAAGCATAAAAATCGCTGTTGTCGGTAGGCCCAATGCGGGCAAAAGTTCAATAGTCAATAGGATTTTGGGCGAAGATAGGGTTGTTGTAAGCAATATTGCTGGCACAACTCGTGATGCAATAGACAGCAGTTTTAAATACAACGGAAAAGAATATACTATTATTGATACAGCAGGACTAAGACGCAAACGTGGTGTT
>JAFYKO010000111.1 GCA_017537515.1 Clostridia bacterium | reverse complement strand
TTCTTCAAGTAATAAACAACAGTGCTTGTAGATTTAACCCCCATTGCCTTCCCCATTTCACGAACGTTTGGTGGATAGCCTTTTTCCGCATAATAGTCTTTTAAAAACTTTAATAATACTGACATTTTGATGTCGCTTGACTTTACTTTTTGATTGCTCATAACAACTTCCTTATTTGCTTAAACCAAAAGATTATGTTTGAAACGCTGAAATTTCAATCAAACCGCATTGGCTTTTATTACGTTGCGTATTATACCATATTGTTTATAGTTTGTCAAACAAATTTTCGATAACTACTTTCTTAGTTTAATGATATTCGCCACATTTTTGCGTCTATCTTCGCTGATTGCTGCATAATGTCTTTTGGTTATATTAACATCTGTATGCCCAAGAACATCCGCAACTATGTAAATATCCGAGGTTTCTCTATAAAGGTTTGTGCCGAAAGTGCTACGAAGTTTGTGCGGTGAGATGTTTTTCAGTGGTGAAACGATTTTAGCGTATTTCTTAACAAGGTTTTCTACAGCACGCACGCTGATTCGTCTATTTTGAAGCGATAAAAACATAGCGTGGTTGTCTTCTGGGATTGGTTTTGTCTCTCGTTCATCAAGCCAATCGAGTAGTGCATTGCGGGTTTCTTCGGGGAAGTAGAGAATAGCTTGATTTCCGCCTTTACGAGTTATTTTAAACGCATTGTACTCAAAGTCAAAATCTTCCACATTCAAGCCAACGCATTCGCTAACACGAATGCCAGTTGATAAAAACAAAGAAATCATTGCCAAATCTCGTTTTTGGGTGTGTTGATTGAACTTTTGTTGACTTTTGGTCATACCTTCCGCACTTTCCACTTGGTCAAGAAGCTTTGCAACTTCATCAACTTCAAGGCGTATTATTGGCTTGTTGTGTCTTTTTGGTGTTTCGACCTTACTTGCGACATCAAATTTGATTTTATCCTTATTGAAAAGCCACTTAAACAGTTTTCTGATGCTTGCAAGTTTTCTTGCCTTGCCAAGTTCGTTGTTTTTATAATTCTTACCTCTAAACGTATAATACGACAAATAACTCAAAAAACTTGTGATGTCTGTTGAGGTTATCTTTTCCATATGGTCGAAAGTTATATCATTCGGCTTGTTTCCAAACTTAAAGCGACAAATAAAATCAAAAAAGATTCTTAGGTCAACCGCATAGTTCATTCGTGTTAGGGAAGAGGTGTAATTTTCCAACTCTAGAAAATACTCAAAACAAAAATCTGGCAAATCTTGAATAAAATTCGCTGTTTTTTGGGTGTTATTTAAATCTCTTTCATAATAATAATTATTTTTCACATACTTATTTTAGCATAAATAAAAAAAAATTTCAAATAAAATCATTAATTGTTGCAATTATTTTAATAAAGTGCTATAATAAGGGAAAAGGAAGAATTATTATGATAGATATAAACTTAATTAAAGAAAACCCAGAAAAAATTAAAACTGCATTAAAAAAGAAAAATTGGGAAACCGATTTCACTGAAGTTTTAAAAAACTATGATGAAAAAAACATTTTGCAAGGCAAAATTGACGACTTGCGAAACAAAAGAAACAGCCTTTCTGCTGAAGTGCCTAAACTCAAAAAAGAAGGCAAGGACTGTTCACACATATTTGTTGAAGTCAAAGAGATAAATCAACAAATCGAAAGTTTAGAAGCTGAAGAGAAGGACCTTGCAGACAAGATTTTTGAATTTATGTCAGCACTTCCAAACATCCCAGACGAAGATTTGCTTGCAGGAGGGAAGGAAAATAACAAGGTTATCAGAACCTTTGGTGAAAAACCAAACTTCGCATTCCAACCAAAAGACCACGTTGAGTTGTGTGAATCTCTTGGTCTCATAGATTACGAAAGAGGAAGCAAAATCAGTGGAAGAGGCACTTGTATTTACACTGGAGATGGTGCAAGGCTTGAATGGGCATTGCTTAACTTCTTTATTTCAGAACATATAAAAGATGGCTATACATTTATGTTGCCACCTCACATTTTAAACTACGAAAGCGGGCTTGTTGCTGGGCAATTCCCAAAATTCAAAGAAGATGTTTTTTGGCTCGAAGGCACACAACCAAGAAAATTTATCCTTCCAACCGCAGAAACCGCTCTTGTAAACTACCACAGAAACGAAATTTTGAAGGAAGAGGACTTGCCTAAGAAATACTTTGCATACACTCCTTGTTATCGTTGCGAAGTGGGAAGCTACAGAACCGAAGAAAGAGGTATGATAAGGGGATACCAATTCAACAAAGTGGAGATGTTCCAATACACAACCCCTGAAAAATCTGACTCTGCTTTTGAGGAACTTGTAGGCAAAGCTGAAACTTTAATGAAAAAACTTGGGCTTCATTTCCAAACAAGCAAGCTTGCAGCAGGGGATTGCTCTCACAGTATGGCGAGAACCTATGATATCGAAGTATGGATTCCTAGTATGGGTATTTACAAAGAAGTTTCTTCTGCAAGTAATGCAAGGGATTATCAAGCGAGAAGAGGAAATATTAAATACAAAAACAAAGAAACCGGCAAAAACAACTTCTGCCATATTCTAAATGCTTCTGGGCTTGCAACAAGTCGTTTGCTTCCTGCAATAGTGGAGCAATTCCAAAATGCGGACGGAAGTGTCAATATCCCTGAAGTCCTTGTTCAGTTTATGGGCGGACAAACTGTTTTAAAAGCAAAATAATATGAAAATTTTCGATAAAGCAACCATAGAAAATTTATCACTTTCTGTTGATGAAGAAGTAGTGCAAAATTCTTTGTCTATTTTTTCATTAATAATCGAAAAATCAATCTCAGACCTTGCGAAAAGCAATGCTCTGATAACACCCAATTTCGAACTCCAAACAATAAACGAGTTTTACACCGGGGCTATTTTGCCAAATTCTAGAATAGATTTGTTGCTTATTCTTAAAAACCCGCAATTAGAGATTAATACCTCAAAACTTCTTGAAAACAAAATGAAATCTTTTTGGACAAGGCTTAAATACGCTTGGAAAAACCGCAAAAAGAAAAAGAAAAAACAAAAATACATCCAAAAAACCAAGTCTATTAAAGCAGTTGATAAGTCAACTTACAATATTTCGCATTTTTCTTTAGACCTACTCAATAAGATTGCCAACAACATAGAAAAAGATTGTATTGTAACCCTTAATAACGGTATTCTCGAAATAGCAGGGCAGGGGTTGGCGTTTTCGTGCAGAATTTTTCCAGTTTTCGATAGGGGTGGGACGTACAATTTCTATTTAACAAACAAAAATAAATTTTTTAATATTGATTTACAAAACCGAGATTCTTATTTGGAAGAACTATTAGAAAATTACGGAGACAGATTCACAGAGTTGTGTAGGGTATTTTCGAGTCTTTACTACAACTTCTCATCAACCCGAGCAAATTCATTGTTTATTGAAAGCTTGATTGCAAACCTGCCAAAAGACGCTTTCAGCGGTGCATCACTGTATCAAAGCTTTGTTTTTGCAGTAAACTATTTAACAAACAAAAAGCAAAGTGAATTATTTGCAATAACTGATGTCAATAAAAGGTTGTCATCTGAAAAGTTGTGTGGAGTGTCGTCCTTAGAAATATCTAGTTTTATGAAAAACTTACAGAAATATTTGTAAGTTTTTTTTGATTTAAACCTATTTAAGGGTAGGGAAGTTGGAATTAGGATTTGTATGAGGGTATAGAAAAGTATTCGCAAAAGACAACTTTTCCGCAGTCTTGCCATTCTGAATGTAGTCTCGCCATTCTAAACAAAGCAAAAAAATTTCTATAAACTCTTTTTCTTAGTTTCTGAATGTCTTTGATTTTGATGGCAGTCAAAACTTTTTTATGATTTATTCACTGTTTTTTCAATTTCAAATTGACTTGCGGTTATAAATTTGTTATAATTTTTATATGATAATTTTCGAAAGGTTATTTTCTTTCGATTTGTTTTGTGAGGTTTAAATGAACAACAATATCCCACGAGGGCAACTGCCAATAATAATTCTTTCCTCATTGCTTGATGGTGATAAATATGGACTTGAAATTATTTCAAAAATCAAAGAGCAATCAGGTGGCCAAGTTGAAATAAAACAACCAACTTTATACAGCACTCTTACAAGGATGGAAAAACAAAATTTCATCAACTCTTATTGGCATGAAAGTGATTTAGGTGGAAAACGACATTATTATCGTATTACAGATTTAGGAAAAAAACAGTTTGACTCAAATAATGGGGCTTTCTACACTGATTTTTGGTCTAAAAACGAAAAAACCCGCATAGGAATCGCCCAAAACTCAAAATATGACGAAATAGAGGGTTTTAATTTTCAAAACGAGGAAATGGTCGTCCAAAATAAAGAAGATTCACAAGAAAATGGGGTAAAAATACAAAATATTGATTCTGAACTCAAAAACTTGAGTTTATCGTCAACAAGCTTTTTTGAAAACTTAAAAAATCAAGGCCCAGAAGTTGTCAAAAACAATGATTCTGTTTTGATTGAAGAATCCAAGTCCCAAAATCAAGAAATGATAGCAACCACAAATGAAGAGTTAGAGGCTGTACAACAAGAAGAAAGTCATTCAATTGAAATTGAGCCTAAACCAAAAGATGATGCGATTTTCCTTAAACCCGAAGAAACTGTTGCAAAACAAAAAACAATTGAAATAGTCAAGCCCAAACAAGAGTCGGATGCAATTTTTATCAAAGAAAAGATAAATCCCGAATCAATTCCTTCTGTTAAAAAAATTGGAGGGACTGCATTTGAAGCAAAAGTAACTCCGCCGATAATGTCAAGAATCAGACCTCCTGAAATCGAAAATTATCAAGATAAAATAAAAAGCCTTTACGACAAAACAAAACAAGTCTGCGATGTTGAGGAAAAATATCAAGCTGAATCAATATCAAGCCTAAAAAACTATTATAATGAAAAGGGCATAAAATTATTTGTAAAAAACGGTGAAGTCGACAAAATGCAAAAAACACATTTTTCCGCAAACACCCACGCAATTTTGTACAAGCACCTTACTATTTTTGGGCTTGTCATACTTGAAACAATTTTATGTTTACTTGGCCTTTACGTTTTAGATGGAAAGATTGAGCATCCTTACTTATTCGCCCTATTCCCTGCTGTTTTTTCTCTCCCCGTCTTGTATTTTCTGTTCAAATCAAAAGGTCTTTCAAATATAGACTTTGACAACAAATCATTCTTGCTTTCAATTCTGATTTTTATACTTGCACTTGCAATCATTTATTGCTTGAATATACCACTAGGAATAAGTTTTGCAACAATGCTTGATTTTAAATCAACATTTTTATACCCAGCAATAATCTCAACAAATTTACTAGTTTCAGCAATTTGTGATATGTACATAAGTCGCAAATATTCTTAAAATTACAGCATTATGCTGTTTTTTTTAATGTTTCATTTTAGGCATATAATGTAAAAAACCAACCTCCAAAAGGAAGTTGTTAAGTTTTATTTTGCTGTTTCAACAAAGCGTGATTCACGAATGACATTAACCTTAATTTGTCCAGGATATTCGAGTTCTGTTTCAATTTTGTTTGCTATGTCTTTGGCCATAAACGCAGCGTCTTCGTCGCTTATTTCATTAGGTTTAACCAAGATTCGGATTTCTCTTCCCGCTTGTAATGCAAAGGATTTTTCAACGCCTTTAAACGTATTTGAAATTCTTTCCAAATCTTCAAGTCTCTTTACATAATTCTCAAGAGATTCTCTTCTTGCACCAGGCCTAGCACTTGAAATAGCGTCTGCTACTTGCACCAAAATCGCCTCAATAGAGTTAAATTCAACACCAAAGTGATGAGCTTCTATACAATGTATAATCTCTGCACTTTCTTTGTATTTTTTAGCTAAATCCATACCTATTGAAACGTGTGTTCCTTCGATCTCGTGGTCAAGGGCTTTGCCTATATCATGAAGCAACCCACCTCGTTTTGCGAGTTTAACGTTTGCCCCTAATTCAGAAGCCAAAAGCCCAGCGAGATAAGAGGTTTCGAGTGAATGTTTGAGGCAATTTTGTCCGTAACTTGTTCTATATTTAAGTCGACCTAAAATTTTTACAAGTTCTGGGTGTAAACCAAAAACTCCTGCTTCTTCGGAGGCATTTTCACCGGCTTGTTTGATTGTTTGTTCAACGTCTTTTTTGACTTTTGAAATGATTTCTTCAATCCTCGATGGGTGGATTCTGCCGTCGAGAATCAACTTTTCAAGCGATAACCTTGCTATTTCACGTCTTATTGGGTCAAAGCAAGATACTGTTATAGCTTCTGGGGTGTCGTCAATAATCAAATCTACGCCCATAGAGTTTTCAAATGCACGTATATTCCTTCCTTCACGACCAATAATTCGACCTTTCATTTCTTCGTTTGGAATTGAAACAACTGAAACGGTTGATTCTGAAGTAACGTCAGTTGCACATCTTTGGATTGCCATTGCAACAATGCTTTGTGCCTTTTTGTCCGCCTCGTCATTTGCCTTGTCTTCAATTTCTCGCACAAGTTTGTAGGCATCCTTCCTTGCATCTTCGGTTATTTCTTGAATAAGCAACTCTTTTGCCTCTTCTTTTTTCATATGAGAAACGTTTTCAAGTTCTGTCAATATTTTTTGTTTTATTGATGCTTGTTCTTCTATTTCTTTTTGTAATTTTTCTTTAAGGCTTTCAAGTTTGATTTTTTGCTCTTCAAGATTTTCAAATTTTTTGTCAAGATTTAACTCTTTTTTGTCAATAAAATCTTCCCTTTGAGAGATTCTGTCCTCCATTTTTTGGACTTCGTTTCTTCTTTTTTCAAGTTCTTTTTCAATGTTTTCTTTAAGTTTTTGGGCTTCTTCTTTCGCTTCTAAAATTGCTTCTTTTTTTGTTGTTTTTGCTTCCGCATACGCATCTTCTATAATCTTAATAGCGTTTTTCTTGTTGTTTTCTATATTTCTTTTGTCAATAAATTTTAAGACCAACGCCCCAGCCGCCCCGCCAACAAGCAAGGCACCTAGGCCAATTATAACAGATACAGTAGCACTTGCAAACAATGTGCTTGATATCATTATTTCACCTTCTTTTTTTTAGATTAACTTATCAAATAAAGGTTATGTGAACTATCTTGTGTTTGAAATTGTATATATCTTAAAGTGGACAGCCCACTTTACTTTATTAAATAAATCACTTATTATAATAAAGTATAATTAACATAAAGTCAATTAATTTTTTTATTAAAAACTCCACCGATAGTGGAATTATACAAAAAAACTCTACCCTCAGTAGAGTTTTATATTAATCCCGGGTCTTTCCCTAATAATATTAATCAAGAAATTCAACAAGTCGTCTAAATTTGCAAGTTTCAAATTTTTGAGCTTATTGAAATCAATATTGCTTAAAATCCTTAAATTTGAGAATGTGCTTTCCCCTACTTCAATACAATCTGGGGCCCTGCACGCAACACAAACAAACCCGCCTATGCGTTGTGCAAAGAGTTTCTTACCGGCAAAAACCATACCGCAATCTGCACATTTCGAAAAGTTGAGTTGATAGCCTGAAAGGTTCAAAATTTCATAAAGAAACTTGCACAAAACAAGGTTTTCTTCTACATTATCAAAAGACAAGGTTTGTAGTGAATTTATTAAGGCAAAAAAAAGCCCTATATTTTGCTCGCCATAATGTGAAATATCCTTCACCGCATTTAAAATAGTGATTGCTTCAAGATATTTTTGAGGGTCTTGGGCGAGGTTGCTGAAACTTTCAATCACATCGCAAGATGTAAGGATATATAACCCTTCCCCCTTCGAACTAACGCCGAATTCCGCAAACGTGAATAGCTCCTTGGCGTATTTGAGCTTTGCCCCCATTTTTTTTACGCCACGCAATAAAACACTAACCAACCCTTCTTCAACAGTAAAAAGAGTGGCTAAGACGTCTTTATCTTTATAGTCCTTTTTGAATAGGACAATTCCTTTAAGTTTCTTTTCCATTAGTATTGAAATTCTTGACTTTTTCTTCTTTCACAAAGTATGCTTTTGTCTATTGCTTCAGGAGAAATGCCTAAAAGACTATTGAGAAATAGTTGATAACCACGTTGTTTGGTGATTTCAGCCAAAATCATTATTATGTGTAATATCTCGAAACGAGTTACGATATTATTGTTTGTCATAACATACCTCCTTAAGTATTTTATGTTACCACGAACATATTATACCATATTATTTTGGTTTTGTCTCCAATTTTTAATAACTTTCACCCAAATTTTTAACATAATTTTTTTATTGAGCAAATTTTCTATATCCAAACGGGCTTCTGAAGCGATTTTTTTGATATTTTCGCCATTTTTCCCTAAGACAATTCCTTTATGGCTATCTTTTTCACAAATCAAATCTGCGTCGATATAGGTTACCTTGTTATTCGTTTCGTCGAAATTGGTGATTTCGACCTTGACACCATGAGGCAACTCTTCTCTAAGGGCCATCATTGCTTTTTCTCTTATGATTTCTTCGCTCATAAACCTAACAGTGCTGTCAGTATACATATCTGAATCGTATTCAAAGTTTCTGTTAGGTAACACCTTTATAATTTCTTTTTTCAAAACATCGATATTGTTGTTTTCGTTGCTTGAAAAAGGTATAATGGATAAAATATTATCTATTGCCCCTAAATGAGTTAAGATTTGAATAACATTTTCTTTCTTTGCAATATCTGTTTTGCTGACACCAACTATTATTGGCTTTTCAGAAAGTTTTTTGATATACTCCATTTCGCTGACGTCTAGTTTTCGTGTTCCGTCTATAACAAATAGAATAATATCAACATAACTTATCGCTCCCCTAACGCTCTTCATCATCGCTTTGTCGAGTTGATTTCTGGATTTGTGAATTCCGGGTGTGTCAACGAAGATGATTTGTGCATCATTTTCCGTAAAAATTCCGAGGATATTGCTTCTAGTTGTTTGTGTTTTGGGAGTAACAATAGCCACTTTTTCCCCAACTAGGGTGTTAACAAGTGTGCTTTTCCCCGCATTGGTTTTGCCTATTACTCCAACATATCCGCATTTTGTCATTATTTCTTTTACCTTTTTATCCCACATTTTTTGAGTATATCTTTTTGAAGACTAAACATTTCTTTTTCATCTTCTGGGTTTTCGTGGTCAAACCCAAGTAAGTGCAAAAATCCGTGCAATGCTAGAAAAAGCACTTCCCTTTTGAAACTGTGGTTATAATTTTCCGCTTGGGTTTTTGCAACAGATTTACAAATCGCAATATCGCCTAAGGAAATAAGCCCATTTTCTTCATTTATTTCTTTTTTGAGTTGCTTTATATCAAACTCTTTGCCCTTCTTTAATTCAAGATTTGGGAACGAAAGGACATCTGTTATTTTGTCTATATTTCTGAATGTTGAATTTAGGTCTCGAATTTCCTCTTCACTTACAAATTTAACATTCGCATAAAAGCATTCAAAGTCTAAGGCTGTTTTTTCCAATACTATTTGAAATGCTTTTTTTATACTACTTTTATGAAAAAGTCCAAAATTACTAAAATTAACTTTCATTATTAACTCCAAATTATATTTCTTTCAACTATTACAAGATAGTTCACACGAGAGAAAGATACTTCATTTTCGATAAAATATTTTTCTTCTGTTATTATATCATTATTTTGTACTTTTTGTAAAGCATTTTGCCTACATTCCTCTATATAATACTCTTTATTTGCTTCAAAATCGGTTGAAACCACTTTCTCCACCACTTCTTCATACTTAAAATTGGTTATTTTTAGAGGTAAGATAGAGCCAATTTTGACCTCAGATTTAACATTTTCCAAATAATTGTCAAACTTACAATCAGTTATATTGGAGAATAAAAGTTTATTAAAAACCTCAATAGTTCTAAAATTTTGCACTTTCCCCGTTTTTTCAAGTTCAATTTTTTCTAAGGGGACAACTAATTCGTTTTGTATCCAAACTTCAGCTTTAATGTTAGCTTTCGCTTGCTGTTTTATCCCATTGGAATCCTCTAAGCCTTCAACCAGAATATCACCCTCACGAATCAAATCGCCGTTTGAGACTTTTGCAATGCCAGAATTAACTTCCATGCTTATAATTCTCCCCTCACAAGTGGAAATAATATCCCCTTGATATTGTGTTGTAAGGTCTTCTTGTTTTTCTTTTATATTGATAACCAAACTAGCACCAATGCAAGTGGCACTGACTAGGCTTACCTGCTGAAAGTTCTCCATTATTTCAAGCTCTATTTTATCGCAATCCAGATTGGGTTTATAAGAGAAGTGATTATATCCTCTATCTTGCAAGAATTTGACAATGGCATTTTGGTTAAGCTTATTGCATCCCTTAACAGAAATTTGCAATACAAACATATTGGATAACAAGAAAAGCACCATAGCAACCATAAGGGCAACAAAAACACCCAGTCGGGAAACAATACTGGACTTAAACGCCACAAAACCGCTTTCTTTTTGACTTAATGTCTCTATATTGTTGTTTTTTAGAGTTGCTTGTACCAGTTTTAAGTCTTTGGGTTCAATATCAAACTGGGTTTCCATATCAAGCCTTTTTAGATTAAAGACTTTTACTTTATGAGAAAGAATTTTGTTAAAAAACTCTTCTTGGTTGAGAGATTTTATTTTGAGTGTTATCCTATTTTTAAACTTCATTTAGAAAACCTCTATCTTATAAATTTTTCCCTGGACGGCGACTGTATCTGGGGTTAAGTCTTTCAATTTAAGGCCTGAACCTTTTATTTCAACAACTCCGTTTTTGAGTTTAAAGGAAACTAAATCCTCTCTCAACGCAATTAAACCTTTTTGCCCTTCAATATAAACAAGATTTCCACCAACATTAACAATATTGTAAGAATCAAAAAATTTGTCTGGTATATTAAAATTCTTTTTTAGTTCTGAAAAGTAATTAAACATATTACAAAGTATGCAAAAAGCGACAAAAAAAGAATAAAACCCTCAGAATAGCTGAGAGTTTTGGATGAAATTTTATTCTTGTGGTTCTTTTTCAAGGTTGTCAAGAAGTTTGTAGTATTCATCAAATACACGCATAGCAAGAGCTTCATCAGTTTCTACAACAAGTTCGGCGTCCCCTTCCTCTTCTTCTTGAACTCTAAAAACGATTGCTTCATCGTCTGCAACGCCTTCCATTTCGTCAATAGGTTTCAATATTGCAAAAAGTTTTTCTTCGAGTGGGATTATTGCGACTTGGTCAAATCGTATTTCCTTGTCGTTTTCGTCGTACAACACCACTGGTGAATCGTTGTCTTCATCTAATAGAACATCCAAAATATTCAAGTTTTCTTCAATTTTTTCTTCTTTTTTCATTGTTGTTTTCCTCCATTTAAAATTGTTATTATTGCAGATAAATTCTGCTGCCTTTTTCTTGGCTTACCTTTCTTTTCTGCTTAAATAACTTTCAAGAATTAAAGCAGCTGAAACCTTATCAATAAGTTTTTTTCTTTCTTGCCAAGATAATTTTGCTTCCTTCAAGATTTCATCGGCCTCCAAAGAAGTCAACCTCTCATCTTGAAAAGCAATTTTGATTGCAGTCTTTTTTGCTAGTTCGCTGGCAACTTCACGAGTTACTATTGCCCTTTCGCCTTCTGTCCCGTCCATATTGATTGGAAGCCCAAACACGACTGTGCTTACCATATTTTGATTTATCAGTTCACACAGATGGGCAACGCAATTCTCAACGCCTTTATTTTCGAACACCTCAAAAGGGCTTGCGGTGATTTGCATAAGGTCTGAAAGAGCGATGCCGATTCTTGCATCTCCGTAGTCTACGCCCATAATTTTACTATACTGCATATTTATATAATACCCCATTTAAATATAAAATGTCAAGAAAAAACTCGTTTGTGATAAAAACGAGTTTTTGAAAACTATCTTTTTGAGAATTGAGATGCTTTTCTCGCTTTTTTCAAGCCGTATTTCTTTCTTTCTTTCATTCTTGCATCTCTTGTCAAGAAGCCTGCTTTTTTGATTTCAGGTTTAAGAGTTTCGTCTGCTTTTACTAATGCTCTAGCAATACCATGACAAACCGCACCTGCTTGACCAGAAAGGCCACCGCCAACTACGTTTACTTTGATATCGTATTTTTCAGCAGTGTTTGTGAGTGCTAGTGGCTGTCTAACAACGAGTTTAAGAGTTTCGAGTGGGAAATATTCGTTGATGTCTTGTTTGTTGATAGTGATACTACCATTTCCGCCAGGAATCAAGAATACACGAGCGATTGCTTTCTTTCTTCTTCCTGTTGCCAAGAATTGAACTTTTTGAGTTTTAGCGGTCTTTTTAACTTTCTTTTCTTCTGCCATTATCTAGTTGCTCCTTTTACTACATAAACTTCTGGTTTTTGTGCTTGTTGTTTGTGGTTTTCATCTTTATAAGCAAACAATCTATTGATTTGCTTTCTTCCTAAACTATTTTTAGCAAGCATACCTTTTACAGCGATTTTAAGTGCTTTTGGTGAATCTTTTTGCATTAAGGTTTTATAATCAATTTCTTTAATGCCACCAGGGAAGCCAGTGTGCCAATAATATTTTTTGTTTTTTAATTTGTTGCCTGTCAAAACCATTTTGTCGGTGTTGATAACAACCACGAAGTCGCCTGTGTCCACATGAGGGGTGTAAGTAACTTTCAATTTTCCGTCCAAAAGGTCTGTAACAGCAGTAGCAAGACGTCCAAGAGTCAAATTGGTTGCATCGATGATGTGCCATTTTCTTTCAACGTCTGCAGGTTTTGCCATATATGTTTTCATAATTTTCTCCTCTATTACTTTTAGTCTATTGAAAGCATAATTTTACAAGGGGCTAACTTCATAAAAAAAGCCTTTCAAATTAAAGACGTAGGTATTATACTACTATTCTTTTGATTTGTCAAGGCTTATTTTGATTTTTTCTAAAAAATGTTTTATTTGTGTATGCAATAGATATAAGATAAGATATATAGAGTGTAAGCATATATATTATTTTTGGACGGCGACAAGGCTAATCACTTATTTTGTGAGCAATCAACAATCCATCTTCAATATCAACAATCTCGCTTTTTAAACGCTTATCCGCTTGAACTTCGGCAATAAACTGTCTTAATTTAAAAATCATAGTTCTGTGCTTATGTTTAGGGTATTCCCCGCTTAAAACCTTGCCCATAAAAAGGACATTATCCGCAAGCAAAATTCCGCCGGTGTTTAAAAGGTCTATTAAAAATGGAAGTTGTTTGACATATTGAGATTTTGGACCGTCAAGGAAAATAAAGTCAAATTTTTGTTTCAATCCTTCAATAACCTCAGTTGCATCACCCAAAATTTGAGTTACCCTATCAGAGACCCCCATTTTTTTAAAATTGTTTTTTGCTATATTAAATGAATTTTCATCAATTTCAATAGTTGTGAGCGTGGAATCTCGGGTTTCCGCAAGCATCAAACTACCCGAAAAGCCGATTGCGGTGCCAACTTCCAATATTGTTTTGGGGTTAACTGATTGTAGTTTATTTATCAAAATCTCTCTTGAAAGTGGGCGTATGATTGGCACATTATTTTCTTTTGCAAAGGCTTCTATTTCTTTAAATTCGCTTGTCATAGCCAACCCAAATTAATTCTTCCGCTTGTTGCACTTGCGGTGATATTGTTGCTTGAATCAGGTGCAACGCCAACTATATGACCAGACATATTTTCAACCTTATCACCTTTCCAATAAATCACGCCTTTTGTTGTACTTGCATTCAAAACGAACTCTTTTGCACTGTCATAATCAACATTAATCGTCCCGCTGTTTGTTGTAAACACATTTGAGCCTACTATATCATACAACGAGGCGTTTATTGTTCCGCTGGTTGTTTGGAGAATAATATCCTCAGTATTGGTTGAAGGCTTAACAATTGTTATTGCACCACTTTTGGTTGTAATATTTGCATAACCCCCAATCTCGCCGATATTAATAGATTTACTTCCCGCCTTAACGACAGTTTGTCCGCCAATTTTATCGATTTTTACACTTATTTCAGTCTCATAATTATTGATACTTGCATCACCAAAAATCTCAGCTATTTTGATGTAGGCATTCTGGATTTTGCTTCCAGTTTGGAAATCCCCATAGACGTTTTGAACTTCAACAGTTCCACTTCTTGTATTTAATGTCAAATCTCCGGCAACATTACCCAAAACAATGTGGCTTTTTGTGCTTTCAATAGAAACATCTGCATTGCTAAAATCTTGTGTAGAGATTCTTCCCTTCACCGAAGCAAGAGAAACCGTTGTTGCTGAAATGTCGTCATTAATATTTACAGAACTATTCTTTGAATTCAAAGCGACACTTCCCGTAACATCCACAACATCATTCAAGACGATTCTTCCGTTGGTGCTTGTTAGGTCAAGATTTTTTATTGACATATCAAATGCCTTTAAAGATTCATCTGTGTTCCCGCCAACATAAATACTGCCATTGTTTGTCTTAATAGTTATGTCTAGATTAGAAATATTTGGTTCATTAATAGCACTAATATTAAGCTTCAAAACTGTTTGACTGTCAAGCTTAACAAAATTGTAATTAGGTTCAAGAAGTTTAATCTTCAAGGTTCCAGCAGATGCATCGACATTAAGAGTATAATTATCTCGTGCACCATCTTTTAAGAAGCCCTTGCTGTTTTGTACAAGCCTGAGCTCGCTAAGCCCAGTGCCGTAGTTCACCTGAACTCTTGCATTTCCGTGCCCTTCACTGGTCGCATCAACTATAATTTTTGAATAATTGGTAAACAGCACAGTTTTAGAGCCTGCAACCTCAACAACCTCATTTTTGTTAAACGACGCATAAGAAACGCCAAAAATTTTGCTGTCTGGAACAACAATAAGCCACGCAGCGGAAATAAGGAAAAAAGATAAAACAATCACAATAAGAATGAGTAAAAATGTTTTAAATCCTCCGCCAGATTTTTTACCAGCCATAATAAATATCCCCTTTTAAATATGTTTTCATTATCCAAAGTAAGCAATATCAAAAACTCTTACTTTACTCCTAGTATAACATACAAAAATCCAAAAATCAAGAATAATCTCCCCTATTTTTAGAATAATACAAGATTTTTAAACCCTCTTCCCTTCAATTAGTTCATTCTTACTCTTCAAAAGGAATTATTTCCATTCACAAAGTCAATCTTTTGTTGTCTCATTAACAAAAACTATTTAAAACCATAAAAGCCGGAGTAGGAATGTATATACTACTGACCCTAACTATTCGTAAAACAAACAAATTTATAAAAATATAAAAACCCTCAGAACGTAAATTCTGAAGGTTTTGGATTTTTTGTAGTTTGTTATGGATGTCTTTTTGTTGGTGATTTAGTTGAGAGGGATACAACCTTGAATTGCAAGTATAAAAGTGGCGGGCGGGATGTGCAAGGCCTTCGGCCCGCATCATCCACTCCGCCACTCTTTTCCTATACACCTCTCCTTCCTATGTTATAAGGGTTTTTAGCGTAATCTTAGTAGCCATCAGAGAATCACACATAATCCCTAAATCTATTGATTTTATAAATCAACTCATCCAAAGTCATAAGCCCCTTGGCTATCGATACTTTTAAATAATGTGCTTTGGCTCCATAGAATAACTCTTCAGGAAGTGGACAAATCGCATTCAATTCTTCATAGGTATACAAGCCATATTTTTCGATGTCTCTCTCCATAGCCTCAACATCATATGTCATTGTTTCAGAATCAAAATCAAACATATTTACAAATGAATTTGTTCCACCAGGCATTGAAAGCATTCCGTTTACAAAATAACAAAGATGTTCTGCAGTGATCGGACTCCAAGCACTTGTAAAGACTTGCTCAATTTCCACATCAACAAGTTTTACTTTTTCTAATACATCCCCATTTTGCTTTGCAAAAGTATGCCCAATGAAGTCATAAGCATTATGCTCAAGGATATACACATATTTATTAAGGTCATAATCCCAGAAGCCATGTTCGTATATCACTTTCACTTCAGTGTTGTCTTCAAATGTTAGCTTTATCACATTATACCACGCCTCAGCGTCGCTATCAATAAACATTATTGGTGCACTATCAAATGCCCCAGTCTCCAAGTTCCAAACAAGCAACTCTTCATCTCCTTGAAGCTCGTCCACTCTCACTTGAGAATTATCTGAAAGC
>JAFYKO010000110.1 GCA_017537515.1 Clostridia bacterium | reverse complement strand
CCTATCACTGGTAGATTTACAAGCCGGCGATCAACCCCTTTCTTGGGGCACAGCAACCCTTGTTGCCAATGGTGAAATTTATAACGATCTCTCTTTACGACAACAGTTTAAGACAAGCTCTTTCAAAACAAACAGCGATTGTGAATCTATTCTTGCTGCATGGCAACACTACGGCACCCATTTTTTACACCATTTACGCGGTATGTATGCTTTTGCCCTTTATGACTCGCAATATCAAACGGCTTTTCTCGCGTGTGATCCTTTTGGTATTAAACCTCTTTATTATACATCGTTAACAAATGGCGTTGCCTTTGCCTCCGAACCCTCTGCGCTTTTAGCGGCTGACTTCGTTCCACGCGCCTTAGATATAACACGATTGTCAGAACTTCTCCAACTCCAATTTACAACAGGTGCCCAAAGTATTTTTCCTCATATTTATCGTGTATTACCGGGGGAGATGATCACCATTACACAAGGTAGTATTACAGCCCATTCTACTCTACCTGCTCTTCCGATAGTTAAAAAAACCGATTTTTTTAATAAAAAAATTGAAAATAATAATATTTTTTTTGAAAATAATAAAAATTTAAGCATAGAAAAAATTGCAGAGGAAAAATATTTTTTTATTGAAAACCTTGTTTCTTGCAAAAGAAAAAAACGGGCGTATGGGGATGAGGTTTTGGATAAATTTTTCCTAAATAAGTGGCTTGCAATTCCTCTTTTTTTTCTTATTTTGATAGGAGTTTTTTATTTAACATTTTTCAGTGTTGGAGCATTTTTATCTGACACGTTGTCTAGCTTTGTTCAAGGGTGGCTGGGTGGAGTCGCTTTGGATTTTGTTCGAAGTTTTTGCAGTGTGCCTTGGGTTTTGGGCCTGATTGAAGATGGGCTTTTTGCCGGCGTTGGAAGTTTGGTGGCGTTTTTACCCCAAGTGGTTTTGCTGTTTCTGTTCTTGGCGGTGCTGGAAAATACGGGCTATTTTTCAAGAGTGGCTTTTGTGTTCGACGACCTTTTCTCCTCGCTTGGGCTTTCGGGGAAAAGCGTTTATACGCTCCTTATGGGGTTTGGGTGCAGTGCGAGTGCGGTTGTAACTGCAAGGACTCTTGACTCTGAAAATGCTAGGATAAAAACCACTCTTATGACGCCTTATATGAGTTGCTCGGCAAAACTTCCGGTGTATGCGGTGCTTGGCGGTGCGTTCTTTGGGGCAAGCAATGTTTTTGTTGTTTTTCTGCTTTATATAATTGGCGTGTTTGTCGCTCTGTTTGTCGGTGTTATGCTTGACTTTTTTGGGCTTAAAAACAAAGAAAGTGCCTTTATTTTGGAGTTTCCGCCTTATAGATTTCCGGATTTTAAGAAGGTTTGTAAAATTGCGTGGCTCAACCTCAAACTTTTTGTTGTGAAAATAACCACAATTTTTATTTCAATGAGTGTGATTGTGTGGTGTTTGGGAAGTTTTGACTTTGCCTTTAACTATGTCGCCCAAAGTGGTGGAAAGAGTATTTTGCAAGTCCTTGGCGAGTGGTTGGCACCAATCTTTGCTCCGCTTGGGTTTGGAAACTGGGGTGCAGTGTCTGCGTTGATTGCTGGCCTTGTGGCAAAAGAGGTTATTGTAAGCTCGATTGCAATTTTCAATGGCATAAACTCTTTTGGAGATGCGTCGGGGCAGAAACTCTCGGAAAGCCTTATGTCAAGCCAAAGTGCGGTTTGGTTTACGCCCGCAAGTGCATTGTCTTTTATGTCGTATGCACTTGTTTACAGCCCTTGCCTTGCTACGATGGCAATTATGAAAAAGGAAATTGGCTGGAAGTGGACTCTGATTGGCATAGCGATTCAACTTGTGGTGGCGTACATCGTGGCGTTTATTGTCTTCAATATCTTCAATCTAATGGAGGTTGTGG
>JAFYKO010000109.1 GCA_017537515.1 Clostridia bacterium | reverse complement strand
TTCTTATGCAAATCAGACTGCTGGAAATGGGGTTATAGAATTTTCTATAACTGCGGGAAATCCTGAGGTCGTATTAAATTTTGAGGAATGTGATTCATTTGCTGTAATGTATCTGGCAACGGAAAACTATACAGTTGAAGGGGGACAAAACGCTTATAATGGCGTGGGGTTTAAGGCAACAATCACGCCTAATAGTTCCTTGTATTCTCTGCCGGATGTTGTTGAAATAAAAGTGAGTGGGAATACCTTAAGTTCGGGATATACTTACAATTCAAAAACAGGGGAGGTTATTATACAATCCAATGTTATCGACGGACCGATAAGTATTTTTTGGCAAGAGAAAAAGTCTAAGGTTACTGTTACTGTGAATATGACGTGTTCTAAATATTCTAGTTCTTGGGTATTTGACCTTGACTTGACACAAGATACACCAATTACAATTACTGGCACTAATTACAAGAGCCCTAGTGATTTGGGTTGCGTGGACCAATATCCCGGACTTGCGATAGTAGAAGGTGCGACATTAACAAGTTGCGAGGGAATTAGTGCAAATGATGTTGAGTTGAGAGGGCACAATGCGGAGCCTACCTCTTATTTAGATGTAACATTTAAATCTTTTAGTAGTATTACAGGTAATATAATATTAGGGGTTAAGCTGGATTATGCCCCTGTGCCAATTTAATAAAACCCTCAAACTTTACCTCCTCATTTCTTATAGAAAAAATACACACTTCGGTGTGCATTTTTCTATTTATGCTTACTATCTTTAAGTGTTACGGTTCTGTTGAAGACGAGTTTTTCTGGGGTGGTGTCTGAGTCGAGGCAGTAGTATCCGTTGCGGATGAATTGATAGCGTTCTTCGGCGGTGTAGGTAATGCCATCTTCAACGTAGGCGTTTTCGAGTATGGTTAAAGAATTTGGGTTGAAGGTGTATTCCCCGTTTTCGTCTCTTTCTCGTCCGAGGGTTAGGTTCTCATATAAACGAACTTCAACTTTTTTGGCGTGTTTTTGATTTAACCAGTGTATTGTGCCTTTAACTTTTACGTTGCAGTCGCTTCCAGATTTTGTTGCAGGGTCGTAAGTTGCGTAAATGGTGGTTACATTTCCGTTTTCGTCTTCGTCGAAGCCTGTGCATTCGATAATGTATGCACCTTTTAGGCGGACTTTATTGCCAACATAAAGTCTATGGAATTTTGGAACTGGGACTTTCAAAAAGTCTTCTTCTTCAATGAAGAGTTCACGCCCGAATTTGTATGTGCGAGTTGTGGTTGTTTCGTTTTGTGGGAAATCCTCAAGGATAATATCCTCCTCTTTGTCTTCTGGGTAGTTTGTAATAACCAGCTTTATTGGTTTTGTAACTGCCATAACTCTTTTTGAAACCTTGTTGAGGGTGTCTCTTACGAAATGTTCAAAGAAAGACATTTCGCAAACGGTGTTTGTCTTGCTGACTTTTGCTTCTCTTGAGAATTCGAGGAGGCTTTCAGGAAGGACACCACGACGTTTTAGGCCACGAAGGGTGTAAACTCTTGGGTCGTCAAAGCCGGAGATTTTGCCTTCTGTTACAAATCTTTTAATATGTCGTTTGCCGATAACCACGCCTTCAATGTTGAGGTTTGCATATTCAACTTGCTGTGGTCTGTTTTTAAGACCGCTGTTTTCAACGACCCAGTTGTAAAGTGGCCTATGGTCTTCAAAGTCAAGCCCGCAAATGCTGTGCGTTACGCCTTCAAGAGCGTCGTCGAGTGGGTGGGAGAAGTCATAGCTTGGATAAATATTCCACTTTCTTCCAATTCGTTGGTGGTGATTGTATTGTATGCGATAAATTACTGGGTCTCGCATATTGATGTTTGGGCTTGCCATATCTATTTTTGCACGCAGACATCTTTCGCCTTGTTTGAATTCTCCGTTTTTCATACGTTCGAAAAGTTCGAGGTTTTCTTCAACGGAGCGGTCTCTGTAAGGGCTGTTTTTTCCGGGTTCTGTGAGTGTGCCACGATATGCCGAAAGTTCTTCGGGAGAAAGGTCGCAAACAAACGCTTTGCCTTCTTTTATGAGTTTAAGGGCAATTTCGTAATTTTGCTGGAAATAATCTGTTGCATAATAAACATTTTCATAGTCAAAGCCAAGCCAGTGTACATCTTCTTTTATGCCGTCGACAAATTCTTGGCTTTCTTTTGTTGGGTTTGTGTCGTCAAAACGAAGGTTGCAAACTCCTCCAAATTTTTTTGCAATGCCGTAGTTTAGCATAACATTCCTAACGTGGCCAATATGCAAGTATCCACTTGGTTCTGGTGGGTGGCGAGTTTGAACTGCTCCGATTTTTCCGTTTTCTAGGTCTTTGAGGACAATATCCTCGATAAAATTTTCTGCTTTTATTTCCATAATATCTTTTTCCTTTTTTACGGGGTTGATTATAGCACAATATTGCGAGAAAATCTAGTGTTTTTATGAATTTATTCAAAAGACAACTCAAAACTTCTGTATTGACAAAACAGCGGAGGTGTGGTATTATACCTACGATAAGATAAATACAACAAACTTGGTAAAAAATACTACAAAAAGAAAAAGTTTAGGGAAAAAGAAATAATGGATTATGAAAAAGAACTTATGGAGTCTAGTGCGTTGGGTTCTTTGAAATGGTAAGATTAGGGGAGGTCGGCGATGGAAGATAAAATGCTCACTGAAAATGAAGCGGTTATGATTAATTTGTATAACCAAAAGACATTATTAGAACCACAATTAAAAGATGCAGAGGAAAAGTTTGGCAAGGATGGTGAGGATATCAAAAATTATTTGCCAATGTGGATAGCTGCTCAAGTTGAGTTTGCAGTTGGTTTTGCTTTCTTGAACCAGTTTCCTTTGTATGTCCAAGCTATGATTGTAGCCGGTGAGGCGGTTGTTAGTGCTATATTGATTTATGATATGCAAAAATACTTCCGCAAAAAAAATAAATTTTTAAAGTTAGAAAGAAAATACAGCCAAGTGAAGGGAGCTATAAAAGACTGCAAGTCAAAATTAACGCAGGAAGAAAAGGCGTATTTAGTGTTAGAAGAAGGGGTTAATTTAAGTGGGTAAGGAAAGAAACAAAATTTCACTCAAAGGAATATCTTGTATTGGATTGCTTATATAGTTTTCAGTAAACAGGAAGTGAAAAATGAAACAAATTTTTAATAAGAAAAATAAATTAGAATGTGAAATTACCTGCGAAGAGTGTTTGAAAAAAGCTTCGCTATTAAAAGAAGTGCAAGTGGAATGCAAAGATGCTCGGGATTGGGCAAAGTCCACAAATATTTGTGGTGGTGTGCTTGGAGTGGCTGTGGGTGTGATTGCCTATGATACACTTATGGATGGGAATATAGATATGGCATTTGCTTATGTTGAAAGTCTTGCTCTTGCTGTGTCGACTTATGCCATTGTTGTTGTCGCTCCCGTTGTAAGATATTTTGCAAAGAAACAGCAACTTAGTGGAGTGCTTAGAGATATTGAAAAGTGCAAAGACAAACCCTCGTGTGGGAAGATTAAGGAGATTTAAAATATGAAGGATGTTAAGGAAGTTTTAGACCAGCAAAAGCGAGAAGAGTATTTTGAAGAATGCAGAAACCTTCGAATCTTGGAGGCTGTATATTCCTATGATTTGAAAGATGATGTCATTTTTGCCCTAACCTGCGGAACCTATTTCAGCCTATTAGGTGCAATTGCCGGAGGTTGGGTGGCTTTTGGCTTAAATTCAGTTTTAGATTGGACAACCCCTATTCTGCTTGCTATGGTGGGAACGGGTCTCACAGTCGAAGCTGTTATTGTTGGTGCGTTGGCAGTTGATAGGGTTTACTGCAAATACAAAAAGAAAAAAGCCCTAAAAGATTTTGAAAAGAAAAAACAAGAGTTGGGATTGTAAGGCTTTAATTCAAAAAAAACCTTGTTATTTTCGGTATTTTATGTTATACTCTCTACTAGTAAATTAAATTTGAAATTAGGAGAGTATTTTTTTATGATTCAAGCAATTAATGTATCACTACAATTTGGCGGAAGGGTGCTTTTTAAGGATGTAAACCTCAAATTCACAAAAGGCAACTGCTATGGTATTATCGGTGCAAACGGTGCGGGTAAATCTACCTTTTTGAAGGTGCTTACCGGCGAGATTGAGCCAAACAAGGGCGAAATTATTTTGTCGCCAAACGAAAGAATGAGCGTTCTTGTTCAAAACCAAAACGCATATGACGAAGAAACCGTTCTTCGCACTGTCCTTCTCGGACACAAAAAACTTATGGAAATTGAGGAAGAGAAAAACGCACTTTATGCTAAACCAGACTTTTCGGATGAAGACGGAATTCGTGCGGGCGAACTCGAAATGCTTTTTGCAGAACTTGGTGGCTGGGAAGCGGACGGCGAAGCGAAAACACTTCTTACGGATATTGGCATAAAAGAAGAAGACTTTGAAAAGCCAATGAAAGACATAGACCCAAAACAAAAAGTCAAAGTCCTTCTTGCACAAGCACTTTTTGGAAATCCCGATATCCTTGTTCTTGACGAACCTACAAACAACCTTGATTTTAAGACTGTAAGATGGCTTGAAAACTTCCTTCTTGATTTTGAGAATACGGTTATTATCGTATCCCACAACAGACACTTCTTGAACAAGGTTTGTACGCACATTTGCGACGTGGATTATGGACAAATTAATATGTTCCTTGGAAACTATGATTTTTGGTATGAAACCTCTCAACTTCTTGCAAGACAACAAAAAGACCAAAACAAGAAAGCTGAACAGCGTGCAAAAGAACTTAAAGAATTTATTGCAAGATTTAGTGCAAACGCCAGCAAGTCAAGACAGGCAACTTCAAGAAAGAAAGAACTTGAAAAGCTCACTATAGATGACTTCAAGCCTTCAAGCAGAAAATATCCTTACATCAACTTTGACTTCGAACAGCAAATAGGCAAGGAGATTTTGATTGTTAAAAACCTAACCAAAAAAGGATTTTTCAATAATATTTCCTTCTCAATTCGTGAAGGGGACAAGGTCGCAGTGCTTTCAAACAACGCCCTTGCAACGACAATGCTTTTTGACATTTTAAGCGGAAAAGAAGAGGCCGACAGTGGAGTTGTGCATTGGGGAAAGACTATCAAATACGGCTACTTACCACAAAACAACAACCCATACTTTGAGGGCAATACAAACAGCATTGTGGACTGGCTTAGACAATACTCAAAAGACCAAACAGAGATGTATATCCGCAGTTGGCTTGGACGTATGCTATTCAGCGGTGAAGAAGCATTAAAGCCTGTTAATGTTCTTAGTGGTGGTGAGAGGGTGAGGTGTATGTTTGCAAAACTTATGCTTGAAAGTCCAAACTTCCTTCTTATGGACGAACCTACAAACCACTTAGACCTTGAAAGTATTACTGCCCTAAACAAAGGGATGATAAATTATAAGGGCTGTATGTTGTTTGCGTCTCACGACCAAGAGATTGTAGAAACAACCGCAAACCGTATTTTTGACCTTGTGGACGAAAACACATTCAAAGACCTTCAAACAGTTAATTTTGATGACTAGGGAGTCGTAAATGAAACTAAAAATGCCAAGTGGCGAAACAAAAATAGTCCAAAAAATAAAAGGTGGCAATCTTTCTTCTATATCCAAACCCCAATGGCTTGATGTGGACGGCGAAAGATATCTTTTCAAGAGAAGAGTGAAAAACACTTTTTCGGATGTGGGAGAGGTGTTTGTAACCCAAATTCTTGACAAAATAAGCTTGCCAAGGGATTATTATGTTCCATACATCCATGTCAAAACATCCTATGGAAAGAATGGTACAATCTGCAGAAACTTTCTCCAAAACGGCGAAAAGATTGTTATGGCATTTGATGTTATATACAAAAACGCAATGAGAAAATCCGAGCTGTTTATGACCAAAGATGAATTTGATGAGAAATTGGCTGACGAAATGAAGTGGCCATATCTTTCAAGCGTTGAAGGAATGCTAAAAGAGATTGAGGAGTATGCAAACAATCGAAATTATGAAATAGACCTAGACGATACAAAACAAAAACTTTCTGCATTGTTTGTAATTGACTTTTTCTTGTGCCAATACGACAGGCACGCAAACAATTATGGGTTTATACTTAATCATAAAGATAAAACAATCCGAGTTGCACCATTTTTTGACAACGGTTTTGCTCTTGACTTAGATCTTAAACAAAAATACATCAAAGAGAGGTTACTCAGGCCAAAAACTTACAATTCAAAAGTTGTCCTGAAACTGGCCTACACGCAGACTGAGTCTGAGAGCTTTGAAAATAGCCGGTATTTTAAAAACGGTGGTGTTTTTGTGGCGGATATCGTTGAATTATACAACAACAATCCAAATTGCAAAAGCATTATTGATAAGTTTATGGCGTTGGATATGCAGTCAGAAATAAAGCTTTGTGAAGAAACGAACAATATTATACTTCCCGAAATATACAAAACCCATATGAAGCAATACTACAAAAGCCGTTATGACGCAATAGAGGAGTTCATAAATAAAATAAACAAGAGGCTTGCAAAATCCAAAACCACATCAAGGGTTTCATTAAATCAATCATCGGCAAATCAACCTAAGAAAAATAAAGAAAAAGACTTATCGTTTTAGATAAGTTTTTTTTGACTCAAAAATCTGACAGCAACTGATGGTTATTCAAACTGTGATGCCTTGATTTTAATCAAGGGGTTTGTGTCAACAAACCTGCATTGCGAGTTTATGAGCAAGGCAACATCACATTGTTTATATTATCGGAAGTTGTCGTCAAGCACCCCGAAGGGGTATTTGACAGCAACTGATGGTTATTCAAACTGTGATGCCTTGATTTTA
>JAFYKO010000108.1 GCA_017537515.1 Clostridia bacterium | reverse complement strand
CGGCCTACACCTCACCCGACGGACTATCCAACTTTGAATACCTGTCCAAGCTCGCAAACGACGGACTTCCAAGGTGTTATAAGGAAATCACCCCCGAGATTCGCAACCGCCTTGATACTGAACTTGAAATAATCAACGAACTCGGGTTTGTGGAGTATTTCTTGGTCGTTTGGGACTACGTCAACTGGGCAAGACGTAACGACATCCCCGTTGGCCCAGGGCGTGGCTCGGGTGCGGGAAGTTTGGTTGCCTACACAACAGGCATAACCCTCGTCGACCCGCTTAAATACGACCTTATCTTTGAACGTTTCATACACAGAGAAAGAGTCTCTATGCCCGATTTTGATATCGACTTCTGTATGGATAGACGCCTCGAAGTCGTGGACTATGTGAGAGAAAAGTACGGGAAAGACAACGTCGCAATGATTGTAACCTTCGGAACTATGGCGGCGAAGAACGCTATCCGAGACGTCGCAAGAACACTGCAAATGCCTTACAGCGATGCGGAAAAAATAACAAAAGAAGTCCCAAGCAAAATGCCCGACGGACTCACCCACCCACCAGTGCTGAAATATTACTTCGGAAAGACCGGTAACCCCGAAGACGACAAATACATCATCCCAGCACTAAAACAAATGTACGACACCGACGACTTCGTCAAGCGTGTTGCAGATATGGCAATAAAACTCGAGGGCTTCCCTCGAAACACCTCAATGCACGCAGCGGGCGTGCTTATCGCCCCATCTAGGGTCGATGACTATGTACCACTTGCAAGAAACGGCGAGGATGTTACAACCCAATACAATATGACCGAACTTGAAAGCCTAGGCCTACTCAAAATGGACTTTTTGGGCCTCAGAACGCTGACGGATATCGACAAGGCTTTGAAGTACATCAAGGCTATCCACGGCGTTGACGTCGATTTTTACGATATGGAATACAACGACCCAAAAGTTTACGAACTTATAAGTAGCGGAAACACCGACGCTATTTTCCAAATAGAAAGTGGCGGAATGAAGAACTTTATGAAAAACTTAAAGCCCGACTGCCTCGAAGATATTATTGCGGGCGTGGCGTTGTTTAGG
Source organism: Clostridia bacterium (assembly GCA_017537515.1). Lineage (GTDB taxonomy): Bacteria > Bacillota > Clostridia > Christensenellales > UBA1242 > UBA5489. Next base: position 8,955 of record JAFYKO010000108.1, on the reverse strand, counting down.
CCAGGGCCAATGGATAGTATTCCACGCTACATCAGAAACAAACACAACAAAGAACAAATTGAATACGCACACCCTCTTCTCGAACCAATCCTAAACGTAACTTATGGCTGTATTGTTTACCAAGAACAAGTTATGAAGATATTCCAAGTGCTTGGGGGCTATAATATGGGCCAAGCGGACAACGTTCGCCGTATTATGGGTAAGAAAAAGAAAGACAAAATGGCGTACGAGAAAGAGAAGTTCATAAACGGTTGGAAAGACCCAGAAGGCAAAAAGGACATAGCAGGAGCCCTCGCCCTCGGCGTTCCGCAAAACGTTGCAGAGCAAGTGTTTGGCGAAATGGAAAGCTTTGCATCTTACGCCTTCAACAAGTCCCACGCAGCTGCGTATGCGTATTTGACTTACCAAACTGCTTACCTCAAATGCTATTATGAAGTTGAATTCTTAACCGCAGTGCTAAACAACCGCATTACAAACAGCGACGATATAAAAAAATACGTAACTTACGCACGCAGTGAAGGTATTGAAATCCTACCTCCCGACATAAACAAAAGCCGTACTTACTTCTCTGTTGAGGACGGAAAAATTAGGTTTGGAATAAGTGCATTAAAGGGCGTAGGCATCGGCGTGGTGGATAGTATTATCGAAGAAAGAAAGGCCAACGGGGACTATGAGGACTTTGAAGACTTCTTGAAGAGAGTCAGCCAGCAAGCACTAAACAAAAAGTGTCTTGAAAGCCTTATCCTAGGTGGTGCATTCGACAGCTTCGGCGTAAGCCGTTCGGCGTTAATGGCAAGCTGGGAATACCTCGTTGCAAGAGTTGCGAAAGTCCGCCAAGACCGAGTAAGAGGCCAAACCTCTATGTTTGACACCGGCGTTCCCGTTGAGGAGAAATACAAGTATCCAAAAATAAAGGAATTCAACAAGGAAACAAAGCTTAGGTTTGAAAAAGAGTTTGTTGGGGTGTATATCTCCGGCCATCCGCTTAATGATTATGTGTCCAAATTCAAGGACTTCAACCTCACAAGCGATATGATGACCTACGAAGAGCCAATGGAAGGCGTGGAGGACGAAGCACCGCAACAAGAAGTTGAAAGCCAAATACACGACGGAATGGAAGTTGTTTGCGGAGGAATTATATCCGAAGTAAAGAAGAGATTCACCAAAAGCAAACAAATTATGGCGAGCGTTAAGATTGAAGATATTTATGGCGTAATAGAGTGCGTCGCATTCCCAAGAAGCTTTGAGAATAACGAAAAAGCACTTGTGGAAGACGGACTTGTTACGATTTATGGAAAAGTAACCGTCAAGGACGGAGAAAGGCCACAGGTAATAATCGACAGGGTTGTGCCTTGGCAAACAAACACCGAGCCACAAAACGTGGACGAAAGAAGACTTTATCTTAGATTTGACCTCACCGACAAAGAACTTTATGACAAAGTCGTTGGGGTTGTCGCCGAGTACGACGGGGATTGTCAAGTTATTGCGAGATGTACATCACAAAACAAGACATTCAAATTCAAACTCACTTGCGACATCAACAACTATCTCATAAACCAACTCAACGGACTTCTCGGAAGCGAGAATGTGGTAGTAAAATAACCAGCGGTTATTGTTGAGTTAGGAATTAGGAGTGAGGAGTGAGGAGTTATGGTTGGATTTGAATAGTATTTACAAAATCCAACCATAACAACATTTGGAATCAAAAAAAACTTTTTTGAAGATGTCAAAAAAGTTTTTTTATACGTAAAATTACTATAAAAAGGGGTTATGTATTTGGGTTATGTTAATTATTCAAATATTCAAATAAGATTATTCCAAAGTTTAATGTTACTGGTATAACAATTTCAGGCGTTACAGACATTGCGGTTACTTGTGTTTTGTTATTGTCAACTATTAATGTAGTATTGTATTTATAGTCAACACCTCCAATCGGAATAGATGTCATAGCGTCATAAGTATCCTCAACAATTATATCTGTCGTTCCTGCCAAAGGTGAAGTTGGCGTTCCATTTAAATTTAAACCAAAATAGAAGTCAACTTCTGGGCTGTAATTTGCAACCTTAAATGTAAATGTTGTTCCACTTTCAGCAGATGTCAAACCATCAATTGTTATAATGCCATCTTCCATAGTTGCGTCTGTAGATTCGCCATCCGCATTATTGAATATCAAATAATCTTGTGAACCATCATTAAGCCAAATCTTCGCTTGGATGGCTGGTGTGTATGTAACTGATGCTGTGATTGTTGCTGTGGCGGTTGTCGCAGCAAGAACACTGCTGATAAGCATCGAAACGCAAATCAAAAATCCTGAAAATACGCAAATTGTTGCTGTTAATTTCTTTCGCATAATATCCCCCTTTATGTTACTTTACCCAATTTTACCACTTTTTATAATACAATGTCAACAAAAAAAACGGACTTTTTTAAAAATTTTTTAATTTTTTTTGGAATTTTTGTCATTTTTGTTGAAATTTGCATAAAAATTATGTATATTATACCCATAGGAGGGAGAAAAATGGCAAAATCTAGTGGATATTTGGGTTTTGGATGGATTGTGAGCCTTATTCTTGCAATCTTCCCTATCACCAACATCATTTTGGGCGTTTTGATTCGTATCAAACGCAACAATTTGATTGGCGTGGTGCTTAACATCATCCTTTGCCCAGTTTTCTACATCATCGACCTTGTGTCTATGATAGTGGCAAGAAAGATTTTCGTATTGGCGTAAGGCCTTAGAAAAAACAGCGAACGTTCGCTGTTTTTTTTCTTTTGCCAAAGGCGTGAGGCCTTCGGCGAGTTAGCAATTAGCAGTTAGGAGTTAGGAGTTAAGGTTGGATTTTAATTTCCTATATTCTCTTCATCAAATAACGTACTGTCAAAAAATTCTTTTGGAGAGATTTTTAATGCATAAATAATTGCTAAAAGTGGTTTCAAATTGCACGAATTGTATCTCCCGTAAATAATACACGAAAATGTTGAATGCGAAAGCCCTGATAAATTCTTCAATTTGTACATTGACATACCTTTGTTTGCCAACAACTCTTTAATTCTTTCGCTTACTGCTTGACTAATTTTCATTTTTCCTCCTAATCAATTTGTATATTTTCCTCTTTAAAAAGTGGGCTTGCAAAAAATTCCTCAGGCGTAACACCTAAGCCATATATCAATAAAAATATTGTTTTCAAATTACAACCCGTTCGGTCTGCACTTTTTAATTTCTGCATAGTAGAATGATTAACCCCACTGTTTAACTCCAATCTATAATAAGACATCAACTTTTGCTTTAATATTTCTTCAACACGTTTCATTACGGCTTGATTTAAATTCATAATACAACTCCTTTGCTTACATTTTTACATAAATAGTAAAAAATATACGTGGAAAAATGGTTTTTTAACGGGGTAAGTCCAACCGCCAAAGGCGTGAGACAGAATTATTAATCATTTAGATTTTCTAATTTTAAATAATCGACATTAAAAAATTCGACAAACTCTATTCCAAGCCCGAGTATTAATTTATATAATGTTTCAATTTTTACATTCTTGTTATGATTAAACAACATTCCAATTGTCGTCATTCCCACTTTGCTTGCTTTGTGCAATTTATAATTTGTCCAGCCTTTCTGAAACATAATTTCTTTAAGCCTAAACACTATCGCTTCTTGTAAATCCATTTATCCCCTACTTATTATTCAGACTATTAAATTTTAAATAATCTACATCAAAAAACTCGGTAAACTCAACCCCTAACCCCAACAATAATTGAAATAGTGTATCAAGCCTTACCCCTTGTTTCTTATTAAAAATTGTATTAATAGTTGTTATTGGCACACCACTCATTTTGAAAAGTTGGTATTGCGTCCACCCTCTTTCCGCCATTAACTCAGCCAATCTCTTTACAATAGCTTGCTTTATGTCCATTTTTACTCCATTTTAGAATATAGTAATAATATTTATATGCAAATTATTACATTTCCTTGCATTATACGTAAATCCGTAGTACAATACTCTTATGAATAAATATAGAACGTGTTGTGTGATAGGGCGTAGTTCATTTCGTCCTTCAGAAGAAGAAGTAAAAAATCTAGATGATTTGTTTGAGTTCTTGATTGTCAAAGGCGGTGTAGAGACGTTTTATTTTGGCGGGCCTGGGAGTTTTGACAGCTTTTGCCTTAAAATTGTTACCGAAAAAAAGAAAAAATACCCGCATATTCTTGCGGTGTATGTTGCGAATGATTATAGGGATTTTAAAAATCCGTATAGACATACAAATCTTTTGGATGAATACGACGATGTCGAGTTTTTTGATTTGGAGTTTGCACACTGGAAGTCAAGTTTGTATTATCGGAACAAAGAAATGATAAAAAATAGTGATTATGCGGTTTTCTATACACTTATTGACGAAAAAAGTGGTTCGTACAAGGCTTTTAAATTTGCCAAAACCAAGTTTAAGCATCTGTATGGTACAATCTCAACCACCGAGCCAAATATCCTCCTTGGATGCCTTAGGCGAAATTGAGGCCTCGCTGATGCCAAGACGTGTATATTTCTTTGCGAACTATAAAAATAAAAGGTTTGAGTAAACAAAAGGGGGCGGAGTGAGGTGTTTGCACGCCGAAGGCGTTGGAACACCTCGCCCGTCCCCCGAGGTTGGGATTTGTAAATAGTATTTTAATTCCAACCACAACTCCTCACTCCTCATTCCTAACTCCTAACTCGCCAAAAGCGTGAGGCCTTAGACGGAAGTGATTATTTCCGCAATGAGGTTTTCGGCTATGCGGGCCTCGGGGATTGGGAAAAGCGGGAAGACGTGATTCATTCCCTCAATCTCGTACACCGTCAACCAGTTTGTTTTTGCTGTCCTCTTTTTCGGTTTGTCTGCGGGCTTCATCTCAAGCACGTCGAGGGCCATTGCGTCGGCGGTTAGTGTCCACGCCTTGTCGCCGTTTTTGGCCTTATGTTTTTTGCAAAACGCCATAATATCTGGGTGCAGAATCTCGTGCGTGCCTACAAATATATGCGTTTCGGGAAAGCCTTCGACGTCGATATACTTTGGATTTACGAGCGGTTCTTTTGCGTTTGAGCCTCTTGCCCAATAGCCACAGATATACGCACAGCCGATTCTTGAAAGCATAGGGTCTTTGTCTGCGACAAGGTCAATTTTCTTGTTTGAGAAGGTTATATCCATACAAGGCGAAAGCGGGATAACCTTCGCTGGAAGTGGCAGGCCTTTACGTTTTAGAAGCTCGACAAGCCCGAGGCTTAGCGTTCCGCCTGCACTGTCGCCCATAAGTATGATATTTTGGGGGTCGTGGTTTGTGAGGATGAATTTATAAAATTTCAAGAGAAATCTGTAGGTGTCTTTGTAGGAAAACTCTGGGGCGAGTGGGTAGAGTGGGAAATAAATATTTGCCTCAGTTTTTTCGTTTATTTCTTGCAAAAAACTCCAATGAAAGATAAGCGGTCTTGCGACGAACGCACCGCCGTGGAGATAAAGCACTGTTTTGCCTTCGCCGGGGATTTTGTAATACTGCACGCCCTCAAAGAACTTGCGTTTGGCGAGTTCTTTGTATCGTTTTGGGACTTTGTAGATTCTGCTGTTTTTGTTTCGGCATTTGTTTAGGTATTTGTTTGCACTTTCTTTTGTGAGAAAGCGTTTTTTTGACCCGGCGATTTTGAGTATCTTTTCGACAACTTTACTGCGGGTGCTTTTTTTGGTTTGTTTTTCCATAATAATATATTATCACAATATAAGAAAAAAAATCAATTAATTTTTTGGTTGTGGGGCTTGGGTTTTTTAAAAAGTGTAGAGTATAATTTTCACAAAGTCGCAAATACTAACACCGTAAGCACCTCTTCCCTTTCGAATGCGGGTGTAAAACTATAAAAAAGGAGTGGAGAATGAACAACAGAAAGTCAAAACTTTATGCGAGTTTGGTTTCACTTGCCTTGGTTGTTGCAGTTATGGCTGTTGGTGTTTGGGCGGCGACGACTCAATCAATCAACGTAACAACAACAATTTCCTTCTCGGCAACTGGTGTTAGTGGTACGATTTCTGCGACCCTTGAGGGCACTGCGGCGACTCAGTATTACAACACAACCAACGCTGCTGGCGGAACTGCAATCTCGTTTAGCCCTTCAAGTGACGAACTTGCTGACTGGACTCTTGGCGGAACGACCCCGCTTGCTATTGGTTCAACTGATGGTGTTGCGAATGACGTAGTTTATACGTTCACAATCACAAACAGTTCAACAACTGACGCTATGGTTGTTGCACTTAATGACCTCACCGTTGGAAACAACCTTGAAATCGTAAGCGTAACCCAAGATGGTGCGACCGTAAGTGGCACAACTGGTGATTATGCGTTCACCAACATTGGTGCAAGTGATGACACTCAAATCGTTGTAACCATCGGTGTAACTGATGACGCAACAAGCATCACAAGTGCAGACATTACATTCGGCATTGTGCTTTCAAACACAAACTCATAAACCTTGAAAGCAAAAACCCCGCCCAAGGCGAGGGTTTTTTTGTTTTTTATGCAAATAAAAAACAAAAATCTTACCGCTTTGCGGTTTCAATTTTTGTATATTTATTTCGCCTCATTCGAGGCGAGTCGCTGACGTCAGCGACACCACCGGGCGGGTGACCCGCCACGCATTAAGCAACCGCAAGCGGTTGCGGGGATGTAATACCCCTAATCGGCAACATTAGTTGCCCACTGCAAGGTGCCTCAGGCACCCGTCGCCTCTCATCCAAAATCTTGTTAAAATTGAGGCTTGCCTGACATCGAAACAAAGCAAAGTGGTAAACAGTCTTTCTTTTATTAAAAAGGTAGGATTTTTAACGGGGCAATACAAATAAACCTCAATTATTCATTATTCATTTTTCATTATTCATTAAATCGCCTTGCAGTGAGCTGACGCTTTTAAGACGTACTACACCCGCAAGCTGAAAGCTTGCCAATGGCAAGGCGGGCCATCCCGCCTACCAGCTTCCGCCACCGCCACCGCCGAAGCCACCGCCGGAGAACCCACCGCCAGTGCCTCCGCCAATGCTGTCGCTCATTCTTTCGGCTTGCTCGGTTATTCTCGCAATGTCGGCTTGGGCAATGGAGTCCAAAACGGAAGTGTTTATGCTGTTGACAACCACGCTGAACATATAAATATCAAACACGTCCGGCGTGCCAACGTACCAATCAGGCGTCTCAACAATGATTTTCTCAAACTTCTTGCACCATTCGTCGTAAACCCCCAGCACGTACGCATACGGCATAACGCTGAAAAAGAGTTTCGGGTTCTCTTTCGCAAGCATTTCAAGCCTTGACTGCTCTGCAACCAAAATAAACTCCCTAAGCCCGATTATGTCGCCAAGTTCTCTTGTGCCCTCGTCGGTCCGAATATTGTAGTGATAAACATAATACAACGCCAAAACGTACAGCCCAAAAGCCAAGAACGTATTAAATGTCGGGTCGCAGTAAAAGTCAAAACTGAGTATGCAAAAGACACCCAACAGCACCGACACGCCCGCAAGCATAAGCCGGTTGAAAAACCTCGTTTTGCCGTGGGTTATAAACCGCTTATCCCTATTCTTCGCAACGAGAAGCAGGGTTATGGTTGCAAGCACTCCCGCCCCAAACGAGATGTAGAAATACAGCATTTCGCAGTTTTGCCAGTTAACTGTCGCAAGCACAAGTACAAGAATCACGCCCGATATTATTGAAATAAACGTTCGCTTTGCTACGGATTTTTTGTTAAATGCGTTGTCATTTTCTTCGGCTATACTGCTTCTGACGGTGGAAACAATGTCTTTCCAACGCATACCAATTTCAGAGATTTCCACCTTCTCGCCTTTGGTTGGGAATGCCGAGTTGAAAAGCATTTGTTCGTACATTTTCATATTTTCAAATTCTTTGTCCGTACGCACGGCGTATGTCGTTTTCTCTTCCTCGACAATATTTAAGTATCCCTTATCCGCCCAAAAGATAATAAGCGACGCAATGTCGTGGTTGTTAACTTTCTTGTCGACCAAATACCCTACATCTGCGGATGTAAATTTATTTTTAAGTGTGAACTGCACAACTGGTGTGCAAATGGTTTTGTTGTGGCCTTTGCGATACAACGCCCAACACCCCACGCCTGCAAGTGCAATTAGGATTAGGATAATAATATCCAAGATATGCACAAACTGGGTTTTGAAGTATTGCTTGTCAAACGGAACATACACCGAAACGCCTTCGCCGATACCTAAGTTTGCTTGTTGGATAGTGATTTGCTTGCCGTCATTCCCCCAAGAAAAAGGGATTTCAGTTGTCGAACCAAATTTACCAAAAAATACCTTAGAAGCAGTATTTTCGACATTTTTTTCAAAATTTATTGTTGCAGAAAAATTGTCAATGGTTGTATCCCACATATTGCCGAGAACATTGAAATAGAACTGGTCAAAATCCGCGTATCTTGAATCGACTGCAAGTTTGTAGGTGAGGTTGTATGTCCTATTCGAGCCGGCGGGAATTGTGTAATCCGCACTTCCGAGGCGAATGAAGTTGATGTTGTTATTTTTTTCTGTCAAATACTCGGCATTTGCGGAGATTACATCAAGAGAAAACCGCATTTTTTTTGTGCTGTCAACTTTTCCGTCTTTATCGAGGATAACGACGTTTGAAATTTCGGGAATTGCCCGATAAATTCCGTGTTTATAGCCCACAGAAAAATGTGCGGTTATTGACTCTTCGACAAGCAAAAAATTATCTTGCGAGACGTCGATATTTATCTCATAATTTGTTATTTGGTATTCGTTTGAAGCGTTGGTGGTTGCTGTTTGGGTGTTTTGAAAAACGCCAAGACTTGAAAGCACAAGCACGAGAATCAGCCCGCCTGCGACAACAAACGAAAGTACGTAAAATATGTTTTTTACAATTTTATTTTTCAGTTTTTGTGTTTTTTAATTATT
>JAFYKO010000006.1 GCA_017537515.1 Clostridia bacterium | reverse complement strand
GGTTCTACAACAAATTTTGCATAGCAACCATTTTGCCCTTCTTCGCAAGTAACTTTTGGCTTTTCAATTTCAATCATTTATATTATTCTCCTTTTATCTTGAATACAATTCAATAATCAAATGTTCACTGATGTTCATATCAATATCTTCACGTTTTGGAAGTGCGATAATTTTTCCTGTCAAAGTTTCAGTGTTAAATTCAATCCATTTTGGAAGAACCACTTTCATACCTTTAAGGTCTTTAAACATTTCTTTATCTTTTTTGTTTTCTTTGATAGCGATAACGTCGCCAACTTTCACTATGAAAGAAGGGATGTCAACAGCTTTGCCGTTTACAGTGATATGACCGTGGTTTACGATTTGACGGCTTTCTGCTCTTGAAGAGCCAAGTCCCATTCTATAAACTACGTTGTCAAGTCTTCTTTCAATCAAAGACAACATATTTTCACCAACTACACCTTTCATTCTTTCGGCTTCGTCGTAGTATGCTTTAAATTGTTTTTCTAAAATGCCATAAATTCTTTTAACTTTTTGTTTTTCACGAAGTTGAGTTCCGTATTGAGTTGTTCTTTTGCGACCTTGTCCGTGTTGTCCAGGAACATATGGTCTGCGTTCGATAGGGCATTTTTTGGTTGTACATTTTTCGCCTTTAAGGAACAACTTGCAACCTTCACGTCTACATTGACGGCATTTTGCATCAAGTAATCTTGCCATAATTTTCTCCTTTTTATAACCTTCTTGCTTTAGGAGGTCTGCAACCATTGTGTGCGATTGGAGACACGTCCCTGATTAATGTAACCTTGAAGTCGAGTGCTGATAATGCTCTAATGGCTGCTTCTCTTCCACTTCCTGGGCCTTTTACATAAACTTCAACAGAGTTGATTCCGTGTTCTTTTGCAACCTTTCCTGCTGTTTCAACACATTGTTGAGCAGCAAAAGGTGTGCTTTTCTTTGAACCTCTGAATTTCAAAAGACCTGAGCTTGCAGCTGAAATTGCATTTCCTTGTTTGTCAGTGAAAGTAACGATTGTGTTGTTGAAAGATGCTTGAATATGCACTTGTCCTTCGCCGGTACTGCTTCTAACTATTTTTTTCTTTTTAGTTGTTTTCTTTGCAACTGCCATTTTTATCTCCTATTTACCTTTTTTAGAACTTCCGCCAACAACTCTTTTTGGTCCTTTGCGAGTTCTTGCGTTAGTTTTTGTTTTTTGACCACGAACAGGCAAACCTTTTCTGTGTCTGATTCCACGATAAGAACCAATTTCAGATAAGCGTTTGATATTCATAGAAACTTCTTTTCTAAGTTCGCCTTCTACTTGGTGGTTTTTGTCTATATATTGACGAAGTTTTGCAACATCGTTTTCATCGAGGTCTTTAACACGAGTGTCAGGGTTGATGCCTGTCGCTGTCAAGATGTCTTTTGATGTTTTGAGACCAATTCCGTAAATATATGTTAGACCGATTTCTATGCGTTTTTCTCTTGGTAAGTCAACGCCAGCAATTCTTGCCATATTTTTCTTTCCTCCAAAATGATTTTGTAATACCTTGGTAGCATACCTCAGTATTTTAAAACTAAGAAGTATACAAACGCAAAACTTTAATCCTGCATTTGCAAATTCTTTTTTTATATATTGTTAACAATACCATTTATTTGCCGCGTATGGTATTGAGATATTGCTATCCTTGTTTTTGTTTGTGTTTTTTGTTTGGACAAATAACCATAAGTTTACCTTTTCTTTTTGTAAATCTGCATTTGTCGCACATAAGTTTCACTGATGCACCTTGTTTCATTTTTCTCTCCTTTTAGTTTTTTCCACGCCAAGTGATACGACCTTTTGTCAAATCATATGGGCTCATTTCAACCTTAACTCTATCCCCTTCAAGAATGCGGATATAGTGCATTCTGAGTTTTCCAGAGATATAAGAAGTGATGATATGACCGTTGCTGAGTTTCACTAAAAATGTTGTGTTTGGCAAAACTTCAACAACTTCGCCTTCAAATTCGATTACATCTTCCTTAGACATACTAACTCCTTTTATAGCGTTAAAATTTCTACTCCATTACGAGTAACCAAGATGGTGTTTTCGTAATGTGCTGATGGAAGTCCATCACGAGTGCGAATTGTCCATCCATCGTTTTCGAGATAAATCTCTTTTTTGCCCATATTAATCATAGGTTCAACTGCCAGAAAAATATTTTCGGGAACCGTAATCCCATCTGTTTCTTTGCCATAATTTGGCACGTTGGGCATCTCGTGCATATTTCTTCCTATGCCGTGCCCCACAAGTTCTCGCACCACTGAAAATCCATATGATTCTGCATATTTTTGGATGGCACTTGACATTTCACCAAGCTTTCCGCCAACACGCAGATGCGAGATTCCTTCAAAGAAACTTTGTTTTGTTACGTCAATAAGTTTTTGTTTTTCCGGACTTATTTTTCCGACTGGGAAGGTTCTTGCAGCGTCTCCATTGAAGCCCTTATACAGCACGCCAACATCGATGCTGACTATATCCCCTTCCTTAAGTATAATTGACTTGCTTGGTATTCCATGCACAACAACATCGTTGACTGAAATACAAGCACTGGCTGGATATCCCTCGTATCCTAAGAAGGAAGGAATTCCTCCACATTCAATTATATACAAATTTATCTTTTTGTCAAGGTCTAAAGTTGAAATTCCTGGTTTTATTAAGCTTTCTGCATAGTCTAGGGCCTTTTTTGTGAGTTCGCAAGCCTTTTTCATAAGAACAATTTCGTTTGCTGTTTTTGCAACCACTATTTTTCTACCTTCTTTTCTAAAACCTTTTTTACTGGAGCATAAGTTTGCTCGATAGAATCTTTAGATTCAACATAAATCATAACTGGCTTGTAATATTCCTTCAAAGGTGAAATATTTTTTTCAAACACTTCAAATCGTCTTTCGACAATGTCCGGTTTATCGTCTTCTCGTTGGATTAGATTTCCGCCACAATTTTCGCAAGAATCTTTACTGCCAAGTCTTAAATTGTGGACTCTTCCACATTTTTCACAAATTCTGCGTGTTTCAAGTCTTGCAATAATTGTTTTTACAGGGGTTTCAAGGAAAAACACAAAGTCAATTTGGGTTATTTTGCTTAATGCTTTTGCTTGCTGTAAGGTTCTTGGAAATCCATCCAAGATATAACCATTTGCACAGTCAATATTTTTCAGACGTTGTTTGAGTAGTTTTATTATAAGGTCATCAGGAACAATTTCTCCTTTTGAGAGAAGGTTGTCTGCGATTTTTCCGCATTCTGAACCTTTTTTTATTTCTGCCCTAAGGATATCACCAGTGGAAATCTGTGGCAACGCAAAATCTTGAGAGATTTGCTGAGCCAGTGTTCCTTTTCCACTTCCCGGTGCTCCAAGCAATACAATTTTCATAAAAATCCTTTTGTTGACTTAAATTTTTACTTCAAGAAGCCTTTATAACTTCTCATCATAAGTTGTGCGTCGAGGCGTTTTTCAAACTCTAGGGCAACTGATACGACAATCATAAGTCCTGTTGCACTAAACGCTGTTATGAGTGAGCCTGAACCTAAGTCAATTCCTTTGAAAATCAAACTTGGAACTAAAGCAATAATTGAAAGGAATATTGCACCAAATAGGGTTATACGGTGAGAGATTCTTTTCAAATATTCTGTTGTAGGTTTTCCTGGACGTATTCCAGGGATAAATCCACCGTTTTGTTGGATGTTTCTTGATATATCTTCTGTGTTGAATGTGATTTGTGCATAGAAGTAAGCAAAGAAGAATATCAAAAGTGCTGTCAACACGATGTATGCCCATGAATCTGTTCCAAGAACATTTTGATACCAAGTTGACTCTGGCCAGAAAATGCTTGAAATCATTTGTG
>JAFYKO010000107.1 GCA_017537515.1 Clostridia bacterium | reverse complement strand
CAACAAAAATCAACGCCTTTCAAAAAAAGCACTTCCCCCCAACCCTCACCCTTTAAACAACAACTCTTCTAAAAACAAAAAACCCCCTCTTGTTTGAGAAGGTTTTTCGTTTTTGTGTTTTTGGTGCTTGGCACCTTATTTTTTTCTTCCTACTCCACGTCCACAACAAGTGAAAGTCTAACTGCTGAGGTGAAGTCTGCAAGGCTGACGCTGGCTGAGGTTCCACCGGTGTTTATAACTACGTCTTTCGAGTTAATGCCGTCGCTAAGCACGAAATGAAGTGGCTTGGCGTTAACGTCCACAAGGATTTGAAGTGTATCGTCCGTTGTAAAGAGTTTTGGCATAGAGTTATGTCCAAGCACGATTCTCATTTCCTCGCCGGCTGTGTCGACGCTTGAAATGTCGATATTAACTGCTGTTGTAGTTGTGAAATATGTTGCAATAAAGCCTTCGCTTTCGCCGGTGTATGCCACGTAGTAAACCACGTTTTGAGGCACTGCGATGGAGATTTCGTTGTTTTCCACCATAACAGCAGAAGAGTATCCTCCGCCATCAAACACACGTGGGCTATCGCTTGCGATGAAGTATTTTCCGTCCACAACTCTGTATGAAATTGCTTTCACGCCCACGATATCTCCGTAGTTGTAAACAGCAAATTTATACGTCCCTGCAGTTGTAATATCCATCTCCACGTCTTGGAGGTAGATTTCTACATAATGGTTATATGTTGCAATGCCACGTATTGATTCGAGATTTACATTCAAGTCGCTTCCCCTAACTGCGAAGTTTACAAGCCCCCCGTTATCTGTGAGCAAAGAGAAACTGTACATCTTATCTAAGTCCGCTGTTCCAATATTGTTTATTTCACCAATAGGAAGAGTTTCGTTTGGCAATACTTTTGTGTAAGGAACTACGTTTGAATCAAGAAGAATTGGGTTTGCACTGAATGTAAGAATCGTTTCAATGACGCCATTTACGGCCTTGTCTGTTCTTGTCATAGTGGTTTTAGTGTATTTAATAGAGTTTCCGCTTGTGTCTCCAATCCAATAAATTGTTGAATTTGTTGGATAGGTTTGTGCACTGCTGAGTGCTTTGGCGGTCGAGTCAAGAACGCCTGCACTTTCTGCATCATAAATGCTGACGTATGCAGAATTTGAGTAATCTGAAAGGTCAATCATAACTTTTCCGGCTGTATTTGTCATAAAGCCAAGAAGTTGCATTTGAGCGATTGAGGTTGTGTAAACTCCGTAATAATACACAGTATTCACGCTTGCGTTTTCATTGAGGTTGAGATATTTTGGCAAATACCCATTTCCACCTGCAAGAGCGATTGTTTCATTGGTGTAAACACTTACAGTGCTTCCGCTGAATGTAAGATAACTCATTCTTTTTGCCCAGTCATCCACAGCAAACGCACCACTGTTTTTGTAAGAAGGTATATGTGCGAGGCTGTAAGACGAGTTGAAGCCTTGTTTTATCTTCACAAGAAGGTTGTATTCTGTGCTGTCTGCAAGTTCGAGGTCGTATCCGCCGAGGAAGTAAACAGTATAAGTCTCAATTTCTCCAAGGTTTAGGTCTTTAATGTTGATTGAATATCCATAACTTCCGCCGAAGTTCATAGCATCTTGAGTGTATTTAAGCCCAATGATTTGAGTTTTGTTTTCTCCGCCCACCTTGTAAGCAAGGTTGAAGAAGAGTGTGTCGTCAATATTTGCTTCGATGTCGTCGTTTGTATAAACAACGTTGAAGTCCGTAACAGACACATCTATAATATTGATTGTATAGTTATAGTCCGTAGGCACAAACACTGCACTGAATATGTCTGAAATTTTAACACTTACAGTAAAGTATCCATCTGCACCTTTTTCAAAATTCTTGCCAAAAGCACTAACAAAGTATTTTGAATTGCTGTAATTCACAGTTACATCAAAGTTGTTTGAAACATAAGTGAATCCGCTAAGCCCAATCTTCACTGCAACCGCACGAAGAGTTATGTCTTTGTTTACAGAGGTTTGGTTTTCGTTGATTTTGAGCTTAATATCCAAGTTTTCGTTGTTGTAAACAGCACTATAAATTCCGTCAACAACTGTTACGACAGCAAAGCTACAATCTGCAAGGTCGCATTGTTGTGAAGAGCCTCCGGCGATGTCAAATCGAATCTTGTTTGTGCTTGGGTCGTAAAGGTCTGCGAAGCTGTTTGAGGCGAGAATATCGTAAATGCTTTCAACGTTTTTCTTGAAGTCGTATTCTCCGTTGATGGTATACTTACTTCCGTCGCCCATAGTTGGAGAAGTGAGTGTAACGGTGTATTTTCCGGTTGTTTCAACATAAAGTTCGCTTTGAGAGAGTTGTACATACACGTTTCCAATCGTAACAAGTTCGCTTGGGTTGTTGTTGACCTTAACTTTAACAGCGATGTTTAAGAACTGGTCAAAGTTGAATCCGTCGACTGTGATAATGTCATAGTTTTCATTCAAAACCGCTGAGCCTGAACCTGAAAGAACTATGTCAAACTCTAAGTCTTCTTTGCAAATATTGAGCGTTGCAAGCACTGCACTGTATCTATCAAGAAGTGTGAATTCGCTTGCCCAAACATCGAAGTCAACCTTATAGTTTTCTCCACTGGTTGTCGTCAAAACTTCGTATTGGTTTGTGTAGATGAAATTTGTTGAGTCTTGGACGTTTCCAAAGTTGCTAAGTCTATAATATTTTGGAGTAACACTGTAAGACACTGGGACTTTGACAATAATTCCGTCGTTTGAGTATTTAACAAGATAGTGTTTTACAATAGTTGTATAGTTATCTCCGCTTGAGAATTCGTTTGCTGAAAGGACTTTTATCTCGTCTTCATACATTCTGCTGTCTGGGTCATATTCAACCGCAGAAATTGTGAATGCATTCATTGTTTTTGTATAAACGCAAGAATGTGTATCATCGTCGTATTCTTCAGTGTGAGAGTTGAATGTATCTACGAAAGTTACGAGTGAAGCATAATTTCCGATATTGAGATAATCTCCAACAAGCCAATCATACACGATTTGCACCTTGTATGAGGTGTCCACACGCATATCCCCAACAATATTTGAGATTGAGAGGTTATAGAAATGTGCGAAGTTGTTTGCAACAATAAAGGTTGCTGATTTGTATTCACTTGCACTGACAAACACACGCACCTCGAACACTAGGTTCACGCAACCGGCCTCAACCTTGAGAGTTAAGTTGTCGTTGTAGATTGTGAAGTTCTTTATCTTTTGAGTGTCATAAGATGAAATAACTTCTGCGTCTGCGATATAATCGTGAATATTTTCAAGGCGTTTTGCCTTTTCTGATTCAGAGATTGCAAGGTTTTGAATAACTTCTCTAACAGATTTTGTTTGTTTTCCGCTGAGGTCAAGCACGAACGGAATTTGAATCTTGTAAGAGCCGTTGTTAACGTTGACATTAACACTTTCGGTGCTTGAAATCTTTGATGTAATAAGCGAAACTACAATATCTTCTTCAAACGCATAAAGGCTTGTACTTATGTTTTTCTCTTGAATTGAGAGGGTGTAAGCTGTGAGGTCAAGCCCAGCAAAAGCAGTGTAGGTTTGAAGAAGTTGATAGAACTTCCCGCCACTTGAAGTCATTGAGACTCCGTTTGCGTTTTTGCCTACGATAAT
>JAFYKO010000106.1 GCA_017537515.1 Clostridia bacterium | reverse complement strand
GGGGCGGGTGCCTGAGGCACCTTGCATAGGACGGTCGTTCGGCGGAAATACTTCTAAATTTAACTACGTACGAAAGCAAGGTAGGAGTTAAGGTTCAGTTAATGAATATTGAATAATTAAGGTTTTGGGTGGCAGTGCCACGTCAGTAATAATGGCAAGGTTTTCAACGATTATGCGGAACACCACGGAGACTACCACGGCGTCCGTCCATGTTTTGTCCTCAATCTTAGTTAAATGAAAAAACTTCGCTTTTTGGGAGCGAAGCTTTTTTGCATCAATCACAACCACGGGCTTAGTCGGTGATTGTATTTGTATTTGTATTTGTATTTGTAGGGTTTGTTTTGCAGAAAGCAATTTTTACATCTTGCTACCGTCGAAGATTATTGTCATTAGGAAGTCGAAAAAACGATAAGGGATTGAGTTGATTGTAACTGCGTTGGATTTTTGAGTTATGAATTTGCCTTGGGCTTGCAATGTTTCTGAAAGTTTATAAAAAGTTATGTAAGACAAACTGTTGTATGTGCTGTTTTCTCTGATTGTTTTCTCAAACTCAACTTCGCAAATTAGGTTGAGTGCTGGCATTTTGAATATCAAAGACTTGTATTCTATTTCGTTGTCGAGTTTGTTTGGTTGAAAGCCTTTTGAGAAAAGGTATTTTAGGAAGTTTGGGGTGTTTATCATAACTCCAACAAAGCGGTTTACGGTTGTAACTGACAAATTGTGGTCTCGACAGTCAAAGCGAGCGGGTTTGAATTGGTTAAAAGTTGGTGTTGGGAAGTAGTGATAAATTTTTTCAAACTTAAAATCGCAGTCGAGTGGGTGTATTATTGAAAGTGTAATATCTGCGTCTTTTTCGCTGTCGCCTTCAAAAAGGGTTCGGCCAATCAAAAAGCGAGTTTCCTTTCCGTCGATAATAAATGCGTTGTAAAGTCTGCCAAATCTGTATTCCCCAAAGACGAGGTTTTGGGCAAGTTTGTTATAGATTGCGTTTTCTAAAAACAACTTTTTAAATATAGCAGGAGGATACATTTTTCCGCAAATAAAGGCGGTGTAGAGTCTGTCTCGTTGTATGTCAAATTCTCCAAGTGAGAACTGGTTTGTTACAAGCATATCTTGAATATCTTCTTCGTGCATTCCAAAAGATTTCGAGATTGCCCAAACAAATTCATCCAAGTCGTTTTTGATAAAGGAGTTTTGTTCTTGTATCATTTTTTGCAAGTAGTCAATAATTTCAAATTTTTGGCCGTAAATAAGGCATAGAATCAAATATTTGGCTTCTTTTTGGCGATTTTGGTTGATTATCTTACTCAAAAATTCGAGAATTATTTTCAAGTCGTTTTGGCTTGTTAGTAAGGCAAACAACCTAACGCACCATTTTGCTTGGAGTATATCTGGTTTTGACGAGATAAGGTTAAACATTTGCAGTGCAAATTGTTGCAGGCTTGCTTTGTCAAAGATGTTTTCAAGGACTTTAAGTTTTGTGAGGTTATGTAGATTTTTTTCTTCTTTAAAAAGGTAAATCAAGAAGGTGTATACTTCATTTGAAGCAAGGGCTCCGCTGGAAAGTTTGAGAGAGAGTTTGTCAAAAGGAAGGCCGAGAGTGCGTTCTTGCGGTTCTTTTATTTTTCTTCGAACAGCGTATAAAAACTGTTTTTCGGTTCGTATATTAAGAGTTTCACTGATTCCTAGGCGATTTGATATTGAAGAGCGGATATCTGCGTCTTTTGTGTTGGTGTAAACATCCTGAATGCGTGCCATAACTTCATTATCTTCGCCCATTGACATCATAACTTCAACGAGTTTGGCTTGCTCCTCAGCGGGTGCTTTTGGCATTTCAGAGTCTATGTAAAACAAAACATCTCGTTTGTAGTTTTTGAGAAGGGAGGTTGCTTGTTCTTTGTCGCAAGATTCTTTCATAAAGTCGTGGATGAGGTATTCAACACCTTTATTGGTATTAAAATCCAAAATAGCACCATAAGTCTTGTATCTTAAATCTGGGTTTTCTTGTACGAAGTCAATAAGCCAATTTTCATTTTCTGAGAAAAAGTTTTGAAGGTATTCAAGAGTTGGATTTTTCCAATTTGCATAGTTTTTGTTGCTTTGGCATTTGTAAATCTCAAGTAGGAATGGAATAAAAACCTCATTTTTGATTTCTGCGTTTTTAACTATTTCAATAAACCTGTCAAAGTTTCTTTCAGAAAACAATGTTGCGTGATTAGAGCGATAATGTCTATTTCCAATATGAGCGACAAAAATTTTGCTTACGAGCGAATAGATTTCTTCGTATTTGTTGCAAATCAAAAAAAGATGAGTCAAGTTGCAAACTATGGCGGTGTATTCATTGAGTTGAAAAACTAGGGAAAACAAATTTCCTATATCTTCGTGGCTTATTGTTGGTTGGTCCATACTATCTTTAATTTTGATTAATGTTTCATATGGGCTGATTTCAAACACAAACTTTTCGTTTATGAGTGATTGGTCTTTTATGTCAAAAGTTGAGTTTATTTTATTATAAATCTGTTCAATATTTCTTAAAATTTCCATAAAGACATTTTAGCACATTTAAAAATAAATTCCAACAAAAATCAAGAAAATCATAACAAACAAATTTCTTTTTTACCAAAAATACCGATATAAATAGTTTTTTCTTTAAAAATCTTTAAAAAATCCTTATCGCTTTCAAGTCTTTCCACAAGAAGTTTTAAGTTTGTAAGGGTGAAGTGCTTGTTGTATCTATAAACATCAAAAAACTGGGCTTCGAGGGGATAGTATTCGAAATTAAACAATCTTTTTAACGGAAGTTCGTTGCCCCCAAATGAAATATAAAAATAATCACCCTCACGATGCAAAAGGAAATAAAGGTTTACGACTTCAAAGGGTATGGGGTCGTCTTCAAATAACCCCAAAAGCCACTTTTTAATTTCTTGATACATTATACACTCCCTAGAACTAAGACCATAATAACTGCAAGAAGTATTGACGATATCAGAAAGAAGAGGGAGATGTTCAAATACCAAAATTTTAAGAATACAACTCTTGCTTGAGCAATTACGTTTTTTGCAAGGTCGAGGTCGAATCCGTCAGGCTTGTATGAAGAAGGGAAGTTGTAGTTTTTTTTAAGTGCTTCAACATAGCTCTCTGCATCAAATTTCATAATATTTTTATAAAACAAAAGATTGTCAAGGTGTCTTGCTTTTGACTTGTTTTTTATCTTTACAGTTCTTGCGAACAAGGCTACAAAGCCATAGATAACCGACACCAATGCAAATACAATACTTCCGCCGGATAGGAATCTTATCGCCAAGTGCTGGTTTGCGATAAAGGTTGCTCCAAATACAATAACGCCACTTGCAAGGGCGATAGCAATTGAATATTTACCTTCGGCAATTTTTAAGAGGTCGAGAAGTCTTTCTAAAATATATTTTAATGTTTGTTTCATAAAAATAAAATGTGCAAAAAATAAAAAAATAAATAAAAAACAATAAAAAACCTATTATTTTTATAAATTTTTATCAAAAAACAAGCTATTTAATTTTGCATTACTTGGAAATGAAATAAAAATTTTCTCTAGTTGGACTTCGTTTAAGACTTTAGTTTTTCCATTTGAAAAGAAAATATAAACCAGATTAAATTTGTTTTTCTTGATAAGCTTTGCGATTTTGTATATTTCAATATCTTCTTTAACACCAATAATATTGACGTTTCCGAATCCGTTCTTTTTTTGTTTTGACAAGAAAAGAGGAAAGTTAGTG
>JAFYKO010000105.1 GCA_017537515.1 Clostridia bacterium | reverse complement strand
TGAGGTTTCTCACGGATGTTCCTTTTGCTAAGCATATCGCCAAAAGATATTAAAAAGATGGGGTGGCAAGAGCCACTCTCATTGGGCTGACGCTTTTAGTTGTTAATTGCGAAGCCTAATGACTGGCGGTTCTAACCGCCCCGGTTCGGTAGAGAGGCGGAATAAATTACTCCTAACTCGCCGGCCTGCCACCCCGCCCGGGTATTAAAAAAAGAACTGTTTACAGTCCTTTTTCTTCTTCTAAATTATTTATCGGCAACCACTGGCCTTTTGTGTAGGATTTGAGTTCCTCGACATCTTGATTTGAAATAAATGTATTTCGGTTTACAATCTCTTTTGCCTTGTAAAAAAGTTTCATAATCCCGTGTTCATCCAATTTATAGTCAAGTTCTATAAGTTTAGGGATTTCGTAAATCTCAAAAGACCAACCACCCTTAGTGTATTTTGCAACTTTTTCGTAATGTGCCAAAATATAGCCAGTTGATTCGAGAAAATCAGAGGCTCCATCCCCGTCGTGTCACATAAATCCCAACTTGTCAATACTCAAATTTTGGGTTCATTTTTTTAAAACAAAATATAATTGCAAAAAAAATAGTGGAAAACTTTATTTTTGTGTATTTTTTATTGATTTTTTTTAAAATATTTGACAAAACGATAAAAATGTTTGTATAATTAATTTAAATTAATATAATAATTATATTATCTTTATTTTGGAGAAGTTATGATTCAAAACCGCACAACGCAAATTATTTTTCAAACTATTTTCTGCACTCTTGGTGTTCTTGGGGTGTTTTATAGTTTTAACATTTTTTCTGGAAAATTCAATCCGAACTTTTATGTGTACTACACTCACATAAGCAATTATATTTGCCTTGGGTTAATGATTGCTTGCCTTGTAAGAACCGTCCGCAGTGCCAATAAAAAAGAAGAGGGTCTTTGCAACACCGCCCCCACTTTTACTTTTATGAGTGTTGTTATGATAACCGCAACTTTTTTGGTTTACAACATCTTGCTTGCCAGCCAAAACTCGGTTTATGACTATTTTACAACTATCTCAAATCTTCTTCTTCACGTAATTTTGCCTATAATGTTTGTTTTGAATTGGATTTTGTTTTACGAACACGGCAACTCAAAAAAATATTGGCCATTCCTTTGTCTTATTTTGCCACTTCTCTATTTATTCTTTGTGCTTATTCGTGCTTGGATAATTGGCGACGCAAAAAACCCAGTTGTTTATCCTTATTATTTCCTCGATATTGACAAAATAGGTGTTGGGGGATTCTTTATGTGGATAGGAATTTTGATTGTTGGATTTGTTCTTATTTCCTACATTTATTATGCAATAGATAAGTATTTGAAAAAACGGATTGATAACAAAAACAAAGGTTGAATAAAAATCCACCGGCTAAGCCGGTGGTTTTTCAGTTGAGGGTATAACCCTCTTTTATTAGCCTGCAAGAAATCTTGCTTTATGCACTTCGTGCACTTGCGAAATAGCAAATCTTATTACTTTTTAAATGGGTCTACTAATTCCTGAATTGTCATCTGTTCAATAACTTTATCTTCTTTTATTTGATTTGCTATATATGAGGCTATCGCCCTTTTATTTTTCCCTACCGTGTCTACGTAATACCCTCGACACCAAAATTCCCTATTTCTGTACTTAAATTTCATATTAGCATATCTTTGATATATTAATATACTACTCTTACCTTTTAGGTATCCCATAAACCCGCTTACTGATAATTTTGGCGGTATTGATACCAACATGTGTATGTGGTCGGGGCATGCCTCGGCTTCATGTATTACAACCCCCTTCCATTCGCACAAACTTCTTAGAATTGCTCCTATTTCATTTCTTTTTTGACCATAGAATACTTTTCGCCTATACTTTGGTGAAAATACAATATGATATTTGCAATTCCAAGAAGTATGTGCTAAACTATTCACTGAGGTTTCTGTTTTCTTCATTGATTATTAATTCTCCTTTTTG
>JAFYKO010000104.1 GCA_017537515.1 Clostridia bacterium | reverse complement strand
TTGAGGACCTCGACTTCAACTTTGTCGCCAACGTTAACTACATCTTCGACCTTGTCAACGTGTTTATCTGAAAGTTTGGAAATGTGAATCATTCCGTCTATCTTTGGCGTAAGCCTCACAAACGCACCGTATTTCATTATCTTCACAACTTCCCCTCTGTAAGTTTGCCCCATTTCAATATTTTTTGAAATCTCTTCGATAATCGCTCTCGCTTTTTGCACCATCTCCATTGAGTGGCCCATAATAAACACTTTGCCATCATCCTCTATGTCAATCTTAACGCCTGTTTCGTCGATTATCTTATTAATAACCTTTCCGCCACTGCCGATAACATCCTTGATGTCGTCTTTGTCTATTCTAAAAGTTACAATCTTAGGTGCGTATTTGGATATTTCTTTTCGACTTTCTGGGATAACATCCAACATTTCTTGCATTATCTTCATTCTGCCGGCCTTCGCTTTTTCAAGTGCGGTTTTCAGAATATCTTCGCTTATACCGTCGGTTTTAATATCCATTTGAATTGCGGTTATGCCCTTCTCAGTGCCTGCGACCTTAAAATCCATATCCCCGAGAAAATCTTCAATCCCTTGAATATCTGTTAAAATTACAGTTTTTCCGGCTTCTTGAACAAGCCCCATCGCTATTGCGGAAACCGGCTTCTTGATAGGCACACCGCCGTCCATAAGTGCGAGAGTTGAACCGCATACGCTTGCCATAGAAGACGAACCATTGCTCGACAAAACTTCGCTGACCATTCTTAAGGTGTAAGGAAATTCGTCTTCGGATGGAATAACCGCCGACAACGCTCTTTCCGCCAATGCACCGTGCCCGATTTCACGCCTTCCCGGGCCTCGTATATTTCTCGCTTCGCCGGTTGAGTAAGGTGGCATATTGTATTGGTGTATATACCTCTTATGGCTCTCCCCGTCGAGTCCGTCCAGTCTTTGTGCGTCGCTTATGCTTCCAAGCGTAAGGGTTGTCAAAACTTGCGTTTGTCCACGAGTGAACACGCCTGTGCCGTGCACTCTTGGGAGTATCCCCGTTTCACACCAAATTGGACGAATATCTTCCACGCCTCTACCGTCTGGGCGAATGCCTTCTTTGACAATTCTTGTGCGAATTTTTTCTTTTATCATACCATAAAGCACGTCGCCGATTTCCCTTTCCTTGTCTGGGTATTTTTCGGCAAAATGAGCTTTGGCTTCCTTGTCCAACTTTCTTTGGCGGAGTTGCCTTTCCATTCTATCGAAAGTCGCAATAACTTCGTCGGCCTTTTTGTCGGCGTATTTTCTTACGTCTTTTTCAAGATTTTTATCCACTTCATAAAGTTCGTATTCACGAGGTTTTATATTGAGTTCTTTTTTAATGTCGTTTTGGAATTTGACAAGTTTTTTAATTTCTTCGTGAGCGAAAATTATGGCCTTAAGCATTGTATCTTCGTCGACTTCTTTTGCCCCGGCCTCGACCATTAAGACTGCTTTATCTGTTCCGCTGACGGTTAAATTCAAAACGCTGTTATCTCGTTCTTCGTCGGTTGCGTTAATGACAAACTTTCCGTCGACGATTGCGACGTTTACAGCCCCGATTGGGCCTTTAAATGGCATACCTGAAAGCATTAACGCAAAACTGCTTCCAAGCATTGCTAGGGGCTCTGGGGCAACATCCGGGTCGATTGAAAGTGCGGTTGCGACGATGTTTACACCATAGAAAAAGCCTTTTGGAAACAGTGGGCGAATTGGTCTATCGATAAGCCTTGCGGTTAAAATTGCTTGGTCGCTTCCTCGACCTTCTCGGCGTTTGAATCCGCCTGGGATTTCGCCGACAGAATAAAGTTTTTCTTCGAAGTCGACATTGAGCGGAAAAAAATCGATGTTTTCACGCACCTCTTCCGCCATTGTAACATTGACCATAATTATTGTTTCACCGCAACGGACTAAGCACGAACCGTGAGAGGATTCGCAAAAACGTCCTGTTTCGATTAAGACTTCTTTCCCGCCCATTGTTGTGCGGTAAATGTTTGGTATTTTTGAACTCATATCTTGTTTTCCTTTTTTTTGTTTATTTTTTAATTATTTTCGCCCCTTTGGGGCGAGCAACGAACGTTCGTTGCATCCCCGCCCGGTTAGAACCGGGAGTCAGTGTGCAGACTTCGTCTGCGGGTGTATTACTTGCCATCAGGGGCATCCTAATGCACCTTGCGATGAGCTGACGCAACTGAATTTTGTGTATTATATCTACATATTTAGTATAACATATCCGGGCGGAATTAATCAAATAAAATTCAAAAAAGTTGACAAATTTTCACAAAAAAGCCCTTAAAATGCTATTTTTTTAACATTTTACATAAAAAAACACCCCATTGCGGGGTGCAAACTTGACATTATCTAATGCCAAGTTTTGTTTTGATTTCACGATAAAGGTCAATATTTGTGTTTTTGAGGTAGGCAAGTAATTTTTTTCTTTGACCAACCAATTTCAAAAGACCAGTTCTTGTGTGATTGTCTTTTGGATTAACCTTAAGGTGTTCTGTCAAGTGCTTAATTCTTTCAGTGAGAAGAGCGATTTGAACTTGAGTTGAACCGGTGTCTTTCTCATTGATTTTGAATTCTGCAATGATTTCTTGTTTGCTTTTCATAATATCCTCCTATTAATTTTTTGCCACTTAGAACAACGGAAAACGCACAATTAAATAGGATTTTCACGTCAACCCTCGCCCTAAGCCACACATATGATAGCATATTTTACGAGCGTTGTCAAGGGTTAAGATGTTTTTATTTTCAAAACAACATCACTCGCTGGCATATAGAAGTAAAAATAGTTGTCATACTTTATCTGAATACCACCATATAAACAATACTCTTGCGTAATGGTTGGAGTAGATTCTAGGTAAGATAAACTTACCCAATCGAAACGTATTAGGTCTTCTGGTAACGCTGGCTCACCAGGGTTAACCTCTCCTTCATAGGCCACCGCACCTGAATACAAACACACAGATTCTCCTGCTTCCACAACTGCAAAAGTATTATCCGCCTCAGGTGTATAAGTTTGCAAAAACAATACACCACAGCTAGCATGATTATAATGATTGCGACTATCTATTGGCTCTCCTAAAACTAGTTCCACAATAGCACCATGATTTGCACTTCCATCAACAGCAACTCCTTCGTAGGTGATTGACAATGTTGGATATCTTGTTGTGGGAGTGATTGAAATTCCATAGTCGTTGCATGATGTGCTCAAATTGTCGCTGTAGAAGTATTTGTTGATAGTTTCGTTGTAGCCCGAAGCCCAAG
>JAFYKO010000103.1 GCA_017537515.1 Clostridia bacterium | reverse complement strand
TTAGAACAAAATCTCTTAAACTGCTTGACCAAACTCGAAACTAATCTTTAAATACTAGTGTGGAAAAAGGATAGGGAATAAAGCAATTTAATAGAAAATTATGTAAATCTAATGTAGCAACCTTGTTAGCAAACGAAAACGGTGGCTAAATGTGGGGTTATCACGCAAGCTTTCTGCTAACCCTCACATTCTTAACGCCACCGTTTTTCTATTTTGGGACAAGATTTATCTTAATTGCATTTTCGCATTTGTTGGATTACCTTAGAGCTTACTTTTCCTATTAGGCACCCTTCGTCCCAGCAATTAAAATTGTCAAATAGTAATAATTTTCTATCCTCTTGTCCTATTGTGCAAACAACATCATCATCCATAATGTCCGATATGAAATATTGATACAGCCCTTTACTATACACAATCTTTTCTTCAGTTTTCTCAATGTATTTGATTAAATATTGAATTGCTTCACCAATCTTGTGTTTATTAATCTTTTCAAAGTCTGACCTGCCAAATCTATTATTAAAATATGTGTTTTGACAAGTTTCTTGCATTTTGTGGGTGTTAAAATTGTAATCTCTTACTACTTTAATCTCACCAACCATAGCATTTTCTGGAATTAAAAACAAACCGTGGAAGTGTAATCGCCTTGTTTTTGGGGCTCGTTCCCAAACACCCATATATTTCCAATTTCGTCTTTCGCATAAGTGCCTGAAAGCGGTTCTAAGCTTCTTTTTAAAACTGGCTTCGGTATGTTTTTTGTCGTCATAAGTGAATGTGCAAAAATAGTTGAAGTTTATTAGGTTTGCTTTTCTAACCATTCTTACTCTACGACAAATTAAGTTCCTTTGTTTTCTATCAAAATTTATGCTTACGAAATCAATGCAAGATTGCTTATCTTTAAAATAAGGTAACATTTCTTCAACAATAACTTTCTTTCGGTCTTTCTTTTTTAAATCTATATATTTGCAATATAACTCGTTAAATAATTCTTTCTTAGTTATTTCACGAACTTGTTTAGGTTTGTTTTCTGATTTTAAAATTTCAAGAGTTGTATCATTAATATTGTTTGTGTTATCAAGTGAAATAGAGGGTTCAACATCTTCAGTTGAGTCCTTTAATTCATTTTCAACAACAGTTATCATTTCTTCTTGTGGTTTTGGACTGCGTTTAAGATTCCTTGTTGTGTGGGGAATGGCAATATAATGACTGCCATCAAAATAGACTTTTGCTTCGCCATATGACATAAAGCCTCCTTGTCACGCTGACTTTTGGATTTAACTGTTATTGTTAGAGTCAGCGTTTTTTATTTCGTTGACTTTAAACTTTTTACACTTAAAAATCCTCTTCAATAACACCCATTTTGCTTTCTTGGGCTTTGCTGACTTTGCTTTTTGCTTTAACTTTTTCTTAAACTTCTTTTGGTATTTTCTATCTTCTTTATTAATCAATCTAAAATGCTTTTTCATATTCTTAAAAATATATTTGCCAATCTTATCATTAAACTTTTGCGGGACATACTCATTTGTGTCAAGCATATGGGCAAAAGTGTCATAATACTTGTCCAATGCCTGATTTATAAGCTTGTTTTTGTTGTAATTAATCACGCACTTTTCCTCCTTTGATAAAAGTTTTTAGGTAATTCATCGTCGTAATCTTCTAAAAATCTAATATATCCTTCAAGTGAGTTTTCAGTTGAGGTGCTTTCTAGGATATCAAAATCTTCTTCAAAATGCCCGTCATAAAATTTAGGTTTGCAAAATTGGCTATCATACATTTTGAAAACGTTATAATCTGCAACAACAATTTCTTCAGTATAACAACTTTTATCTTTCTTGCCAGATGACATATATTTATCAAATAACTGACTGTTTTCAATTCTACGGATTTTCCATTTAAGTTTGCAAACTCGATTATAATCATCATAAAATATTTGCAGTTTTATTATCTCTATAAACTGTGCTAACTCTCTAATATTTACGTCTATTAACATTGGTCTTTGAGTGTCTAAAAAGATATCTAAATTATTATGCCCGTGTTGTTCATACCAGCGACTTTGCCATTCTGGGAAATACATACTCATTCTGCTATTTAGATATTTTTGTGCTTCGGTTATTCCAATTGCTTCAAAAGGGAAATTGAAATGTGTTTTAACAAAATCATTCTTAAAGCCCAAACGATAGGGATTTATAACTCGGCTTGCTCTTGGACTATAACCAAACTTGCGAAAACTAATACTATAATTAGAACTCACGCAGTGTTTTGGTATTGTCAAGTTAAAACCATTTGCGTTTTTTACACAAATTTCTTTTGCCATTTGGCGGTTTCTTTCGCTATTAAATGCAAATTGTCGTAAACAATGGGTCATAAAACATGTTTTGCCTGTTCTTGGTGGTGCAAAAATAATTGTAATCATATGCTAACTCGCTTTATAAGTGAAATATCCTGTTGTGTAATTAGCATAGGCAATACCTTGTTTAGAACTATCATATTTAATCGCACCAACTAGAGAAGTTGAGCCTTTAAACATATTATAATCGTTTGTGCATTTAGAAGTATCAAATCCATCGCCGACATAAATCGTTGTAAGATTTGGGCAGAATGAAAACATATTTCTAAAATCTTTAATTTTGCTAGTGTTAAAACTTGAAACATCTACCCAAATCAAAGAATCACACTCATAAACTAAATAATTAACACCAGTTGCATTCTCTGTGTTAAAGTGAGATAAGTCCAGAGAGGTTAGAGAATTGCAATATTGAAACATACTTGAAAAATTGCTCGCATTACTTGTGTTAAATGAAGATATATTCAAATCTTCTAGTGCCGCACAACCAGAAAACATAAGTTGAAATGTTGTGCAATTAGTGGTATTAAAATTAGACAAATCTAAACTTTTTAATGCGGTGCAATTATAAAACATATGTGCCATCGTTGAAACATTGCCAGTATTAAATGATGATAAATCAATACTTTCTAACAAATTGCAATTTTGAAACATCATTCTCATAGCAGTTACATTAGAGGTATTAAAAGAAGATAAATCTAATGTTGTTATGCTATTACAATCACTAAACATTAATGTCATATCAACAGCATTGGATGTGTTCAAGTTGGCCAAATCTACGCCTCTTAAACTTTCGCAGTGATAAAACATTCTGTTAAAATCTTGA
>JAFYKO010000102.1 GCA_017537515.1 Clostridia bacterium | reverse complement strand
GTCATTCTTAACATTTGCCGACAACAGCCACGAGAGTTTGGAGCGGGCGTAGTTTTGCATTGTTTTATAAAAGTCTAGGTGGTCTTGTGTTATGTTGGTCAAAATCCCAACTTCAAATGTAATATTGTCAAGTTTTCTTAGGGCAAGGGCGTGGGCGGAACATTCCATAACAACATATTCAACACCGCTTTTGACAAATTCGGAAAGCAGTCTATGAAATTCGAGTGGGTCGGGAGTCGTCAGTTTTGAAGAGTATTTTTTATCGCCAACGAAGGTTCCAAGAGTCCCAATGGTTGCACAGGTCTTTCCGGCGTTTTGGAGGAGCGTGGATAAGAATAACGCACAAGAAGTCTTGCCATTTGTGCCAGTAACTCCAATAAATTTGAGGCGGTCTTTTGGGTTGTCAAAAAATTCACTTGCAAGGCTACATATCGCAACACGAGTGTTTTTGACGATTATTTGTGGGATGTTGAACTGTGGCATTTCTTTTTCAAGAACAAGTGCAACTGCTCCGTTTATTATGGCTTCCTCAACAAAATTGTGGCCATCAAAATTGACTCCACGTTGTGCAACAAAAAGTGAATTTGGATTGTTGCTTCTGCTTGAAATAGTTATGTTGTCGATTTCTATATCTCTTATCCAACCGATTATTTTGTTTGTTTTTGTTGTTGAAATTAATTTTTCTAATTTCATAAAAAACCTCTCTTTATTAGTTTTTCTTTTTTTTATTTAAATATATTCAAGTTTTTTTAATATATTTACATTTAAATATTAATATTTTCTTTATGAAAAAACTTGTGATTGTCAAAAGTTCTGAAAATAATAATTTTTTTGACATATTTTGCAAAAAAGGTTATATAAAGGGATTTTTGTGCATATTTTTAATATATCTATTTTCGACAATCAACGAGGTTTTTCAACTAAATCTCCTACGAAAAAAATTGGATTTTTGCCTTGTTGAAAGTTTAAACTAAAAGTGAGGTTGAAATGCCTTTTTGTGTGGTTAAGTCAAGCGTGCTGAAATATGTTGTTGCTGTTGTTTTGGTTGCAATTATGCTTAGCATCAGTATTAACGGTGCGACAAGTGCCCAGGTGTTTTTTGGTTACAGTATGAGAAAAGTGCCGGTGTACTGTGTGGATACCGACGAGAAAAAAGTTGCCATAAGCTTTGACGCCGCTTGGGGGGCGGATAAGACAGAGCAGATTATTGAAACACTTGCAGAATACAACGCAAAAGCAACCTTCTTTCTTGTTGGGTTTTGGGTTGACAAATATCCAGATATGGTCAAAAAGATAAACGATGCGGGCTTGGAAATTGGAAGCCACTCAAACACACATCCAGATTTGACAACCATAAACAGCGAAATGCTTACGCAAGAACTTCGAGAGTGCAACCAGCGTATAACAGATATAACGGGCAAGCCTATTGAGGTGTTTAGGTGTCCTTATGGTGCCTACAACAACGCTGTTTTGGATGCAATTGAAGGGGAGAATATGATTGCAGTCCAGTGGGATGTCGACAGCCATGATTGGAAGGGGATTTCTTCGCAAGAGATAACAACAAGGGTGCTTGATAGAGTTAAAAACGGGTCTATCATCTTATGCCACAACAACGCCGACAACATCGTCGATGCTCTTGTAATGATTCTTGCAAGATTGACTGCACAAGGCTATGAAGTTACATCCGTCGGCGACCTTGTCTTTCACGAGGATTTTACTATCGACAGAAATGGCGTTCAACACAAAAATACAAATTAAATTAAAGAGAAATGGAGAATTTTATGAAATACGAATTAATGAACAATAACAGAGTTTTTTTAAGCGGGATTGTGGTCAGCGAACCAGCTTTTTCGCACGAGACATTTGGAGAAGGGTTTTATGAAGTTAAACTCTCAGTGGCAAGGCTTTCTGAACATCAAGACATCTTGCCCATAACAGTTTCAGATAAACTCCTAAAACACTTCCAAATTGGAAAACAAATTTCGCTTAAAGGTCAATTTAGGAGTTTCAATAAACTCAATGGCGAAAAAAGCCAACTGCTTTTGAATGTCTTTGCAAGGGAAATTATTGAAAACGACCCGTCAATGAACCCAAACATTGTTGAAATCAATGGTTTTATTTGCAAAAACCCAATATACCGCACAACCCCGTTCAATCGTGAAATTTGCGATTGCTTGGTTGCTGTCAATCGGGCTTACAATAAATCCGATTATCTTCCGTGTATTGCGTGGGGCAGAAATGCAAGGTATGTCAAAGACGCAAAAGTTGGAAACAGGATTGAAATTGTCGGCAGAATCCAAAGCAGGGAATATCAAAAGCGTCTCGAAAGCGGAGAGATTGTCAACAAAACGGCCTATGAAATTTCTGTTGGAAGAGTTAATTTGGATTTTCAACAAAAAGACGAAATTTCAAGCGAGAGAATAATTTAACTTATTCGAATCAATAACAAACTAAAAAAATCAAGCAAGTTGATGGAAAGTAAAGCCATTCGACTTGTTTTTTTGTTGGATTTTTTTGTGCAAGTTGCACAAATTTTTTGGCTTTTGTAAAGATTTACCCCCAAAAAACAACGAAATTTGGGCAAAATTCAGGAGAAAAGCAAAAAAAATAAAAATTGGTACTTGATTAATATTAAATTTTATAGTATAATAGAAACACAAAGTACAAATTTGCTAAGATGAGGAGATAAAATGAAAAAGCAAAAAAATATTTTTATGGGTTTATTGATTGCACTTGCTGTCGTTTGCACTGGTGTTGGTTTTTCCATTCCACAAACAAACACAGCCCACGCTGAAGAGGAAGTTGGTGCATCAACCCTTTCAAAGGTTGGCGGGCAATACCAAATTGCAAACGCAAACGACCTTGTCAAATTTTCAAACGATGTCAATGGCGGATATTCATACGACGGAGAAACAGTTGTTTTGACTGGGAATATTGATATGTCAAGTGTTGCTTCGTTTACACCTATTGGAAAAAATGCCACAAACTTTTTTAAGGGTAATTTCGAAGGCAATGGCTACACCATTTCTGACCTTACTATCAACAACAACGATTTGATGCTCTATGGTTTGTTTGGGTATGTAAGAGCAGAGGACGATGTCAAAATCAACAACTTTACTATTGAAGACATCAAAATTCAAGGTAATGGCTCTGGCCAAAAGATTGGCGGTGCAGTGCTTGCGTATTGTGATTTAAGTGCAATTCCAAACACTTATGAGACTTGCGACATCACAAACGTTACAGTAACTTCAACAAAAAATATGGCACTTTACAGTGATACAAGTTCTTGCTATGTTGGTGGAATTGTTGGTGCAACAAGAGATTTTATAGGTAGCGAAAAAATCACACCTGACAACTTTCCAACACAAATTTTGAATATCGAATTCTGCCACACAGACGTGAAACTTAGTGCTTACAGCGAATCTACAATAAACAACTACTATGGAACTGCCCCATATGGGACTGCTGGTATATTGGCTTATGGCGTTGCAGGTGTCAGAAACTGCTATTCAGTGGGCTATGGCGAAGGCAATGCGGTTGTAAGCGGGCTTGTTCCAATCACAGACCACCAATGCACACTTTTTGTTGTGTATTGCTATGATTATATCGAATCAAGAACAAACAACCCAGGTGAACCTGGTACAACTTTTGTGGACTATAAGTTTAAATACTACACAAAACAAGCGAAAATGGCCCAAGACTATGCTTATGACGGCCGAGATGTTTATCAGCAACTCACTTGGTCTCAAAACGCAAATGCAAGTCGCTGGCAACACGACGGCACAGCCGACGGCCTTCCAACACTCAAGGCCTATGGTTCAAGCGGTGGAAATAATGGCGGAAACACTGGCGGTAATACCGGCGGAGGCGAAAGCCAAAAAACTTCTGCAACACTCAAGGTTGTGCAAAGATATGTGGATATCGCAAACTCTTCAAATGGCCTAGCATACACAAACATCACAGCAAACGACCAAATTCTCACTTACGGTCAAGTGTTTTCAATCACAACTCCTGACGGATACACAACCGACAACCTCAACAAACTTAGCCTCCCAAACGCAGAGTTTATCGGGGCTGGGCTTGACAACATCCCAACAGCTTTGCCAGTGAAGATAAATTATGACCACCTTGAATATTCTCAACTTGTAGTCAACTATTTGAACGCAAAACCAATCAAAATCAACGGTGTTGAATACTGGATTGCGAACGGAAACGACAAACTCTACAAGTACAGCGAAGGCAAATTTACAGAAGCATCACTAACCGACGAGGCACTTATTCCAACCGCCGAAGGAAAATACTTCTTGGGTTGGAGTACGACAAAGGTTGACGGAACTTGCGAACTTGTCAACGACGCAATCGGAGGCCAATATGTTGATTGGGATACCCAAAACACAGAGTTTGTTATCCGAGTTGAACGTGCAGGAATGTCAAGCAACGTGAACAACACCGCTGTTACAGGAGTTAAGGTTGTCGGAGATTATGCGACAATCGACACAAGCAAACTTTACGCAGTTTGGGGCGAGCTTAAACTCAAACTCACAACATACGCCTACGCAATTATTGACGGGCAGTATGTTCCAACAACATTTGTTTCAATCACCCTAAACCCAACACCAACCAAAACCACAACTGGTTACAAAATCGACCTTGCAACAAACTATACACTTGGACTTACAACAAAGAACAATAAAGTTGTTGAAGTCGGTGCAGACAAAGGATACTTGTCTGTTAAATGGCTTGTGGGGACAGTAAGTAACGGAGTTGAAACTCCATACAGCGGAAGTGCTTACGGAACTCTCGGGGCAAACAATACCGCAACAACCACAATAAGCGGAATCACAAAGGCAAGTGCTGTTACTGTTATCCTTACTCCAAGAACAGATATAACAATCAACATCTCAAACAACAAGTTTGAAAACAGCGACAAGATATATTATACTATCGACGGAAATAACGTAAGCGACGGGACAAGACTTGTTTATGGTGTTACTTATACAGTTAAGATAAACGACCTCGATTATGGATGGTATATACACAATATCGACAGCGAACCAAAAACAGACTTCAGCAAGAAATTGCAAGAATTCACATTCACTGTTGACTTTGTCGGGGGAGTAGATATTGAAGTAAATATTCAAGAAAGCTATTTCCATAACCTTATTGAAAGAGGACTTCTTGCCTTGCTTATTGTCAGCGTGGGAACACTTGTGCTTGCAATGATTATCAACGCATTCAAGCCACCAAAAGACGATAACAACGACCAGGACGGCGAACAAGAAACCGAAAAATTTACAATGGACGGTTAGAACCGTCAGTCATTGGCTGACGCAAGGAAGAACCGAAAATCCCAATAAAAAATTTGTTAAGACGGTTAGAACCGTCAGTCATTGGCTGACGCAAGAAAGAGCCGAAAATTCCAATAAAAAAATTTATTAATATTAGAAAAACAAGGATTTTAAAAACCTTGTTTTTTTGTATTAGAATTAAATATTTTGAGTTATACTAGAAAAAAGCTAAGTTTTTATGAGGTGGCGGGCGTATGTGTTACAACGCTTCTGCGTGCAAACACATACACTCCGCCACAAGTTGGAAGAAGTAAAAAAAATATTTCAAATACAATTCTAACAACCTATTGCTATTTTATGTCGTATGCAGTGAAGTGGACTAATACTATTTATATAGAGGATATCTAACCAATTCGTCTATGGTTATGTCGAAAAATTCAGCAATTTTTTGAACTGAACTGATTCGAGGCTCCTTTAAGCCATTTTCCCACATAGAAATAATGCCTTTTGAAACACCAATCTTTCGAGCAAGCTCTTCTTGACCGATGTTTTGTTCAATTCTCAAAAGTTTTAAATTTTCCGCAAAATAAATCATAATATTATTTTCCTACAAAATTTAAAAAAAATCTTGACTTCTTACTAAAGAAAGATTAAAATATTAATAATTCTTACCAAAGTAAGAGGAATCAAGGAGAAAAGAATGAAAAAAAAGGTGCAAATTTATGAAATTTTTATGATTGCTATATCATCGGCAATAATTTTTCTGTTGTTGTCTATGGGCATAACAGCAATTCAGAAGGCGATGCGGTTGAATGTTGGTTTGACTGTTACGCCTATTGCAAAAGTTGAACTTTACATAACCCCAGAGGGCGGGTCGGAAACGCTTTTGCTGAGGAATTTTAGCGAAGGCGGAAAAGACGTCGCAACGGGCAGTGGTGTAACTTTCTCAAACAACACTGTTTCATATTCTGGAACATACAATGACTTCACTATACGAGCGGTTAATTTTACCGATTCAACCCCGTTACTACTCAATTTAACAGGCTATGGCGTGGATATTGAAGGCGAAGAAACTTATCAGCAAACTCTAGGAGTTGCAAATTCTGCAAATTCTTCGTTTGCGTTCAATCTTACCTCAAGTGCAATGATGCCTGGCACAAACAACGCAACTCTCAAAATGCAGTTTGTTGTTAATTCTGCAAAACTAGGTATTTCAACAACTGGTTGCACATATACTGGTGGTGCGTCTACCCTCAGTGAGGAAAATCCTTCAACCTACATAAATTTCACACTTGAAAACGCTTACCAAAGCGGATATGCATTGAATTATAATATAACCGGCGTTGAAAGTGGCGGGTATACTTGGAATCAAGAGACTGGATATTTTGCAGTAACAGATTGGTCCAAAGTTACGAGCAATATTGTTGTTTCAGCATACGTCTCAAAACTTTATACAGTAACCCTTGACTCCACTGGCGGAAGTTTGGGCGGTTCAAACACAATTACTGGAACTGCAGGCAGTGAATTGGGGGCGTTGCTCACGCCAAGCAAAGCGGGATATGTTTTTAAAGGTTGGTTCACGTCAACAAGTGGTGGCACGCAAGTTACATCAACAAGCCAAATACCTGAAAACGGTGCAACATATTACGCACAATGGACGCCAATTACATATACAATAACATACAACAACCCCGATAACTCAGGCGGTTCAACAGCCTCTTCGACGCATACTTATGACGTTGCACAAAATTTGACTGCAAACGGATTTACTGCTCCAATTGGAAAAAGGTTTTCGGGCTGGGCAGAAACCTCAGGCGGTGCGGTTAAATACACCGACGGACAAAGCGTCAACAACTTAACAACCACAAACGGTGCAACAATAAATTTGTATGCGGTGTGGGAGGATGTAAATGTAAGTATTACTTACAATTTAATTTCTTGCGATACGTCGATTGAAGAATATCCAACAACCATTCCTTATATGAACAATAGAGAAAATTTGGTTTTAAATTTTTATGGATATGATTATGATACCAGTCACAGTTCCCCAAACAGCTGGGGTACCTTTTATAATCCACCTTTAACTGTAACGATAGGCACAGTCATTATGGCAAAAGATACTGATTTTTCTTATCGTATTTGGTCGAAAGGTTATGGGGATGATATTTTAACATTAACTATCAACGCAAGCGTTATAACGTCAGATATAGTAATTGATTTAACTTGTAATGGTAGTCGGGTTTGCTGTGTTTCTGCGGATACAATGATAACACTGAGTGATGGCAGTGAAAAACGTGCGGACGAAATCCAAATTGGAGACCTTGTTATGACTTATAATTTTGAAACCGGAGAACTGGAGGGAAAGCCAATATTGTCAATTACTAATGCTTTAAGAACAATGCAAGTTGTTTTGAAATTCTCCGATAATACCTTCATTAAAATATCCAATGACCATCCTTTGTTGACAGAACTTGGCTGGAAAGCATATCATCCTTCTGCATGTGAATTTGCTTATGGTGATATGATAAAAGTATGCGAAGAATCTTTTGTACTTGGAGATAAACTTTTTTCGATATCAACTGAATATAATAAAGAAATAGTGGATATTGAATTTGAGTATTGCGAAGGCGAAACATTTAAAATGTATACATTTATGGTTGAAGACAACCATAATTATTTCTCAAACAATGTATTATCGCATAACGTCGCCTGTCCAATATAATTTTTAATTGCTAATTTAAAACAACCACATCAAGGCTTTTTCTTGATGTGGATTGTTTTTTTGGGTTTGGGATAAAAATGTATTGAAGGGGGGTGGACTAGCGACCGCAACCGCAACAGCAGTTGAGGATGAGTATGAG
This sequence comes from Clostridia bacterium, assembly GCA_017537515.1. Taxonomy (GTDB): domain Bacteria; phylum Bacillota; class Clostridia; order Christensenellales; family UBA1242; genus UBA5489. Next base: position 3,371 of record JAFYKO010000102.1, on the reverse strand, counting down.
CCAGATTAGACTGCAACAATCACAGCCTCCGCCGAAGCCACCAAAACCGCCACCGCATCCGCCGTGTCCACCGCCACAGCCACCGCAGAGCAATAACAACAAGATTATGAGGCAACAGCAGTCGTTGCCATAACCACCTTTACCGCCATAGCCACCGCAGTCATCTCTGTCATAGTCTCCGTGGCAACCATTATTACCGAAAAAAGTCATTTGTGCTTCCTCCATATATAGATTTATCTTATATTTGATGTATGTATAATAGTCTTATCCTTTGTACACCAGAATTTTTATCTTTGGTTCACTATCATACTATGCACCTTGCCAAAAAGTGTGAAAACTCGACAAAAATTTATAAAAACACCCAAAAAAACCTCGCATAATTCCACTTTTGAAACTTAAAATAAGACTGAAAGTAAAAAAGGTTTGCAGATTTTGTAAAAATTTGTTTATTTTCGTTGACAAAAGCGTAAAATTATTGTAAACTATCGCTTGTATTCGAATTATTATTTAGGAGAGAAAAATGAAGAACGTATTTAAAAAGTTGACTTTCGCAGTTGCAATGGTTACGACATTCTCACTTTGCATCCCAGCTTTTGGCGTTGCAAACGTTTATGCCGCAAGCAATGAATTTACTGAAAAAAGCAACTACATCACTGTTGAAAATTTCAAATCAACAGCAAAAGTCGGTGAAAATTATGACATCGTCCAAGGTACAGTTGGCGGAGACGCATCAAACGTTACAGAAACCGTTACTGACCCTGATGGCCTTGAAGTAATCCCAACCGGCACATCTTTTAGGGTGGAAAAACAAGGTAACTATATTATTACCTACACCTACACCCTCGGTGCGGTTCAATACTCAACCGACCTCAAAGTTAATGTTTCAGGCATCAGTGAAACATACGCTATTAAAATCCCAGCAAATGCAGAGAAAATTGTTCCTACAACAATCAATCCAGCAAAAGTTAATGGCGACTACAGAGAAATTGCTTTCCCTGACGCTGTCGTAACTGACGAAAACGGAGACGTTGTTGAAAATGCAGTAGTTTCAACTTCTCTTGCAGTGAGTGAATCAGTAACTGGTTCTGGCTGGAACGCAAACGAAAAAATCTTGACAATCGGTGTTGAAGATGATGTAACTTATGAAGTAACATACACCTACACTTCTGCAAGTGGCGAAACCTACACCACCAAACTTTCAGTTTACACTGACACAGACTACAAAAACAACTATAAATACACTTATGGTTACAGCTCAACAAAACCAACAACAGCTGAAGTTGGCGTTGAAACAAAACTCCCTGGCGTGATTGCTACAACTGAAAATGGCGACACAATCCCAGTGCATTACACAATCTCTGTTAAAGTCGGAACTGAAACTTTCACAACAGAAACAGCAAACTCACCTCTTTCTTATGAAGACGGAGTTTACACTCTTATCCCTCAAGTGTCAAAAAACCACGAAGTTATCTATGCAATTGAAGATTTCTTTGGAAACACTTGCACAACAAGTCCAAAAACCTTCACTCTTACAAACGTTAAGGACAAGACAGCCCCTGCTCCAATCGTAGTGGCTCCTTACTCTGCGGACGCTTTGGCAGAAGACACTGAAATGGTGGACATCAGCAATGCACTTCCAGTTTATCACTCAAGTGAAAACTTCTTCTTGCTTCCAATCTATGCAAATGATATCGCAACTGACTTTGTTGAAGAAAACCTCACTTTGTGGAGAACTCTTAAATACGGAAGCACTGTTTACTTCGACGAAAGCAAAATCGCTGACAGCGTAGCAAACAAAGTTCTTGTATTCAACGCAACATCTGATGTTGAACAAAAAGTTGAAGCTTATGCACAAGACAACACAAATGACCAAGACGTATTTGCTGTTTATGCAAACGGAAAAGTGATTACAATCAAAGCATCTGAGATTTATATCGTTGCTGACGACAGCGAAGCACTTGCAAAAGGTGCATTGACTGCAAAAACTTATAAGGCATACTACAATGCAAAAGATGCTGTTGGTTTTGAAAAATCAACTCCAGCATACTCTATGACAATTTCAGGAAGCACAATAAACTATGAAAACCCTGAAGTTGAAATGCCTGTTGAAATCCCAAGCGTTATTCTTCCAGGCGACAAAGTATCTTTCACTGTAAAGACTCCTACAGACGCTTATGATTCAAGAATCGGTGCGTATGTATCTTACACAACAAGTGCAAGTGCAACTGTTATGGACGCAGAAGCTGAAGACAGCCTTCTCACTCTTGAAGATGACACATACACACTTGAAATCCCAGAAGATGCAACCATCACTTCATTAACTCTCAAGATTTTTGTTATCAATGAAGATGGAAAATCTGCAGAAGTTACAAAAGATATCCAAGTTCTTGTTCCTGGTGCTTCTGACACAACAGAAATCACAAACACTCCAGCAAACAACGACAAAAACAACGGTGTATTTATGCAAAACACCACAATCTACTTGCCAAATGTTGAATATACCGCTCAAAACGCTGACTACCTCAACGTTGAAATCCTCGTTGAAAGTGAAAACGGAACAATGATGGATGTTATGAACGCAAACGCAAGACGTGTTGTTGGAAATGTTTATACAGTAAACAACGCTTACTTCGAAGCCCTTGAATATGGTGATTATGAAGTAACATATATCTCAACCGACCTTGCTGGCAACAAAACAATTTATGTTTACAGCATCACAGTTGCCCAAGACACCTCAGACCTTTCTGTTGGTTTCAAACTTAACTCTCAAATCAACGGCGGTGAAGACGCAAACCGTGGCGATGAAATCACACTAAGCGTGCCAACCTTCACAACAAACGCTGACGATTCAGTTTTGAATTACACCGGATACGAAGTGCAAATTGACAAATCTGCAACTCTTATCGGAAAAACAAAATTCATCCCTATGGATAAGGGTGTTTACCACATCACTTACGTAGGTTATGCACAAGTTCTTCAAGATGCAACAATCAATGGTGTTGACTATGTTGCAGGCGACGAAGTTGAATTCACAAGCAAAACTTTTACTCTTACAGTAAACAACCAAGCTCCAACCCTTGAAAACGAAGACAAAATCAAAGAATTCTTCGCTGACCTCAACAAAGCTGGCAAAACATTGACTCTCAATGAAAAAATCGACCTTCCAACACCTGTTACAAATGACGACGATATCGTTTGGGAAGACTCAAAAATCGTTATCTCTCACGCAACTGGTAGCGACGAAGAAATCGAGTTTGGAGAAGGCGTTGACCGCTTCACAGCACTTGCAGACGTTGATGTATTCGGCGACAACGCAGTTTACACTATCACCTACAAACTTGTTGACAAATACGGCGACAGCAAAGACTATG
>JAFYKO010000101.1 GCA_017537515.1 Clostridia bacterium | reverse complement strand
TATGATGATTTTTGAAAGGGTTCGAGTGGTTCGGGCTCTATAACAAAAAGAAAGGTTATGAAATGACTCGCTTATTATCTAAAAAAACGGCTCTGACCTATCGGGTGAAAAGAAATGATTCTTGCGTTGCTCTTTCGCTTGTGTACGCTTTACGCAACAAAAAAAGAATATCGCAAGAGGATTTTCAAACGCTTGAAAAGTCGGTTCGGGCTGGTCGGTTATTTTATAATAAAAAGTTGAAATCTTTAATAAAATGAAAGGAAATAAAAAAAATGACAATACAAAATATAAATGATTTTGATAATTTACTTGATTCTGTTGTGAAAACACACAACCAAATAAAAACACACATTGTTGATTTGTATAAATACGCTGTTCAACACGCCATTGACTCTGGCGATTGGTCGGTGTTGTGTCGGTTGTTCGTGAAATTACTCAAAAACAACATTTGCTCGGCTGTTCATCTAAACAACGTATTGAAAGCAACAAACGAAAATCTGATGTTCTACTATGTGAAAGAAAGAATCAAACAAAAAGAGGGATTCGACAAAACAAAAACACAAATTGTTGAGTTTTGGGCTTTTGTTGAAAGTGAAAAACAAAAACAAGCTGCTTTCAACGAATCGAAACTTTTGGAAAGCTTGAAAAACATCATAAAAAAAGCGACTCGAAACAATATCGAAAGCGAAAAAATCAAAACGGCTTTCGGGTTGGCTGTTGCTGAAATAAAATAGAGGTTCAGAAAATGACAAGAGAAACGCAAGAAAAAACGGTTGCTCTATCTCGGAAAACATACAACGAGCTATTGAGGCTTAAACTTGTTCACGAATCCGAAACGATTCGACAACAAAAAGAAATTGAAATGCTGAAACAAGAAAACTGTTATTTGAGAAATACGCTTGCGATTTTGAAAAGCTAGTTTTTCGGGTGGGCTGGCTGGCTGTTGTTGGCTGGCTCTCTCGACAAGCTATTGTTTTTCGGCTTGGGTGGTTGCTGTTTTCCACTATACATATAAAAAACGCTGTTCTTTTGTATAACATAAACGCTTGAAACGTGGGTTCGGTTGGGCTGTTATACATCAACAGAGGTTCGGGCTTGGTCGGTTGCGTGGCATTGTTCGAATAGTATGGGTTCAGAGGCTTTCGGGCTTTTTGGTTGCGACTTTTTGACAACTTGAAACAAGCGACAAAAACAAACAACAAACAACAAAAAGAAACGCCCTTTCGAAAGCTTGCGACAACGCAAGGAAACAACTTGCGAAAAAATAACTTTCCAAACATTACAAACAAACAACAAAAAGAAAATAAAAATAAAAAAATAATTTTCTTGACAAGTGCTTTATTTTCTGTTATACTTGGCAGCTTTTCTTTTTGTCAACATTTTTGGCTATTTGTCAACTTTTCTGGCTAGTTTTGGCTAGTCTTGTCAACTTTTTGTCCAAAAAGCACGGCTAGTTTTTGTCTAAAACTCCCAGATACCCCCTATTTACTCACCAAGACAGAGAGCAGCCGAGGCAAGATAGGTCTATTTTATTCACCAAGACAAAGAGTCGCCAGCAAACCCCTAAATATTCTTAGAGGCTTCCTAGTGATTTCGTCACTTTGTTAGAAGTTATTTGGAGGTGATTACTCTTATGCTTT
>JAFYKO010000100.1 GCA_017537515.1 Clostridia bacterium | reverse complement strand
TGTCGAAATTTTATTTCTTTTATATGTATATATATTATATATAATATACTATATTAGAAGTAATAATACATATAACAACTGACAACCTGTCACTCACTGCAAAAGTATCAAGATTAGACAAAATTTGTCAAAAGATGTCAAGAATTTTTATAAAATTTTGATATTTTGGAACAAGTGTTTCAAAAAACAGCCAAAATCAGCCAAAAAATCAAGAAATTTGTAAAAAAATCATAAAAAAACAAAAAAGTTGTACATACTTGTGAAAAATTAGTTGATTTTTGTACAAAAGTATTGTAAAATAAATATATCTTAAAAAAAGGAGATGGAAAATTATGCGAAGTGTAGTTAAATGCACGAAAGATATCTTACTACTTATTGGAATGCCGGGGGCCCTTCTTGGGTTTAAGTATTTGGTGGAGGCAATCAAAATGGTGATTGAGGACGAAAACTATTTGGATTCTATCACAAAGGTTTTGTATCCCGTTATTGCTGAAAAGTATGACACAAAGTCAAACAGTGTGGAGAGGGCAATTCGCCACGCAATCGGCGTTTCTTGGAATAAGGACAGGGTTCTAATGCTTAATGACCTTTTTGGTGCAGAGTTTTTTGTAAGCACTGAACGTCCAAGCAATGGCGAGTTTATTGCACTGGTTGCAGGAAAGATTCAAGATATTGTTTTTGGAGAAGACGAAATTGAAGATGAGGCTTTGAGCGAGGGCAAAAGGCATTTCACACATAGCTTTGCTTTAAAGCTAAAGAAAGAGCGTGCAAAAGAGCCAAGAGGACTTAAAATTTCAAAACACCCAAGGATTAAAAGAGTTCAAATCAAAAAGACCGAAGAAGACCCAAATCCTGCCACTCAACGAAAGTCCACAAAAATTAAAAGAAAGAAAACAGCCACCGCAAAATAGAAGTTAAAAAATTATTTTAAAGAATCACTTAAAAAAAGCCCGACGAAGAATACGGCAAAAAACAAAATCAAGGTTAAGCGGAACCACAGCAAGGTTCTGTTTTTTTATTTTGCAATTTATAAAACTATGGAGAGGAGGAGAGAATAAAGTGGGGAGGGGGCGGAGTGACTCTTGCTGGTATGAAATGCCGTGCAGAGTCGCCCGCCCCGTTTTGATTCTTGTAAAAAAACTAAAAAAAACCTCTCGCCCATTTAAAAAATTTTAAAATTTTCTCAAATTCCACCCCCAAACATTGAAAAATTTAGCCCAAAATCCAAAAAAAGACAAAAATCTTCAAAAACTTTTTTCAAGTTTTAAAGAAAACTTATCCAAAATTTCACAAATAAAACACAAAAATTTTGGACATTTTTCGACAACTCCCCCGAGTGTTCGCAAACACTAGGTGGAGTGTTTGAAAAAAAGTAAAAAAAATTTAAAAAAATTAAAAAAATTTTTAAAAAAAGTGTTGACATTTGTTTTTATATATGGTATTATTGCCTTGTTCGTTGGTAACGAGGTCAAAACAAAGACCAAAAGTGCAGTCGTGTGACTGACTTGACGAACATCTGAACATTGACAACTGAATAATTTTAGATATTCAAATATCAGTAAATTTGAGTAATGTAAAAACACATACATTCAATTTACGCTGAGTTATCTTGTAAATCTTATAATAGTAAAAAACTAGACAAAGCAAAAATGCTAAGAATCTGATTAAGCTACAAAGAGCATATGGAGGATGCCTTGGCACTAGGCGCCGATGAAGGACGTGACTAGCTGCGATAAGCTACGGGGAGTTGCTAATGAACTGTGATCCGTAGATTTCCGAATGTGGAAACACACTGCCACTAATATGGTAGTATCATAACATGAATACATAGTGTTATGAGGGGAACCCAGGGAACTGAAACATCTTAGTACCTGGAGGAAAAGAAAGTAAACAAACGATTGTGGGAGTAGTGGCGAGCGAAACTGCAAGAGCCCAAACCTATCCTAGTAATAGGGTGGGGGTTCGGACCCCGACGTGGGAGCAAATGATATAGACGAACATTTCTGGAAAGTTAGACAATATAGAGTAATAGTCTCGTAGTCGAAATGTCAAATGCCCCTAGGGAGATCCAGAGTAGCACAGGACACGTGGAATCCGGTGTGAATGAGCGAGGACCAT
>JAFYKO010000099.1 GCA_017537515.1 Clostridia bacterium | reverse complement strand
ATTTATTTAAATTTGTATCAAAATCATTTTCAAAAACTTCGCCAGTTATCATATTTTTGAGGCCATAAACACCCGACCTTAATTCATCATCCCCAATAACCATAATAAACGGAACGCCAATTTTGTTCGCATAATTCATTTTTGATTTAAAGGATTTATTGAAATACAAAACTTGCGTATTTATTCCTCTATCCCTAAGTTTTTCAGCCATCAAAAAACAATGATTGCTTGTGTCCCCAAGAGGGATGATTGCAACTTTTGCGGTTGTAGATTTTGGGAAAGGGATACTTCCATTCCTATCCAAAATATCAAACAAGCGTGTAAGTCCAACGCTAACTCCGACACCAGAGAGTTTTTTGTCTGTGTAGTTTCCTGCAAGATTTTCATACCTTCCACCGCCACCAACAGATAGGTTTTCACTTACCAAAAATGCCTCAAAGATAGTACCTGTATAATAATCAAGACCACGAATTATACTTAAATCCAAATCAAATCTATTGTCCATTCTTATAGCTCTTAGATTCTTAAATAACTCCTTGATTTCCTCAATACCTTTCAAAAACGTTTCATTTTGATAAGGAAGTTCCTCCAGTTTTCCTATGTCAGTGATTTTCAAGATATTCAAGATGGTTTTTGCATTGCTTGTGATTTCGCTTAATATTTCCAAGGCTTTATCTTCGCCAATTTTTGAAGCCTTGTCTAAAATATTTAGGATTTGCCCTTGATTTTCACTTTCGCCAAGTGCATCGATAAGCCCAACCAAAATTTTTCTGTTTGAAATTTTGATATGCACTTTCTGTCCGAGTTCATAATAAATTTGGCTTAAAACACTAATACATTCAGCGTCCGCCCAAAGAGAAAGTTCCCCATCGTCGATGATGTCCATATCACATTGATAAAACTCTCTAAATCTCCCTCTCTGTGCCCGCTCGCCTCTAAACACCTTACCAATTTGATATCTTCTGAAAGGAAAATTCAAAATATTTTGATTGATTGCAGCGTATTTTGCAAATGGGACAGTCAAATCAAACCTCATACACAAATCAGACTCGCCTTTTTGAAAACGATAAATTTGTTTTTCGGTTTCCCCGCCTGCCTTGGCAAGCAAAATTTCACTGTACTCAAGAATAGGCGTTTCTGTTGGAGTAAGGCCATTTCGCTCAAAAACATTTTTTATTTTATCCTTCATTTGATTAAAGACAATTTGTTTTTCGGGTGTTAACTCCATAAACCCAGAAATTGTCCTTGCTTTTATTTTTGTCATAATTGCTCCTTATTGTTATATAATACAATATTTTTATTAAAAAGTCAATTCAATGGCTTAAAACTTGACATTTAACCTTATGCAAACCAAAAAAAACACTTGAACTTTTAAAAATAAAGGTCAGAAGTTGTCCACATTTCCACAATTTCAACGCAAATTTCGTGCATTTTGCACAAAAACGTTTGTTTTTTGACCGAAATAATAAAAAAATGGACAACCATTCAAATAGTTATCCACATTTCCACAATGCTTTTGTGAATATTTGTACAAAACCCATATTATGTTATGCTTACTTTTATTACAGTAGTTGTTTGAGCGTCGATTTTTACACTTTCAGAAATTTCAACACCTGCAATCGCATAAACAGTTTTACCACTTGCAAGAACTGGAATAAGCCCTCTTAAACGTAGTGGAATCTTTTTGTCTATGAAGTAGTCTTTAAGTTTTTTAGTTCCGCCACCGCCGAATTTTTCAAAGACATCACCTCTTTCCTTAAACCTCCACACAGCATCTTTTGGCACTTTCTTGCCGTCAAATATTATTTCGCCACGCCCCTTTGTCAAGTCTTTTGTGCGTTTTACGGTTACAGTCCCCAAGCCTTCAATTTGAAAACTTCCAGATTTGAAAGGTTGATTTAAGACAACTTCTTCTTTTTTCTTGTTTGTGAGCGTCAAATAGTCATATTCTCTAAAAGCAGTAACATTCATAGGAAGTTTTATTTTGCTTCCATTTTCGCCATTGAGAGCAAGTTCTTTAAGCATTTGCAAATGGATTCTCTCAATATCTTGAACAACGCCAATTTTGTTTAATGCCTTGAAAATAATTCTAGAAACTATTGCATTGTCGTATAAAAAGTATGAATTTGGAATTTTGGCTGTTTTTTCTCCATAAATAACTGCGTCATCAAAAATTTGAGTGTTGATGTATTTGCTATCGTCTGCACAATCCTTGCCAAAATTGACAAGTTTTTCAACCAAACTTGGCCACCTTTCCTCTATTTGAGGCATAAGCACATTGCGAATAAAATTTCTTGAATAAGTATTGTCTAAGTTTGTTGCGTCGTTAACATAAGGCACATCATTTAAGAAACAATAATCCAAAATCGCTTTTTTGCTTGTGGAAAGAAGAGGGCGGATATAAACATCACCTCTTTTTGTCTTCATACCACTTGCCCCTTCAACGCCTGTACCCCTAAAAAGATTGTGGAGAATTGTTTCAGCTTGGTCTCGTGTGTTGTGAGCAATCGCAACTTTGTCAATCACACCTTTTTTAAGAAGAGTATCAAAAACTCCAAAACGTGTATCCCTTGCAACTTTTTCCAAATTCTCTTTTCGTTCTTCTGCAAGTTTTGGAACATTGATTTTAAATTTATAATGTCGTATTCCGTTTTGTCTGCAATATCTTGCAACGAACTCAGCATCATTCCCACTTTCTTCCCTAATGCAATGGTCAACATGGATGGCAACAACTTCAATATCAAGGTCGTGGCTGTGGCTGTTTAAAAAATGCAACAGGGCCATACTATCACTTCCGCCACTCACTCCTACTCCAACCACATCACCGGGCTTGACGAGTTTATCATTTTCAATAATACTTAAAATATTTTGCATATGCCTTTCTCCTTTCGTAATTATTTTTTAAAATATTTTTTGATTTTTAGACTTATGATTTTAGCATATTTTTTTTAAAATTACAATACTAATTGCAAAAATTAATTAAAAAAATTAATTTTTTTTATTTTTTTTAGCGTTTTTTATTTATTTTTTATTAATTTTTCATTATTTTTTATTTTTTTATAGTAAAAATAAAACAGTCATCACAACTGTTCTCAAAAAATATTTGATTCATTAAACCAATATTTTTATTTCTTTTTCTTGTCCTTCGCTATAAACACCCACCACTACTTCTTGACCAAAATCCAATTTATAAATTGCTTTTCTGAAATCCAATGTATTTGAAATACTATCATTGTTTATTGATGTAATAACATCCCCTTGTTTTAACTCTGTCGCTGACATAATTGAACCACTTTTTATATCCAATACAAAAACGCCCTTGTCTTTGTCTGTTTGATTTTTGAATTTTGCAAGTTCAGCATCGCACCCAAACACCCCGAGTCGAACTTGCTCAAAATTGGCGTTTGGTATAACTCTTTCAGCAACAGCGGTTGCGGTTTCAATAGGAATTGCAAACCCAATCCCCTCGGCATCGCTTGCTTTAAGACTGTTTATGCCAATAATCTTGCCTTTTGAATTAATAAGTGGCCCACCACTATTGCCACTATTAATACTTGCGTCATGCTGAATGAGGTTTTGCATATAAGTTGTATAACCCCCAAGGCTTTGAATTTCAAGGGTTCGATTCAACGCACTGACAATACCTTTTGTAAAGGTGTGTTGAAATTGTAAAGAAAGAGGCGTACCAACTGCCAAAACATCATCGCCAATTTGAACGTCGCTTAAAGGTGAAGTCGAAAGATAAGGAAGATTTTTTGAAGATTTTAGGATTGCAAGGTCAATACTGCTATCACTCCAAATAAGTTCTGCACCTGCAGTGGTTTTGTCGGCAAAATATAATGTGATAGACTTTTGCCCGCTTATAACGTGCTGATTTGTCAAAACATATCCACCATCGGCAATAGCGACACCACTGCCAAGGCTGGTTCCGTTGCTAAGTTTTGCAGAAACACCAACTATGGCACTTCTTACAGCTTCGGCAACATCTGCGGAGCTGTCAACATCTGCGGTTGAAATAAGCCTAGGAGTCATATCTACGCTTGTGTCAACTTCGGTTTTTGAAGGAGTGCATCCGACACAAGAAAAAATCACTGCACTCGACAACAATAAAAATAAAATTTTTTTCATAATAAATTCCTTTTATCGTTCTCAAAATCTATTTGCAGTGTTCTGTGGTTTTTAAAGCCTAAATATTGCCTTAGGAACCAAGCCGGCAACATCAATTTTTATGTTTTCGCCTTCAATGATTCCATATTTTTTTAGGGTTTTGGTTATGTAGTCATACGCAAGTTCTGGAGTGTTATTTTCTGTGCTTAAATGGGATAACACCACTTGTCGACAACCGTTTTTAGCAAGTTCAACAATCGCTTCGGCACAAGAATCATTTGAGAGGTGTCCGTTTTGGCCAAGGATACGATTTTTTAGGTATGATGGATAGTTTTTGTTTTCCCTTAAACGAGCCACATCGTGATTTGCCTCTAAAAACACAAGACTACTTCCAAACAGATTTTGAAGAATCTCATTTGTAGTATGCCCCAAATCTGTAATAATACTTATCTTTTTTTCATTTTCTTGAATTGAATACCCTGTACACCTCGCAACGTCGTGAGGAAGTGGCACCGTAGATATTTTGGCTGAGCCTATAAAAAAGTCCACATCTTCAAAAGTTTGAATATTTAAATTCCTTTTCAGTTTGTTTAGAAGTGGAATATACCCCCTTTCGTGCACATACACAGTAGTTTTATAACGACTTGCAAAAACCTCCAACCCTTTAATGTGGTCGGAGTGTTCGTGAGTGATTAATATAGCATCAATATCTGCTGGGTCAACGTTGAGAAATCTAAGCCTCATTTCAACCTCTCTGCACGAAAGCCCGATATCAACCAACAATTTCGCATCCTCACATTCTATATAAGTCAAATTGCCATCACTACCCGATGAAAGATTACAAATTCTCATAGGGTGATTATAACAATTTTTTTCGACATTTGCAAGCCTAAAAGAAATTTTTGTCAAAATTTTTAAGTCAACCCACACTCCAAACACACCCACAAACACAAAAACACACTTTGAGGAATAGGATATTTTAAGGAGAAATATTTATGAAAATCATTTGCGTGAAGGCACCAAAAATTGTTTCGGGTTTTTTAAAATTGTTTTTTTCTAAAAAAATAATTAAATAAAAGTAGAAAAAATTATATTTTTTCACTTATTTTATTAAAAATAATGAAATTATTGATAAAATTATCAAATAAATTGAAAACCACCAAAGCTTGACTTTTTGGAGCATATTTATCATAAACTTAACTGCAATCACACCAACCAGGAATGCACTAATAAATCCAAAAATTGCTGGAAGGATGGGAACATTAAAGACTGCTTCGCCTTGAACGACTGCATCCAAAATATCATACCCCATTGAAGCAACAATAATTGGAATAGACATTAAAAATGAAAATCTGCTCGCCTCTTCTCGAGACAGCCCACATAAAATTCCCGTACATATCGTTGCCCCGCTTCGAGAAATCCCCGGAAGAACCGCTATGCCTTGGGCAAAACCCATAATTAATGAAGTCTTTAAGTTGAGTGGCTTGGCTTGTTTTTTTGTATAAACCTCCGTAATATACAAAAGAATAGCTGTAAGCATAAAGCAAATTGGAAGAAGTGAGCCTCCAAAGGCATCCTTTATGAACGCCTCAAAAATCAAAACCATAACTATTGTAACGATTGTCGAGAGATAGAGTTGTATTGCTAGGGGTGAAAAGGGTCTTTTGATTAAAAATTTTATTTCTTTCCACAAAACCACAACAACAGCAAAAAGAGTTGCAAGGTGCAAAAGCAAGCTAAAAAACAAAAAATCACAATTTGTGCCAAATATATTATTGAAAAACACCAGATGCCCACTTGAAGACACTGGTAAAAATTCTGTTAGACCTTGAAGAACCCCAAAAAATATTCCTATCCAAATTGTCATATAATATTAGAATATTCCAAAATTCGCATAATAATACATAGATTGCATTTTTTGATTTTGTTTGCCATTTTGGGAAATTAGTGTTATTATATTGAATATATATTTAAAAGGAATAAAAATGATTTTTACGAATTTAACAGTTTTTCAAAACGTATTATTCATAATCGCTTGCGTTTCACTTGTTTTACTTATAACTTATTTGATTTTGCTTTACACTGGTTATGTAAAAACCAAAAACAAAGTAATCAGCGATGATATAGACGACATTACAGACGATTTTGAGCCAGCGTCATTTGTTTTCAATACTTTCAAAATCAAAGGCACTGTTTTTGCCCTAACCATTGGTTCCACTTGTTCGTTTTTGCTTTCTCTTTTCGCCAGCATACCCGTTGCAATAACAATTTCTGTCGTTCTCGCTATCGGCATCGTGCTGATTTTAGGCTATCTAGAAAGAGAACCGCTTGCAAATAAAGGTGAGATTGGCATCGTAACTGAAGCAATTCCAGAGAAATCACAAGGAATGGGCAGGGTTCTTTTAATAGAAACAGACAGCGAAGTTGATGCAGAATCCACCGATGGTGCAATCAAAAAAGGCAAGAAAGTTATAATTGTTGAAAATATTGGCAATAAAGTTATAGTAAAAAAATTTAAACGAAGTGTGAAATGATGAAAGAAGAATTTTTTGAGTGCTATGACGGCACAAAACTAAGGACTTATTTGTTTGAGGCACAAAAACCAAAAGGCGTTGTGCTTTTTTTGCACGGAATTCAAGAATACTCAAAACCATATTTTGAATTTGCGGAAAAGGTCAACAAAAAACATTTTCATTGCCTCCTTGTCGACCAACGAGGGCACGGACGCTCGTGCAACAAAATCTCTGAAATCGGCAAAGCAGACTACGATGTTTTTTCCGCATCTGTGTGCGACTGCTTATGTATTTCCAATATGCTTAAAGAAAAATATCAACTGCCAATCTATCTTGTTGGTTTTTCTTATGGTTCTTTCATAGCACAAGCCTGTATGCACAAGGCAAAAAATATTTCAAAAATGATTCTTATCGGAAGTGGTTATATGAATCAACCAAAGATAAGACTTGCAAAAATCATCTGCAAACTTGGAAGAAAAATTAAAGGGCCAAACGCATATGCTCAATCCCTTGATAGGTCATTGCAAAAGTATTTTAACCGTAGATTCAAACCTACATCATGGATAACCAGCGACAACGATAAGCTGAAAATACTTGCAAATGACAAACTATGTAGGATTCCTTTTTCCTATGGATTTTATGAATCTCTTCTTGACAATTTGCCAAATATAGCAAACAACTTGAAAGACGTCAGCAAAGAAATGGAGATACTTATCATATCCGGCGAGGATGACCCAGTCGGCGATTTTGGAAAAGGCGTTAAATATCTTCATCAATTATATTCAAACAACAACTTAAACTCAAAAATAATTATTTATCCAAAACTAAGACATAACTTGCTGTATGAAAAAGAAACAGCAGATGTTTATAAAGATATTTTTAATTTTTTAACCAAAAAACCTTAAAAATGTTGTTTTTTTAGGTTTTTTATTTTTTTTATTGTATTTTTAATTTAATTATTTTTTTATAAATTTGTTTTAAAATAAATAAGTATTGATTTTCCATTAGTTTTTTGTTATAATATTTTTATGGAAGAATTTTTAATTTTTATTTCTGAATATTGGGCATACCTCATTGCGGGATGTTTTTTGCTTTTTACAATTATTGGAATTTGTATTGCAAATTTTTCATACGACCATTATTTAAAATCCTTTGATGAAATGAATAAAATCTCAACTAGGTTTAAAGCGGACGCTTATTCATTTGCAAAAAAATTTTCAGTGTTTTTTTTTAAAGGGCAAATTGCCGTCGAGGTCTTACCCGAAAAAGAAATGCCTTCAAGTGGCTCTTACACTCCAGCAAGAAAAACAGTTTCACTTTCTTCGCAAATAGCATATATAGGAAGTATCGCAAGCTTTGCTATTGTCGCCCACGAATTTGGTCATTCCTTCCAACATAAAAACAACCCTAAAATCCTTGTGCAGAATTTTAAACTTGCAAAGACTGTTAAGTTTTTAGGCTTTTTGAATGTTTTGCTTGTTATTGCAGGCGTTTATTTCTTTGCAACGGGTGTCATAATTATTTGTTTATTTTTTCTACTCTTTATGCTTTTGAATTTCATTGTTGCAATATGGCTTAAAATCTCCACTCTAAAACTCGAGAAAAACGCAAGCGAAATAGCTATGGACTTATTGCAAAAAACAAATGTATTTTCAAAAAAAGAACTATCTCTTATGTCCAAATTTTTGAGTTCGGCAAAGGCAACATACACTGGCGACCTCTTCCGAGCGTTGTTTTCGTGGACAGGACTTGTGCGAAAAACTAAAATTTTTTAAAAAAATTTAAAAGATTTTTCAAAAAGTATTGCATTTTTGCTAGATTTTATGGTATTATATAAGTATGTGGATGTTAGTTTATTATTTACTGGGCATTGTATTGCTCCCAGGTATTATTTATTCAGTTATCGTACAAAACAAAGTCAATAAGGCTTTTAAAACATATTCAAAAGTCTTTTCAAGTAAAGGCATAACAACAAGAGAAGCGTGCGAGACAATTTTGAGACACGAAGGAATAAGTGATGTCAAAATTCAACATATTTCAGGTAATTTGACGGACAATTACAACACCGCAAATAAAACGTTAAGTCTTTCAGATGAGGTTTACAACTCAACTTCAATCGCTGCATTGGGGGTTGCCGCTCACGAAGCAGGCCACGCAATTCAAGATGCTCAAGGGTATGGGTTTTTGAGGCTCAGAAAAGGCCTGGCAGTGCTTAGCAATATTATGTCAAGTATGCTTTGGCCACTGATTATTATTGGTCTTGTGCTTTCAGCCCTTGCATACACAAGCATTGGTTCTTACTTCGTAATTGGTGGTTGCGTGTTCTTTGGGCTTTCGGTTCTTGTTTCGCTTGTAACTCTCCCCGTTGAATTTGATGCATCTAAGCGTGCACTTAATGCCCTTGTATCAAGCAACATTCTTGACAACACTGAGGTTAAAGGTGCGAAGGTGGTTTTAAACGCCGCCGCACAAACTTACGTTGCTGGACTTGTTGTTTCAATACTTGGATTCTTGCGTTTTGTTTTATCGATATTTATTGCAAACAATAGCGATTAAAAAAACTTGTCTATGAAAATAGGCAAGTATTTTGTTTTAAAGTTTTACTCCTCAGATTTCTTCTTTTTGTCTTTTTTGACTGTTGTTTCTTTTGTGGTTTGAACTGTTTCCGTGATTCCAGACACCAACCCAGTAAGATTTGCAAGGTCTGAAGGAATAAAGAGTTTTGTGCTTTGTCCATCAGCAACAACTTTCAGTGCTTCGAGGGATTTTAGGGTCAAATATTCTTTGCTTGGGTTTGCTTCAATAATTTTGCGAATAGCCTCTGCTTCACCTTCTGCCTCTGCAATAAGTGAGGCTTTTTGTGCTTCTGCACGCAAAATTGCCGCTTGTTTTTCGCCCTCTGCTCTCAAAATATTACTGCGTTTTTCACCTTCGGCAAGAAGGATTGCTTCACGTCTCTCACGTTCTGCACGCATTTGTTTTTCCATCGCTTCACGTATTGCGTGAGGAGGGTCGATGTTTTTAAGTTCAACACGATTGATTTTGATACCCCAAGGGTCTGTGGCCTCATCCAAAATTGCACGCATTTTCCCATTAACGGTGTCTCTGCTTGTGAGAGTTTCATCAAGTTCGAGTTCGCCCACAATATTTCTAAGGGTTGTTGCAGTAAGGTTTTCAATCGCACTAACTGGTTTTTCAACACCATAAGTGTAGAGTTTTGGGTCTGTGATTTGATAATAAACCACTGTATCTATTTGCATTGTAACATTATCTTTTGTAATGATTGGTTGAGGAGGGAAGTCCGCAACCTTTTCTTTTAGCACAAGTGCCGGTTTTGTTCTGTCAATGATTGGGATAACAAGATGAATCCCTGTTTGTAATGTTTTGTGGTATTTGCCAAGCCTTTCCACAACAACTGCGGTTGACTGATGCACCACACGAACTGAAAGTCCGAATAAAATTAGGATAACTACACCTAAAACAATAAATACTGTTAACATACTTTTACTCCTTTACCTCTTTAACTTTAAGACGGTTTCCGACTACGTCAATAATTTTGATTTCTGTTCCTTCGGCAATGTTTTTGTCTGCTATTGCGGTCCAAATAACGCCGTTGATTTTAACTGTTCCGCTTGTTTCCTTGTCAATAGCATTGATTACTTTGCCCGTTTTTCCAACCAAAACTTCAGCCTTGTCGCCTTCAGTTTTGTTTGTGAGGAATTTTAGGGTTACTTTTCTCAATGCCAAGATTGAAACAAATGCAACAGCAATCGCAACGATAATTTGAACTTCAATGCCAATTCCCCCAATGATAGCCAAAATCAAGCCAACAAGTCCGCCCACTGCAAGCCATATGCTGACCATTTGCATAGTGAGAAATTCGGCGATAAGTGCAACAACAATTATTATTGCCCAAATCCAAATCATATTCATAATATATTTTCTCCTTTAATAAATATATAATACCATAATATTATAAAATAGTCAAATAAATAACAGATTAATTTAAAATAAAAATCCACCGGCTAAGCCGGTGGTTTTTCAGTTGAGGGTATAACCCTCTTTT
>JAFYKO010000098.1 GCA_017537515.1 Clostridia bacterium | reverse complement strand
TAAATATCTTGTTTTGACTTCCTTATTCCCGGAAATTGTCGCCGTCCTAGTGGTTACTATCTCTTGAAAGACATCATTATCAAGTGCCTTCGCTGACACCTTCGCCAAATCGTATGCAGTTGTGTAATGCCCTTTTTCATCCAAACCATGAGGGTTTTTAAAAGAAGAATTTTTGCATCCTGCCCCCTCTGCCGTTTTTTCCATTAGTTTACAAAAACTTGGTATATCCCCTCCGATATAATATCCTAGTGCGGTTGCAGAATCATTCCCAGAAGGCAACATCATCCCTAAGAGTAATTCTTTAACGGTCAGTCTTTCTCCTTTTCTAAGGTATATTGAGGTGCCCTCTATTCCAACTGCCCTGTCGTCGACATCTACGACCGCATTTATATCTTCACAGTTTTCCAGAACCGTTAACGCAGTAAAAATTTTCGTTGTACTTGCCATCGCAAGTTTTTGGTCTATATTTTTTCCGTAAAGCACTCGTCCGCTTGATTGCTCTAAAACGCACATTGCCCTTGCACTTGACTGGGTTTGGTAACCTGCTGTCTCAATAACCTCGCTGTTTATATAATAACTTGAAAGCAAAGTCCCTATGCCTACAATAATTGCTAGAAAGATTCCTAAAACAATTCTTTTAGTCTTCAACCTTTTCGCCCTCCTTATCCTTGAGTTTGTCTATAACCATATTGAAGAGTTTGAGTACAGATTGATATGCGTTTTTGTTTTCGATATCTATAAACCTAACTTCGCCTTGGCTTGCAATTAAAAACCCCACAGGGTTGACGCTTACACCGCCACCACTTCCGCCCGCAAGAGGAAAGGCATCGTGTTTTTTATGTCTTGACACATCCGCATATTCACCGCCACCAACAACATAACCCACGCTGACTTTTGAAATAGGGATAATGCTCGAACCATCTGAAAGATTCAAAGCCTTGCCAATTATTGTGTTTGTTTCAACCATTTCCCTAAGATTTTTGAGCGTACCTTCAATAAGGCTTTCAATAGATTTTTTGTTGTTTTCTTGAATTGTTTTCATTTTTTTATAATTCCTTTCAGTTTTATTATCTTTAATTTTTCAAAAATTATGCTTAGGATTTGCCGAGATATGCCATTATGAAGCAGTATATAAAATCAAACAATGCTATGCTTAAATTACTAAACACCGACACATCAAATACCTTTTCTTTAAACTCTGTGTGCGAGTTTATAATAACTGTACAAGACTTTTTTTTGTTTTTTATTTTTGCACCTATTGCGTTGTATAAAGCATTACACATTCCGCCCAAAATCGCACTTTGACTTGCATCTCCAGTGCCAATTTTGGAATAAAGGTCGACATATTTGAGTTTGAGTTTTTGTTGTATCTGCCTTGAAAAATCTTTATAAAACTTAATTGTTGGGTCGTTGAATGCGTATTCAATCTGCTTTCGCTTCTTTCGGGTGCGAACAATAATCCCGCTTGGGCGAATTTGAAAAGAAAAATACAGAATATTTATAAACCACAGTTTTAGGATTAAAAGTCCTTTGTTTTCGAGTGGATTGTAAGCTACATAAAACTTGAATACCTGCGGGATGATTAAGATAAAAATAAAAAAAAGCACTATCAAAAGCCATAAACTTTCCATAGTGTTATTTTGGTTTGTTTTTGTGTTTTTATGTGGGTTACTTTTTCTCCTCGTTGCCAACGCCACGAGTTTCAGACAAGATTTGATATGTAAGTTCTTCAAGAGCGGCATCCATTTCGCTTTCGGGAACTTCTTGGAAGTTGATTATCTTCATTTCAGTTTCTTCCTCTTCAGGCTGTTCAGAATTTTCGAGTTTATAATCAAAGTAAAGTCCGTCGCCTTTTGGTTTTTCGTCTTGACGAATAACTGCAATACGCTCCATAAGTTCTTCATAGTCAGGTAGGTGTGAAATATCTTGAAGGCCAAAACGTTTCAAAAATTCGTCTGTGGTTCCATAAAGCAAAGGTTTTCCGACAGCGTCTTTTCTGCCTACAACCTCAATCATTTTGTTTTCTTCAAGCATATTGATTGCATAATCACAGCCAACTTTTCTAATATCCTCAATTTCAAGACGTGTTATTGGCTGTTTATAGGCAATAATTGCAAGTGTTTCGAGTGATGCTTTTGTCAATGCTTTCTCACGGATTGGATTCAAGACGCTGGAAATATAATCAGCGTAGGCTGGGTTTGATGTAAGTTGAAATTTGTTTTTATATTCAATAATTTGAATGCCATCGTCTTCGCCAATATCGGCTTTGAGTTCGATTATCGCTTTTCTTACATCCTTAATTGGAACATCCAATTTGTCTGCAATAAATCCAAGGTCTATGCCTTCACCTGCAACAAACAATGTTGCCTTAATGATTTCTTTTAAATTCTTCATTTGATTCTCCTAATTGTCCTCATTTAAAATTATTTCAATTTCTGCAAATAAGTCATTTTGCCTAATCTTTGCAAAACTACGTTTAAGAAGCTCAAGTACTGCAAGAAAGCAGTTTATAAGTTCACTCCTTGTTTGGTCTTCGTCAAACAAGTCTGTGAATTTAATACTTTTTTTCTCCAAAAGCAATTCTTTTGTGCTTTCCATTTTTTCAGCAACTGTAAAGCGGTCTTTTTTGATTGTTTTTGGTTCGTCGATAAGGATTTTTTTATCACTTCTTGTGAGAAGGTTTGCAAAAGCGTCCAAAAGATTGTCTATTGCCATATCTTTAAGCACAAATTTTGGAGCACCTACGCTTGAATCTGGTTCTCTGTAGAAGTGGTTAATATTTTCAAACGTTTTTAGGTTTTCGCCAACTTCCTTAAAGAGTTGATATTCTTTAAGTCTTGCAAGAATCATTGCTTCGCTGTCCTCGAGTTCATCCTTAGCCTCTTCTTCAAGTCTTGGCATAAGTGATTTTGACTTGATTTCGATTAAGGTTGAAGCCATAACAATAAACTCGCTTGCTTTTTCCATATCAAGCCTTTCAAGGCCTTTCATATATTCGAGATATTGACCTGTAATATCAGCCAGTTTGACGTCTTCAATATCCATTTTATTCTTTTTGATAATTTCAAGAAGCAAATCAAGGGGCCCCTCAAAATTTTCAAGCTTGAAAAGATATGAATCATCGTCATATTGAGTCATATTCTCTTCATTTTGCATATTTAGATTTTCTTCGTTTTTTATTTCCGTCATACAAATAACCCCCAGAAAAATGAAAAATAGGATAAGAACAGCGGTAATGCGTTATTATAGAACAGTGTCAGCATAGACGAACCGTTAAAGAATGGCAACAGCATAAACAAAAGCACAACAAAGCCATAGCGATTCATAAAGTCGACAAATTTGTTGCCATATTTTGTAAGCATTGCAATAAGATTGAATCCATCAAGCGGTGGAATTGGAAGAAGGTTGAATATAAGTAGTATCAAATTGATTTGCACGCAGAAAAGCAAGAAATAGTATAGGAAAAGGCAAAGAAGACTGCTGTTTATCATATATTCGGCAAATATGATTCCACCCAAGAAATACAAGATTCCAGAGAATATAAACGCCAAAATAAAATTTGATAGCACGCCACTCAAAATAACCAGAATCGAATGCTTGCGATAAGACCGAAATCTTGACGGATTTATTGGGACTGGTTTTGCCCAACCAAACCCAATAAATGCAAAGCATAACAGCCCCCATCCACTCATATGTGCGATTGGGTTTAGGGTCAACCGACCTGCAAGTTTGGCAGTGTCATCTCCGCATTTATACGCCACAAAGGCGTGGGCCCATTCATGGACGCTTAAAGCAATACAAATAGCAATAAAATACGCCAATGCGATGGCTAGTATTTCTATAGCTGAAAGCCCTTGAAGGGATGAAATAAGATATAACATATATCTATTATAACCCTAAAAAAGCATTTTGGCAAGCGAAATCCGTATTTTGATTGTGAAATAAAGAAATATTTTTATCGAAAAATAGACACTTGTTTAAGTGCCTAGGGTTTTGTATATATTATTGCCTATTTTTCGCTCAGTTAAAGCCGAGATGTTTTGCCAAATACAAGTGCTAGTGATGTGTATTTACTCTTCGTCTTTGTTAAACTTTTGTTTTATTCTTTCACGAATTTCTTCAATTTCTTGTCGTTGTTTATCAAAATATTCTTGTTGAGCTTTATAGATTGCAATAGATTTTTGTGCTTTTATTGAGCTTCTGTTTTTCTTGCCTTTTGAAATCACTATTTTGAATATAACAATCAACGCAACAAGCCCGACGATACCTCCAAACACCATCCAAATAATGCTTTTTGCTTTTTCACTGAGCTTGAAAGGTATTGGCTCTTCATTGAAATCAGCATACAAACTCAAATCACCACTAATCACTATATTGCTTGGGCATTTTTCGCCACTGTCAAGGTATCTCCAACCCTTAAATTCGTAATAATATTTCTCTGTGCTGTCTTTTTTAAGATTTTCTCCAGAAAGATTGACATTTTCTTCCCAAACGCATTCAATGGTTTTGTATGCTGTAAGGTCGTTTTTCTCAGCATAGAGGCTTATTGTGTATTTTCTAAGCTCTTGAGAGAAATGTGCATAGAAATTGACTATACTATTATCTGTTGTCATATTGTCAGACTGCAAAATAGTTAAATCTGAAACAACTTCATCACTCTGCCCCTTTGTCCAGCCATCAAAAACATAAACGTATTTTTCTGTGCTTG
>JAFYKO010000097.1 GCA_017537515.1 Clostridia bacterium | reverse complement strand
TCCTGAATCCACTTTTGTTCAATCGAGGATGACCAACATGTAATAGTGGTATTATCTGCATTTTTAGGTATTTGAATAGGATACGAGGAAGTGCCACTAGGTGGAGGCACCCCAAACCAGAGCCCGTTCATATTGGAAGACAATGTTATTGTAACTGTTTCGATTGTCCAAATTGCATAAATAACCTTATCCCCAAAATTACCTTTGCTTATAGACATTTCATACTTATTCTGCTCTTCACCGCCAACTTCCGCCCAACCTATAAACTCCCACACTATACTTTCACCAGTGTTTTCATTATGAGTAGGTGGATTCAATGCCTCATATTCTAGCAATCCATTAGTTACCGTATATTGATATTCAACATAACCATAAATTTCACCATTGGTTAAATAGTCTGCATAAGAATTATACGCCTTTATTGTATAAGTTTCATTGGCTATATCTACAGGAAGCTCTGCCCAAGTAAGTGTGCTTAAATCTAGTATAAAAGACGTTCCAGTTGCAACGACATCAACTTGTTGTGATAATACAAGTGTTTTCACAGTATATTGATTCAAATATACCTCAAAAGTTTTCAATCCAGTGCCTTCTCCACCTGAAAATTTTATATAATTATTTTCTGTATTTGGTGTAGGAGTATAGTTATATATCCTAAAACTAACTACAATCCCAGGATTAACCACTCCAGTTTGTGTTAGTCTCAATAAACCACCACTCCTCTCGAACCCACTTCCAAGGCTAATAGCACCATCTATATTAGAAAACAGCATTTTATAGTCTTCTTCAATGCCAACTTTATAGTCTATTCTTATTTGAAAACTATTAAATTCCGACGGGGTTGTTTCAATATTCAAGGTTAAGTTTTTCTGCTGAATTGCAACAAGTCCCATCCCTAGCATAAGAACTGCAGAAATTAACAATACCATTATCCAAACTTTATTAAATTGTTTTGTCATAATTTTTATTATTCTCCTTTATTTCGCTGTAAAATACCCTGGGCTACTTGTCCCGCCATCAATTCGAGCATAGGTTTTATCAGTATATGATGAATTATAAACGGTACCATTTCCACCGACAAGAATAACACACTTTGAAAACATATTCTTTGATAAATTTGCACTTGATGTTTGCACCTTTCCCGTTTCAGTTATTTGGTTTGTGACAAATCTTTCGCTTACATAAATCTTAGAAAGGTTTTCGCACGAATAAAACATCCAATGCATATCTTGAACACCCTCTGTATCAAAATTGGATAAATCTAAGCTTGTCAAACTTTTACAACTATCAAACATAGCTGACATATCTATAACATTTTTTGTATCAAAATTAGCTACATCTAAATTCGTTAAAGCACTGCAGCAAGAAAACATATAACTCATATCTTCTACTTGACATGTATTGAAACTTGAAACATTTACGCTTTTCATAGTTTCACAATCTGCAAACATACCGTACATTGTTTTTACATTTGATGTATCAAAAGAGCTTAAATCTAAAACATCTAAACCTGTAACAAACTTCCCGAACACAATACTCACTTGATTGCGTGCAAACATAAAAGACATGTCTGTTACTAACTTGGTATTTAATTTTCCCAACTGCAAACCTTTTAAGCCATATAAACAATAAAACATATAAGAAGAATCTGGGTTGGCATATAATTCCCCACCGCCAGTTAGAATATAAATCCTTGTTTTGTTCTCCAAATGAAATAAGCGTATATCACCTTTATTATTTTTATCGATAGCAATTCCATTTTCCCAATCAAATAAATTTGAATAAGCTTGATATTCACCAAAAAAGATATGAGAAATATAATTATCGGCATAAGTTTCATCCGTGGCTGTTTCGTTTGAAAAAACTTTGAGTTGTTTATTAAACTCTTTACCAGATTTTAAAATATAATCCGCATCTCGCCAGTTGGCGGTGTATGTGAGGTTGGCGGTTGTTTCACTTGGGTCTATTGTTAATTCTCTTACTGGTTGTGCTTCGGTTTGGCCTTCTGGGATTTCTTGTCCTTCCCAAGTCCAACCCAAAAACCACTTACCTAGCATTGTTGGAATTGCCAATTTGAAAGTAGATGCATTTGCGGTAAATGTTGTTGGATTGCCTGAATTATCGGCATCTTCCAATCCCAAATATGTTATTGTGTAAACCATATTGAAGTTGATTGACAAATCCCCTATCACATTTTCAGCAGGAATTCTGAGAATATATTTGCTTAAGTCCGAGTTATACTGGAATGTAAAATCTGTGCCTTGAGTTAAATATGAGATACCACCGTCATTGCTTATTTGTAATGGAATTTCTTGGTAGTTTAACATATTGTCAAAACTCACTTGTGCTGTATATTCTGTGTTATATGCAATAGTGTTGGCACCGATAAAATTAAAACTACTGAAGTTGAAGTTGTTATAATGTTCCACCTTACAATCAGTGTTATAATCCTTGAGTGTGATTGTAAAAGTTGTTTTTTGCTTATAGAATGAAAAAGTATGAACCCTAAATTGAGTATAATCAGCGGTTTGGGTTTCAGAATTATAAGCACTTGCCCCCACTTTTTGAGGAGTTATCGTTGCTGGAATGATTTCAGCATCATCTGGAGCATTCTCATCCACTATTTGCGACGCCGAGGTCAAAGACGCTCTCACTCCAACATCTGAATAATTTTTGATGGTTATGTAATAATCAATGCCATACTGATTGAAATATCCACTATTTGCGGTTAGCGTATTTCCACTAAGCGTAAAGCCATTTAAAAGAATCTTTTTATCTCCATCTTCAAAATTTCTAAACACCAAATCTTCTTCAGTGGGTTCCATTTCGCTTGAAGCGTATATTTCAATGTTGTAATTTGGCATCGACTGGAATTTGAGATTAAGTTTGAGTTTTTTGTCAAAAGCTATTAATCCTAT
>JAFYKO010000096.1 GCA_017537515.1 Clostridia bacterium | reverse complement strand
CTTGATTTTAAAAGCCATTTCCCTCGGGGGGGGGGGGGTATTTAGGACTCCTTTAACCTCGCAAAATAACCGCCATAGAACGCATAAAAATGCGTTCTATGGCAATCCTCAAAGCAACAAAAATTCAAGCAGTTTTGCTTTTATTAATAATAATTTATTATTAAAAAACAACCACTTTTCTCAAAGTGGTGATTTTTCGTTGCAAGGGGGTGAAAAATGACCAATAAAAGAAATAGATTTTATC
Organism: Clostridia bacterium; assembly: GCA_017537515.1. Lineage (GTDB taxonomy): Bacteria > Bacillota > Clostridia > Christensenellales > UBA1242 > UBA5489. The sequence goes on along the minus strand of JAFYKO010000096.1, from coordinate 7,534 downwards.
AGATAGGATTTGCCATATCAACAATAATTTGTATTGGGCTACTTGCTTTTATGGGCATAACCGCTATTCAAAAGTCGATGACTTTGAAAATGCAGTTTGAGGTTAGTCCTGCTGTTGCGGTTAAGCTTGAAATTTACAACACAACCACAACCCAATGGGATGTTGTTTTCCAAAATAGCGGGCAAGTGCAAATTAAAGACGGAGTAACTTTAAACGGCAATACTCTAGGTTTAAGGTCTGAATTTGCGAACGGGCTTGGAAATAGTTTTTCATTAAAAATAACAAGTCTTTCAAGTAGTAAAATTTTGGCTGAACTAAGTGGTGCAAGTTATAGCCAATCGAAGTTAATTTTTACAAATAGCACCCCTCAAACTGTTGAAGTGGATGCGGTTGATAATTTAACAATAGACTTTTCAAAAGTTGTGCAAGTTTCAATTCAAGATAGTTCAAATGGTGGATTGACATTGGCTTCTGAAAACTTAGTTGAGTTCACACAGGACCAACAAACTACATATTATGCAAAGACTCATCAAGCATTGGTGTTGGTTTATGATATGAATTCCAGCCACAAAAACCACTCAATCGAGGCAACAATAAGTGACAAGACCGTAGGGGAGATAACCACAGAAAACAATCAAATGACATTATCTATTCCAGCAACTGCATTGACTGGTAGTGTTTCTGTAACGCTAAGTGCTGAAATGAATCAAATCCAAGTCTCGTATAACCTAACAAATTTAAATATAAGTAATGTGATTGTAAGACGAGGAGAAGATTTTACAACGACCTTGATACTTAATAGCGATTTGAATACAGTTTATTCAGCTGAAAATACATTAGCATACACAATTCCTAATTACGAAAACATTATTATAACAATAACGCCGAAAAATAGTAATGCAATTACATTAGAACATAATGCAGAAACAAATGGTTATACATACATAGCAAGTGAAAATGCAATTACGATTACTATTTCAGCTGATGTTTTAGAACAACTTTTTATAGGGAATCTAGGCACTATTACATTAAGTGCTTATGCACCAAGGTATGTGATAAGCACCTACTTGCTAAGTGGATATTGGTCAAACGATTATATTACAAATACCACCATTGTAGAAGGTCAAACATTTGTAACTGAGGTCGGTGAGGGTAATTTTGCTATGTATGATTTTGGAGTACAAATAAACGATAACCCTCGGTTCATGTTAGAGGCCTGTGAAGGTGTGGATCTGGTTGTGTTTGATGCTCGTAGTGGGGCACCTTACGACTATAGTGGACAAATAACGTGCCCATCTTCAATATTTTCAGAAGGAGAACATGATGTGTTTGGAGATGTCGCAAGTGATGTCGCAAGTGTTAAATTTTATTTCTATATGGGTAATGATAAATAAAAGATTCATATTTGTATAATTTTCATTCACCCCGTCAATACTATATGTATGAATATAACTTGTAGGAAAACGGATTGTAGGCACAATCAAAATTTTGTTTGTTCGGTTCACGATTTAAAGGTGGATAGGCGGTCGCTTTGCAAAGATTATGAAAAGTGTGAGGATGAGGAGTGCGAAAGGGTGCGGGCTTCTTCGGGGTCGACTTCGAAGGAAATTCAAGACAGCAGTAAGACTATGTTTCACAAGCTTCCAAAATACAATCCTTATCGTTCGGCCAAGCATTGCAATATTTGTTGTCATGCGGAGTGTATGTTTAATCAAAAAACCGAATGTCACGCAAATGGCATTACTGTGAATGATTTGGAAGAGGCTCCTTATTGTATGACCTTTTTGAAGAAGGGGGATTGACAATGGGTGTTTTGATTTGGCTGTTGAAAAAGTTCTTTTAAAGAGTGGCTGTGCAAACGGGGGCGGGCTGTAAACTGCGGGAGCAGTTTACAGCTCGCTTTTTTTGTAAAAAAAAGCGAGCCGACGCATTTTTAATGCGTAGCCCGCCCCCTTGTTTGGGGTTATTTATTTGGGGTTATTTATCCTTCTTTTCTTCATCCTTGAACTCTTTGATTTTCATCCTAATTTTCGCCTTATTTTTTGAAAATGCTATTTCTCGTTGAATTTTTGCAAGCGTTAATTTTTTGATTTTGTAAATAAATGTTGCCTTTGGTTTTTTTGCAAAATCTGTATGAGCGAGTGAAAGAACGGAAATTGAAACTGGTTTTGCACGCCAAAGTTCTTTGCAGACGTTTTTTATTGTTTCTCCGGTTGTGATTACGTCGTCAACAAGCAAAATTCTTTTGCCGGCAAGAGGTTTTTTGTCTTTCAATCTATATGCGTTTTTAATATTTTCGATTCTATCAAAATAGCCCAGTGAACTTTGCTTTTCGGTATGTTTGATTTTTTCAATGCAGTTGCTTTCAATAGACAAGCCCAAATTTGCACCCAGCACCTTTGCAAGTTCTTCAGCTTGGTTGTAATGCCTTGTTTTTAATCTTTCCTTAGATAACGGTACGGGCACAATTACATCGCAATCAAAAGCATATTGCTTGTAGGTCTCAGTCATAAAATTTGCAAGAGGCTTGAACAAATACCTTGCGTTTCCGTATTTAATTTTGTGAACAAGGCTTACGATTGGCATTTCATAAATAAAAGTTGAGCGTGCGATTTGGAATGGTGGAAGTTGATTGTAGCAAAGAAAACATATTTCGCTATCTGAGTGGAGCTTTGTGCCACAGTGTTTACAGATTTTTCCGTTTAAATACGGAAGATTTTGCAAACAGTTATCGCAAGCGTGATATTTGTTTGCGTGCTTGATTTCCTCCCCGCAATAAATACAAATTATATCTGGCGGAAAGAGGATGTCCATAAATTTGTTGAATTTTTCTTTAAAATTTTTCATAGTTATTCAAAAAGTGTTTTTGTAGCATTGTGGGCGTCGATAAGGAAGTCTCGAAGAAGTGTGTTTCTGTGGAGAATGAATTTGTTGTTTATCATAGTTTTTAGGTTCTTTTTTTGTCCGACGAGAACGACAACTTTTTTTGCCCGAGTTACTGCGGTGTAGATAAGATTTCTGTTCAGGATTATGCTTGGGCCTGTAATTGATGGGATAACGACTGCATCAAATTCGCTACCTTGGCTTTTATGGATTGTTATTGCGTAGGCTAGAGAAAGTTGGTTGATGTCGCTTCGAGGGTAAACGCAAACTTTGTTGTTTTCAAACATAACAGAAACTTCGCCAGAGCTTCGGTTTATGCTGGTTATAAACCCCATATCTCCGTTGAAAACTCCGGTTCCGCTTACAACTTCATAATCTGTGCGTTGTTCCCATTCGAGGTTGTAATTATTCATTGTTTGCATTATTTTATCGCCTTCACGAAGGGTTGCGGAGCCGACAAGTAACTCGCTTTTGTTAAGGCGTGGCGGGTTGAGTGTCTCTTGAAGGAGTTTGTTTATATTCTCAACTCCGCAAACGCCGTTTTTGAGAGGGGATAACACCTGAATTGACGTCGGCGGAAGTTTTAGGAATTTTGGAAGTCTCTCAGAGACTAGTGAAACTATGCTTTCCGCAATTTCAGTGTTTTCCATTTTGTTTTCAAAGAAAAAGTCTTTTGATGAGTTGTCGAAGTCTGGCATTTCGCCTGCATTTATTTTGTGGGCGTTGGAGATAATAAGGCTGTTTTCGTCTTGGCGGAAAATTTGTGTGAGTTCGGCAACTTTTATTGCACCGCTTTTGAGAATATCGTCAAGAACATTGCCTGCACCGACGCTTGGGAGTTGGTCTTTGTCGCCTACCATAATAACTTTTGCATCTCTTTTTATTGCCGAGAATAAATAACTTGCAAGGCTTATATCCACCATTGAAAACTCGTCGATAATTATTGCATCTTGTGCAAGAGGATTTTTTTCGTTGTAGTAGAATTTTTTTGTTATAAAATCCACAGACAAGGCTCGATGTATGGTTGAGGCTTCTCGGCCCGTTGCGTCGCTCATACGTTTAGAGGCACGCCCGGTTGGTGCGAGAAGTAGGGTTTTGATTTTTTGCTGGTCAAGAATTGTAAGAATGCATTTGATTATCGTTGTTTTTCCCGTTCCTGGACCGCCAGTAATTACACAAACGCCAGATGAGAGGGCGGTTTTTATTGCGTTGACTTGCTCGGAGTGGAATTTTATGTTGTTTATTTTTTCAAAAAGTTCTATATCTTTTGAAAAATCTTCTGCGTTTTCAAAGCTGTTGTGATTGAGGTAGCTTAATTTTTTTGCTACGTTTTTTTCTTGGTTGTAAAGTTTCTTAAGGGCGACGATTGCTACGCCTCGTTTGTTTGTCTCGACGATTTGACCTTCAATAGAAAGCGTTGCAAGAATGTCATCAAAAGGCTGTGTGAGGTCGTCTTCTGTTATACCAAGCAGAGAGGAAAGTTTTTTCAAAAGTTCTTCATAAGGCAAAAAGGTGTGGCCATTGCGTTCGCTGGCTTGGTTAAGGGTGTATAGCGTGCCTGCACGTATGCGGAATTTACTGTTTTTGTCTATGCCAAACTTGTTGGCGATTTTATCGGCTGTTAAAAACCCAATACCGTCAACTTCCTCCACTAGTGCATAGGGATTTTCTTGTACTTGTCTGATGGTGTCTCGTTTGTATATCTCATATATTTTGAGTGCCATATTGACTGTTATGCCATATACGCTGAGAAAGACAATTATATTTTGGACATCTTTGTATTCCATAAAGCATTCTTGAATTGACATAGCTTTTTTGGGAGAAATACCACGTATTTTTGTTAGTTCAAGAGGGTTGTATTCTATTACTTCAAGTGATTCTTTGCCAAACTTTTCAACAATAGCCGAAGCCGTTACAACCCCTACGCCTTTATGAGTCCACTGCCGAGAAAGTGCTTGATGCCTTTTGTTGTGGAAGGGTAAACTATTTCATAAGACGAAAAGGAGAATTGTTCGCCATATGTTTTGTTTGTAACAAACTCTCCTTGGAGTTTGACATTTTCGCCAGGCTTGATTGAAAAAAACCTCCCGACAACTGTTGTGTGCTCACGATTGTGGGAAAGCGTGGCTATTGTGTAGCCATTCAATTCGTTATGGAAAGTAATTCGTGTAATTTCGCCTTCTAATTGCATATATAGTATAATACAACAAATTTTAAATTTATTCAAGCAAAGATAGAAAAAAACTTGCAATTTTTTGAAAAATGTGGTATGTTATTAAAAAATAACAAACGAGGCAGGTATTAGATTTATGGAATATGCACAAAAATTGGCAGAACTTCAAGCACTTTCCGAAAACTTTATACGTATGGTCAACAAAAACCAAACCAGTGTTAAATTCAAGGTTCTTTTATTTTTGAAAATATATGGTGTTTGCTCGCCTAAGATTTTGATAAGAAAAATAGGTATTATCAAAACTAATCTTGCGATGACCTTAAGACAACTTATGCATCAAGGTTTTGTAAACGTGAGCATAAATCCAACCGATGCGAGGAGTAGAGAGTTCTGTCTTACCCACGAGGGTGAGAAAGAAGTAGATAAGGTTTTGGGCGAGATTGAGAATATTATCAGTATCAGCGACCGTTTAAAAGAGTTTGACGACGCTTTGAAAACTATTGTTTCTGTTTTGAATAGGAAGATTTAGTTTGGCTTGATAATGCTTACAATCCCCATTAAACAAATATAAATTACAATAAAAATCAATATAACAAAAAAAATTAGGAGAAATGAAATGAAATTTTTTAATAGTTTAACAAAAACCAAAGAAGAACTTATCCCAATCAATGGGAAAACAGTAAAGATGTACACTTGCGGACCTACGGTATACTCCGAGGCCCATATTGGCAACCTTAAAGCATATATCTTTATGGACCAGATTTACAGAACATTAAAATACTTAGGATTTAATGTCCATGGAGTTATGAATATAACTGATGTTGGGCATCTTACAAGCGATGCTGACGAAGGCGATGATAAAATGCTCGTTGCAAGCAAGCGTGAGAAAAAAACGCCTTGGGAAATTGCCAAGTTTTACACCGAGATTTTTATGAGGGATATTAAGAAAATGAATATCACCTTGCCAAAAGAGATTGTTCCGGCAACAACAGTAATTGAGGAAATAATAGCCTTTGTTAAAGGGCTTATGGAAAAAGGCTATGCTTATGAAACCAGCAAGGGAATATATTATGATATTTCAAAATTTAAGGATTATGGAAAATTAAGCGGAACAAAACTTGAAGACAAACTTATGGGTGCAAGAATTGAAGTGGATGAAGAAAAGAGAAATCCAGCAGATTTTGCACTTTGGATTAAAGCTCCGAAAGAACATATTATGCAATGGGAAAGCCCTTGGGGAATGGGATACCCAGGTTGGCATATTGAATGCTCTGCTATTGGAAGAAAATACCTAGGCGACAAATTTGATATCCACACAGGTGGTATTGACCATAAAACAGTGCATCACGAAAACGAAATTGCTCAAAACGATGCATTAAACGGACACAAAACAGTTAACTTCTGGTTGCATACAGAATTTTTGCAAGTCAACAACTCCAAAATGGGCAAAAGCCTTCACAATATATACACCCTATCTGACCTCGAAAAAGAGGGGTATACCGCAATGGATTATAGATACTTGTTGTTTAACTCACATTACAGCAAAATAGCAAACTTTACATTTGAAGTTTTGGATGGTGCAAGAAATTCCCTCAAACAACTTGCAAATTTGGTTAGATTGCACAAGAACGGAAGCGAAACTGTTGAGCAAGAGGTTTTGGATAGTTACAAAAAAGACTTCACAAACGCAATAAGCGACGACCTAAATATGCCTCAAGCCTTGGCTGTTGTTTGGCAAATGCTTAGAAATACACCTAAAAGCGTAGATGTCTATAAACAATTTGAAGACTTCAATCAAGTTTTAGGCTTTGTATTAAACGAAGAAGCAGAAGCGGAAATTCCAGAAGAAATTAAAAATTTGGCCGAAAAACGTTGGACGGCGAAACAAACAAGGGACTTCGCCACTGCCGATGCCTTGCGTTCAGAAATTGACGCAAAGGGCTTCACAATCCTAGACTCAAAAGATGGCTATAAGATAGAGAAGAAATAAAACAAACCCGTTGGGAGGTGATAAGATGAAAATTGCTATAGACATTGACGAAACTTTAGTTATTCATAAAAAAAGAGATATTGAATACACCCTGAAATTTGCAGAAAAATATAATTTAGAGTATAAATACAATAATGGCGTAGATTTTAAAGATGGTATTTCAATAGACTGGGATTCAGAAACTCTCGAAAAGTTTTGGTCGTCATCATTCGGAAAAAATTTTTATAAATATGCAGATGTTTCAAATAAAAACAAGCAAATTATACAAACATTACAAAAAAGGGGGCACGAAGTTGTTCTTATTACAGCTCGAAACCCCAAATGGGCCGAAATTACAAAAAACTGGGTGAATAAAAATTTAAATAATATTGAAGTGATTTTTGCAAAGAACAAAGCTGAAATATGCAAAAGCATTAATGTGGATATTTTTATAGATAATGACTTGTCAACTTGCAAAAATGTTCAAAACGCAGGTATTCAAACATTCT
>JAFYKO010000005.1 GCA_017537515.1 Clostridia bacterium | reverse complement strand
TTTATATTTTTCGCTCCCACTTTTCCGTTTTCATAAATCTTGGTGTAATTTTGTATTTTAAGCATATACTCTCCTTGAAATGCATTATGGCATTTTAAAAACAAAAAGTCAAGCAAAATATAAATAGTTTAAAAAAAATAAAGCACAATAATATAAAAGGAGCAAATATGGAAGAAGAAAAAATTGCAATAACAAAAGCGGAGTATGAAACATTGAAAGATAAGGTTCGCATACTAGAAGAAGAAAATGCTATACTAAAGTCTATGAAAGACAAATAAAAATCCACACTATTGTGGATTTTTATTCTTTATTCGGCTTTTTTAGTTGTTTTTTTGGCTGTAGTAGTTTTTTTAGCTGTTGTTTTTGCTGGAGTTTTTTCTGAGGTTTTTTTAGCTGTGGTTGTCTTTTTTGCTGTAGTAGTTTTCTTTGTGGTTGTTGTTTTCTTTGCGGTTGTTTTTGCAGATGAAGTCTTTGTCACAGGTTTTTTGGTTGCGGTTTTAGGTGTGATTTTCTTTGTAGCGGTTTTCTTTGCTGGTTTTTTCTCTTCTTCTGCTTCTACAATAATTTCAACCTCACGAGGTTCTTGAACTTCCTCCACTTGGACTGGTTCTTCAGTTTTTTCTTCAACTTTTTCTTCAACTTTTTCTTCAGGTTTTTCAGCTGGTTCTTCGCTTATGCCTTTTTCCAAAATTGCTTCAAGGTCTTTATCTTTTGTTTTTAACAAAACATAAATCATAGGAATCATAAGTGCAAACACAACTGCTTTTTGCCATAGGTTTGCCAAAGCAAAGTCAAGCATTGCTTGTCCGAAAGGAAGGTTGATTGATTGAACGCCACTGAACAAAATCACATCAAGCACAACAAGAACTGCTAGGATTATCACAAGTTTCAAGAAGTCAGAGATTTTTGAGCCTCTAAACAATTCATTGACAACAACTGCGATGAGGCATTCGATACCAAAAAGCAAGAAAGTGCAAAGAGATGATGTAAAGATTGACATAAATGTGATTTCCATACCCATTGCATACATAGCAAACAAGTCAGTAAGCAATGTTGCACCCATAGCACCGCCAACAAGGATGGTGAATGCGAGTACAGATTTTGCTCCGTATTTATGGAGTAAGGTAACAATTGCCAAAAGAAGTGTAATCCATGTTGCAACGCTTGCGACAACACCTATTTCGCCGACGTTAAGAACGCCAACAGAAACTTGAAAGTTTGCTTGCATCACTGCGAAAGTGCCATAAACAAACAGTCCAATTTTCCCAAAAAATTTGTAAGCCAACCAAAGTAGAGCTACGTCTACGCCAAGTATTAATAATAGCCAAAGTAAATTAATCATATTTTCCTCCTAAGTATATTATAAATACTTTTTTATCAAAAAGCAAACGTTTGAAAGGATTTTTTTTGTAAAATGTAAAAATTTTTTTAAAAATGTAAAAAAACGATAAAAAAAGAAGCCCAAAGGCTTCAAGTTGGTGATTCCAGGGGGAGTCGAACCCCCCACTCCACCGTGAAAGGGTGGTGTATTAACCGATTTACCATGGAACCATACAAGTTTGAGGACTTCCCCAAACTCACAAATGTTTGTCTCTTGGTGGCTGTGGCTAGGATCGAACCAGCGACCTTACGGGTATGAACCGTACGCTCTAACCAGCTGAGCTACACAGCCAAGTAAGAGCATTATATAACATTTACAAACATTTGTCAACATTTTTTCAAAAAATTTTTTAAGAATTTTAAAATTTTTTTTAATCTTCCCAAAAAACTATCTATCTTTTCTCAATTTTCTAAGAAAAGGTGGTATGTAACTGTCGTTAATTTTGATTCTAGAACTGTTTTCTTCTTGAGTTACATCAGGTTCCGGCTTTTTGAAAGTAGGTGGAGTGAGTGGTGTTCCGCCAAACATTCTCTTAGTGTCAAACTGATTGAATGCTTCAGCCTCTTCCTTGATATGTTTTTGTTCTTGGTTTTCAAGAATATCACCATTGTTAAATCCAGTTGCAATGATTGTGATTTCAACCTCATCACTCATTGCCTCGTCGATACCAGAACCGAAAATAATATTGCAAGTTGGGTCAACGACTTGCTTAACAAGGTCTGCGGCTTCATAAACTTGGTCAAGAGGAAGGTCAAGTCCGCCTTTAACGTTAAGAAGAACACCGGTTGCACCTTCAATCGTTGTTTCAAGAAGTGGAGACGAAACCGCTTGTCTAACTGCTTCAATAGTTTTATTTTCGCCCTTAGCGTGTCCGATACCCATATGTGCAAGGCCTTTGTTTTTCATAACCGAACGCACGTCCGCAAAGTCAAGGTTGATAAGCCCAGGCGTAACGATAAGGTCTGAGATACCTTGGATGCCTTGTCTAAGAACATCGTCGGCGTATCTGAACGCATCCACGATTGGTGTTCCTTTTGGAACGAGGTGGAAAAGTTTGTCGTTTGGAATAACAACCAAAGTATCAACATATTTTCTGAGGTTGTCCAAGCCCTTGTCTGCGTTTTCAATTCTCTTTCTACCTTCAAAGCTGAAAGGTTTTGTAACAACAGCGATTGTCAAAATCCCCATTTCCTTCGCAATTTGTGCAACAACTGGAGCGGCACCGGTTCCAGTTCCGCCACCCATACCAGCAGTAATAAACACAAGGTCAGTATCTTTCAAGATTTCACTAATACTCGCCTTGCTTTCTTCTGCGGCTTTAAGACCTACATCAGGTTCAGCACCAGCACCAAGGCCACGAGTGATTTTTTCACCGATTTGAAGACGTTGGTCGGCATTGCTCATAAGAAGGTCTTGTTTGTCAGTGTTGATAGCAACATAACTTGCACTTGTTATGTTTGCATTAATCATACGATTGACAGCATTGTTTCCACCGCCACCAATTCCAATAACTTTTATGTTGGCCACAGGGCCTATATTGTTTGTATTATACATAATTTTCTCCTATATTACATCTTATTATAACTTCTTTCAAATCATTTTGCAACTAAAAAGCGACAATTTTCAAATATTTTTTATTGCATTTTGCACGAGGGATATAATCGACGAGCAGTAAGGCTTGTTAAATTCCACAATTGTTGGGGAAATAATCCCAACCGTACGCCCCATAGAATTTGCAATAATATCCTTTGCACCCTTAATCGCAGTTATGCCTCCGCCCGTAAGATACACCGGGAAATATTCCTCAATATCACATCTTTGAAGGCAAATTGAAATAAGTTTTGCAATATATTCAAGCCTTGAAACAACAATTTCATTCGCCACCTTGACAAAAATCTTACGTTCTTTGGCCCCGCTGGAGACTTCATAACAGTCGTTTGCGGAAGGTTGCAAAGTTAAAATAATCTTATTCTTTAAGTCCTCAGCCTCAGTAAGTGAAAGTTCGAGGCATTCTGCAAGGTCAGCCATAATATGTGCCCCACCTTGTGAAAACGAAAAGAGGTTGACAAGTCCTCGCCCTTTCGCCACCGCAATGCTTGTTGTCAAATACCCAACGTCAATCAGCATTGCTTCGCTTGGCAAATCCCCAAGAAGGTATTGCGTTTCCGCTAATGCAGAACAGACATATTTGACACTGACAACCCCAAGTTTTGCGAGATTTTCGTTTATCAGTTGAATAAAATCCTTCTTTGCAAAAACAACGCTAACAAACGCAGTAAGTTTTGAGGTTTTAAGCCCCACAACGTCAATAACCTTTTTTCCGTCGTCTAGTATATTGTAAATAGGCTCAACGGAAATTGGAATACTTTCCTCATCCCCATCAACACCCATTTCGTAAATTTCTTTAAGTGCGGAAGGAGTGAGTTTGAGTTTTTTTGCAAAAGTCAAATTTATTTTTCGAGTGGTGTTATAACAAAACTCAGCTGGAACCCCCACAGTCAATTCCTTAATGGCAATATTGCTTGTAAGTTCAACATTCTCAATCGCCTTGCCGAGTTTTTCGCCAAACTTTTCAGGCTCAAACAACTCGCCATCAGAAAAGCCCGAATACTCAACATCGCTTCTGCCATAAACGACGATATTCTTGTTGCTCCCCTCACCGGCCGTTAAAACGGTAAGTTTTGCAGAACCAATATCCAAAACACTTACCACCTTTTTTTTCACCAAAGCCACCTCCATATTAAATAAAAAATAAGTATTATATAATTATATAATACATTATTTCACAAATTCAAGTCAAGCAAAATTGACATTTTTTAATTTTTTTTATTAAAAAAGAGGTTTTTATTATTAATTTTTATTGTTTTTTTGGTTTTTTGTTTTTATTTATTTTATTTTTATTAACTTAATTGGGAAGGATCAGACTTCTTAAATTATTAACACTTAATGTCCCCAATTAAAATAGCCAAGAGGTGCATCCACTTCAATTGTTGTATCAATTGCAGGCATTTGGAAATAAAGATAATTATCTTCCCAGCCTGCCGTCATTTCTCGTTCAATAATCTTAGTATCAAAAGCAACATTTTGTTTAGTTATACTTGGACTTATATAATAAACTTTACTACTGATTAGATTTGAAAGAACAGAGTACAACAACACACCACCCCCAACTTCAACCTCTGCTGATGTATTCGAACTTGCAGATGTATATCCCGAAATTTCAAGATGCCACAAAAAGGGATGACCTCCCACCGAGTAATCCTCACCTGGTGTCCCTATAATCAACTCTAATGTTCTTCCCTTGAGGTCTTTATTTGGGTCAACCAAATCACCAGTGTAAGTGATTGTTAGTGTTGGCTTCCTAACACTTGTATTAATTGTAAAGTTTCCTGTCACGTTGACTGTGAGGGTGCCTAGTCTTTTGTCGGTTGCGTTTGGAGTCCAAGTGTATGGACTTCCACTTACAGTTACACTATCAAAAATATTACCATTTGTTGCAGTGAGAGTTGTTGTGTATGGGCTTCCTATCGCAACTGATGTTGTTGTTTCACTTGAGGTATAATTTGTCGTTGTGCCATAATCTATTGTTGCATTGCCTGGCTGTGCAGTTGCGTTTATTGAAATATTTGTTGTTCCTAAATTTTGACTTGGGATTGTTAT
>JAFYKO010000095.1 GCA_017537515.1 Clostridia bacterium | reverse complement strand
GCCGGCGGAATGTTTCCCTCACTTTTAATATCTTTTTGGTTTATTCTTTGAAATTGGAACGCCGATGAGTAACCTCTATCGGCAACCCGATTTCTTCGACTAAACGCAAAAATCTTATTAAAATTGAGGCTTGCCAGACGCCGAAACAAGCGAAGTGGTAAGCAAACTGTATCTTGTGGAAGAGGTTGGATTTTTAAAAACGCTTAATAAAACATTAACTCCTCACTCCTAACTCCTAGTTGCTAACTCTCTTCCGCCGAGTGTCAGTGAGGCGGAATAATAATAACAATTGCCTTCTTGCTTTGTATATTAAGTTATGTTATAATATACTCAATTATTAGTTAAGAGGAGGCAAATGCCTTATGCCTAAATTCGCAAAATGGTTGATTTTCGGAGCGGTTGTTCTTATTGTCGGGGTTTGCGTGTTTTTCTGCGTCGCACCAAAAGAGGGTGAGAAAATTTCCCTCACTATTGAAGAGAGCGATGTAGCTTTCAACTCAGAATTCCCGCTTGGCGACGACTTCCACGTTTACTACGAGCAAGGTGGCGAATGGGTAAGGGATGAGGGCAATGCCGAAAATAGCTTTTTTACAAGCGACTCCGCCATTTTTGACGTCGTCCTCCTCAATTTCAACGACGTAAAAGCCTTCACCCCCGAAACATACGAGTATTGGCTTGACGAGTTTGAAAAGGTGTCAAACTATTTTGCCTCAGAATCTCATGGGGGTTTTACGCTTGACTTTAACATCTATGTCGGGGATATAACAAAAAATTACACAGAGTTTAATGTAGAAAAAAAGGCAAACCCGCTTGCTGGGGTTTCATACTCACTCTTCCAAATGGGCAGAAACGCAACTCATACAACCCTCAAAACCAGTGGAGAGGGAATTATGAACATTGTGCTTGTGTCAATACCAGAAGAAGAAAAATTAGACCACGCTTCAATATTTTGGCCTCACGCAGTTGTATTTAACTATTTTCAAAGCATGTCGGCAAGAACAATACTATCAAACTCCACAAGGGGAGCCTCAACACTAGTTCACGAAATATTTCACACCCTCGGTCTTCCTGACCTTTACAAACTGAATAGCGACTATGTCAGCGCAACGGATATAATGGCTTCAAGCCAGCTTGAAAAGTCAACAAGTGCTTACTACAAAAAACAACTCACTTGGTATGACGAAAGCCATTACGACGACGCCACCTCGAGCAATATTGAGAATATTGACTCTGACGGAAGATACACCCTAGCCCCAACAAGAATTGACGGAATAAACGCCTACAAGTTCGGCGTAAGCGGAAACCAATTCTTCCTTGCCGAACCAAGGCTGTGTGGCGATTTAACATACTTGACAATCAGTCGTATTAACACCGACTTTTATGGGAATTATCACGCAAAAGACCAGTCAGAAGCCTCAGTTTTTGCGTTCTATTCGCAAGTGGTTGAGTCAGATATGTATGTTAGATTTTTTGGTGAAAATATGGTTGCAGGAAATGACAGATATCCATTCTTTTATGCTGATGAAAGCCGAGCGTATTACCTAATTAACAATATTGACATAACCGAATCGGGCTACATCTCATTTGACTTCAAAGTTACAAGCAACGAGGATTCAGACTTCACGCCACCAGCGGGAACAACAACACCAATTATCGACGAGAATACATACTTTCTCAAAACTATGTTTAGCGACGGAGCAAGATTAACTCCAAGCGAGATTTTGGCGTTTGATAGCACTGAAAAGAAATGGAACAAGGTCGAAAGCATTACACAGATTTACGTGGGAGCGACGCAGTATTTTAAAATAACCCTGGACGAAAAATACACAAAAGTCAAGGTGAAATACACAGAATATATGTTGACATACGAAAAAGAAGTGAAACTGATACGAGGCGTAAACGCCTACGACGTGCAGTTTGAGAAGACACTCATCACCGAGGTCGGCGACTTAGTCAACACCGTAAAAACTGCCTTTTCAGACTTTTTGACGGGGATAATCAACCTGTTTGGTTAGAACCGCCAGTAATTATTATTCCGCCTCTCTACCGAGCCGGCGGAATGTTTCCCTCACTTTTAATATCTTTTTGGTTTATTCTTTGAAATCGGAACGCCGATGAGCAACCTCTATCGGCAACCCGATTTCTTCGACTAAACGCAAAAATCTTATTAAAATTGAGGTTTGCCAGACGCCGAAACAAGCGAAGTGGTAAGCAAACTGTATTTTGTGGAAGAGGTTGGATTTTTAAAAACGCTTAATAAAACCTTAACTCCTCACTCCTAACTCCTAACTCCTAACTTAAATTCTATCTCTCGGAGATAGAATTTAGGATGTTTAGCGAATAAACTTCTTCATTAAGAATCCGAGTCAGCAGGTTTTTGATGTAGCGGTTGTCAATCTTGGCGATGGTCGTGCGAAGATTGATAACGCTTTTTTCTTTCAACTCCACAGCAGTGAGGAGAATTGAGGCCTTGTCAGTCTCTGTGCGGATGTTGCGAAGTGAAAGGAGTTTACCTTTTGAGGAGGGCTGAGGCTTTTCACCCAGCATAACAATGGTTTCAGCGAGTGTTTTGGCGTGGGAAAGGTCATCATTTGCGATAATGTCAAAAGTTTTGGCGAGAGGGTCCCCAAAAGGCGAGAGAACGTGCGAGAAATAGGAGAACTGCAAGAAAGAGATAAGCTTTCCATCATCACTTGCATAAAGCGATTGAAGAAGTGAAGCAAAAAAAGGGTTTGGACTAAGCCAAAACATTTTGTTGTATGAAAAACCGCCCTCACCAACACCCGGCATATTATAAAGAATATATGCCCCCAGTCCCAAAAGTGTGCAAAATGGGAGGGGGATTTAATTTTTTATAAATTCAATAAGGTTTTTCTTTTTGTTTGTTGGTAATGCTTCAATTAAGCCTTTTAATTCATTATCAACATTATAATCAGTTATATTTGAACTGAAAAATCTTTCAATAGGGAAATTGCAAACCTCTAGTATTTGCAAAAGTTTTTCAACAGTCAAAACAATTCTTCCACTTTCAATTTGAGCGATGTATTGCGAACTCATTCCAATTCGAAAACTAAGTTCTCTTGCCGACAACTTCGCTTGATTCCTTCTAATTATAGATTTCGTCTGTATTATTAAAATAACTTTTTGCAAAAAACTGCTCTAATGTTATATTTGCTCCCGTACACAACTTTTTTATTGTGATAATTTTTGGGCTTTTGCTTTTCCCCGACATAAAGTCAAAAATGGTTGACGGTGTTAAATTTGAATTCAAGCATAACGCAGTAAGCGTCGTCTTGTTTTCTTCAACCAATTCTTTTATTCTCTTTCTTATTGCTTCATCTAAATTCATTTTTACTAAACTCCGTAACGTTGTTTCGTAACAATTTTAAAACGATAACCAAAATTAGTCTTACGATATATCGTAATTATTATAGTCAAATGTTATCAAAGATGATACAATTATTACGGAGGTTCGTAAAAAAATGGAATATAAAACCTGTTCAGTGTTTGGGCATAGTACAATAGAAATAACCAAAAATTTGGAAGATAAACTATTTGAGACGTTTGAAAATTTAATAGATAGTGGATACGAGTATTTTTATTTTGGCGGTTTTGGGATGTTTGATGATGTATGTTGGAAAATTATAACAGAATTAAAACAAAATTATCCACATATTAAAAGGATTTATTGTTTATCAGACCCACGACATCAAAACCCATTAAAAAGGCCGAGATGGATGAAAGATGAGGACTTTGAGGAATTCATTTATCTTGATTTAGCATTTGATTGGTGGTATCAAAGAATTTATTTTCGCAATGTAGAAATGATAAACCAAAGCGATTTTGTTATATTTTATGTAAACCGCACTGCGAAGAGCGGAGCTTATAAAACTTTTCAATACGCAAAAAAAATAAAAAAACCTTTCATTAACTTAGGCAAAGATGTGTAAACAATAAAAAATGGCTTTTAGATAACAAAAAAACAAGGCAACACGCCTTGCACTTTGGTGGACCATCGGGGGCTCGAACCCCGGACCTTGTGAATGCGAGGTCTTGGGGGCGGGAGTTTACTCACGCAGACAAGACGAAGCATCGTTTATGCGAAAGCATAAACATTAAGAGTCAACAGTTGACTCTTTTACAAAAAAAACAAGGCAACACGCCTTGTACTTCTGGTGGACCATCGGGGGTTCGAACCCCGGACCTTTTGATTAAGAGTCAACTGCTCTACCGACTGAGCTAATAGTCCATAAAAAAAGTATTAAAATTTAATTTTTGTTGTTACCCTTATATAGTAACATACTTTTTTTTGTTTGTCAATAAATTTTTTTAATACTTTTTAAATTTAAATCAATTTTTATAAACAGAATTACATCGACATCTCATTGTTTTTTTTTACGGAAAGGGTGTCGCCAGAACCTTTGCTGAGGTCGACTTTGGTTGCGTCGAGTCTGTCAAACATAATTGGAACCTCTTTAAGCACTACGCTTGAATCGTATTCAACTGGGCCCCAAGGCAAGTTTTCTTTAAGGCCCAAAAGTTGTTTAATCATCTTGGCGTGTTTTGGTAAAATTGGTTCATAAAGGTTTGCCATATTTGCAATCATATAAATGCAGTTTGATGTAACTCTATTGAATTCTTCGATATTGTTTTTCGCAAGCACCCAAGGGGTTGATTGGTCATAATATCTGTTTGCGTATTGGATAAAGTCATACAATTTTTCGGTTGCAAACTTGAGTTCGCCTTTTTCAATAAGTTTGCCCACTTCTTCGTAAGTGTTTTTAACTTCCGCTTCAACTTCTTTGTCGAGTTCGAGTTTAGGCAATTTGCCTTCAAATTTCTTGCTTAAGAAAGCGAGGTTTCTGTTTACGAAGTTTCCGTATCCACCAACCAAGTGTTTGTTGTGGATAGTAACAAATTGGTCTAAGCTGAATGAAGAGTCTTTTCTTTCTGGGTTGTTGAAGATAAAGTAATATCTAATTGAATCTGCGTCGAAGTTTTCAATCAATGAGTTGACGGTTATCAAATTGCCCTTGCTTTTTGACATTTTTTCGTCGTTCATATTGACGTATTCGCAAGATACAATCATTTCTGGTTTAGAGATTTTCTCGTCAATAGCGGTGAGAAGTGCTGGGAGTATTACTGTGTGAAAAGGTATGTTGTCTTTTCCGTGTGAATAGTAAGAAATTGTGTCTTTGCTTCGAATAAACTTGTCAAAGTCTATGCCGATTCTTCTGCCTGCTTCTTGACCTGCTGAAAGGTACCCAATCACTGCTTCAATCCAAACATAAACTTTTTTGTCTTCAAAGCCTTTGATAGGAAGGTCCACACCCCATTTAAGTTGACGGGTGATGGCTCTGTCTCTTAAGCCTTCTTTGAGGTATTTTGCAGTTTCGCTGACAGCGGTTGAACGCCAATTTTCTTTGTATTTGTCGTAATATTCTTGAACCTTTCCGGTGAGTTTTGAAAGCTCCAAATAAAGATGAGTGTTTTCTTTTAAGATAGTGTTTGTTTGGCAAATCTTACATTTTTTGTCCTTGAGGGTGTCAGGAGTCAATGCGGTTAAGCATTTGTCGCATTGGTCTCCGTCTGCGATGTTGCCACAAACTGGGCAGATACCAACAATTTCTCTGTCTGAAACGTATTTTCCGCACTCTGGGCAGAAGTCTTCCATTTCGGTTTTAGCATAAAACAAGCCTTTTTTGTTTATTTCCAAAAGTTGTTTTTGCACGTTTTCTTTGTGGAAAGGTTGCATTGTGTTGGTGTAAAGGTCATAACTGAATCCAAGGTCCCTAAAGTTTTTTGCAAACTCTTCGTGATAATGCGTAGCAATTTCCTTTGGGTTTATGCCGAGTTTTTCTGCACGAAGAGTGATAGGTGTGCCGTGGCAGTCAGAACCGGAAACATAAAGAGTTGGGTTTCCGTTTTTTCTGAAGTAGCGGGCAATCACGTCGCCTGGAAGCAACGCCGCCAAGTGGCCAACGTGCATAGAGTTGTTTGCATAAGGCCAAGCACCACCGATAAAAATATTTTTCTTTGTCATTTTTTCCTCCGTTTTATGGTAATATTACCATAATTTTTGTATTTTGTCAATATGTTTTTTCTTGGCGTCAATTTTCTGAATTAAAATAATCCAGTCCCATTGCTTTTTTGACTTTTGAAAGCGTTTCTTCTGCGACGGT
>JAFYKO010000094.1 GCA_017537515.1 Clostridia bacterium | reverse complement strand
GGTTGATTGTTCGAGAAATGGCCAAGACTCGAGCGATTACATACGTTAAAGTCGATCCAGACCAAGTAAAGAAAGAAGAAACCCTTGTTTCTATGCCTTTGCTTGGAGATATTGTAGCAGGCTATCCCCTTCTCTCTGAGGAAAATACAAGCGAGGTTTATTATATTTCAAAAAACCTATTCGGAAGCACAGAAGAACTCTTTTGCTTGACTGTCAAGGGCGAAAGTATGATTGATGCCGGAATGGACGAGGGTGATATTGTGGTTGTAAAGGTTCAAAACACAGCACAAACAGGTGATATCGTTGTTGCAAGAACAGAGCAAGGCACTACAGTTAAAAAGTTTTACCGGGAAAGCAACTGCATTCGCCTTCAACCACAAAACGTTGCCTATATGCCTATTATTACAAAAGAAGTTGAGATTATCGGCAAGGTTATTGGCATTATAAAGAAAGTTAGGTAAAAAAATACAGGAAACATTACATTCCTGTGTTTTTATTTTTATCTCTTTGGGACGGCGACTATTTTATTTTGTCATAAATTGCTTGAATGTTTTCATCCCTAGTCAACGCATCAAGCCACGTTAAATTCTTCATACTTCGGAGCCAGGTCATTTGACGTTTTGCAAAATTTCGGTTGTGCTGTTTGATTTTATCTATTGCATACTCCCTTGTGCAATTGCCGTCAAAATACTCTAAAAGCTCTTTATAGCCAATACTTCTTCCCGCCTGCATTTCTGCGGTTAGGCCCTCTTTTCGCAATTTAAAAACCTCTTCTTCGAGTCCGTCTTTAATCATTTCATCAACTCTGCTGTTTAATCTTTCATAGAGTTTTTCACGAGGTAGATTTAAGGCGAACAGGTGGAATTCATAGTCGTTTTTAGGCTTGTAGGCATCAGCTGGGATCTCTGATTTGCCAAAATCATAGTTTTCGGTTAGTGCTGAAATATAAAGATTTGTTCCTCCAACAATAATGGGGGTGTTTTTCCTTTCAATTATTTCATCAATTAAGCGTTTTGCGTCATTAACAAACTGCCATACATTGTAATTTTCGTTGAAGTTTTTTATATCTATCATATGATGCGGAATGCCATTTTTTTCAATTTCCGTAACCTTGGCAGTCCCAATATCTAGTCCCTTATAAATTTGCATTGAATCTGCTGAAATAATTTCTCCATTGATTTGCTTGGCTAGTGTTACTGCCGTTTTAGTCTTGCCAACACCTGTAGGCCCCAAAATTACTGCAATTTTTTTCATTATAATTTCCTTTTAAACCATTTTTCAATTTGCGATTTTGTTATCTCAACAACAATCGGACGCCCATGGGGACAAAGCAAAACTTTGTGTTTTGATAAATCGGCGAGAAGTGATTTTATTTCACTTGGTGTCAATATATCCCCCGCTTTCACCGATGCTTTGCAAGCTTTCTTTGCAAGGCTATCTTTAAGGAAATCAAGTTGAGTTTTATTGAAAACGCCTAAATCTTTCCGAATATCATCAATCAAACTTTCAAGATTTATATCATTCAAGAAATAAGGAATCTCCGAGATTTTCAAGGTGTTATGTCCAAATTCGTCAATTTCGAAGCCCAAAGCTTTGAATGTTTCTAAGTTGTCAACAAAAAATGAAAACTCGTTTACATTGCAAGTGAACACATAAGGAATCATAAGTGGTTGTGTTGGAATATTTGCGTTTTCAAACTCTTCAACAAATCTATCATAATTTTTCCTTTCGTGGCAAGCGTGTTGGTCAATGATGTAAAGTTTATCTTCTGCTTCAAGTAAGATATAAGTTGCAAAAAGCGTTCCTATAGTTTTGAAATTCTGCACTTCTTTTGCAAAGTCAACTTGCTCTTCTTCCTCTTTCATAATATTTGGCGATTGATTGCTTTGAGGTGGAGTAGTGATTTTTATTTCATCTAAAATTGTGCTGGAATTAAAAATCAAATCAGTGCTTTTTCTATCAAAGCTTCTTCCTCCAAACGGGCTGAGTGAGGTGGAATTTGTTTTGTATTTGTCAAAATCCAAAGGGGTTGAAATAGGCGGCCTATCCTCTTCCTTTGCGTCAATTTCTTGGTCAACTGCTGATTCAATAATCTCATCTTCGGCTTCATCATCCTCGCTTTCAATGGTTGAAACGTAATTCAAGTTGAACAACGCATCAGAAACTGCATTTAAGAAAAACGAATATATCTCTCCTGTGTTGTCAAATTTTATTTCTTGTTTTGTAGGGTGCACATTTACATCAATGGCGTCATTTGGGATTGTTAAGTTCAACACATAAAAAGGAAATTTACCTTTCATCAAAAAACTTTCAAAAGCATTCCCAATCGCACTGCTTATCATAAAGTTTGTTACAATTCGGTTGTTCACAAAAAGCGTTTGATAAGTTCTGTTTGGCTTTGCAATTATTGGTTTTCCAATATAGCCAGTAAGTGTGTATTTATGGTTTGAAAAATTTATTTCAATAAGGTTGTTTGCAACTTCTCTACCATAGATTGTATATATATTATCATAACACCCACTGCCCATTGTGTTATATATTAATTTCCCGTCTGTGATATATTTGAATTTGATGTCAGGATTTGCAAGAATAAATTTCTGCATAAGATGAGTTATATCCCCTTCTTCTTGCTTTGGTTTTCTTAAAAATTTCTTTCTTGCTGGGGTGTTGAAGAATAGATTGTTCACGACAATTTTTGTTCCTGTATTGGAAGCTTTTTCATCAAAAGAAACTATATCCCCGCCTTCAATTGTAATATGCGTTCCCAAAACTGCCTCTTCTGTTTTTGTTGTCATCTCAATTTCAGAAACAGCACTGATGCTTGCAAGTGCTTCACCTCTAAAACCAAGAGTGCCTATATTAAACAAATCGTCAACGGTTTTTATTTTGCTTGTGGCGTGAGGAAGAAAAGCGGTTTTTACGTCTTCGCTTTCAATTCCTTTTCCGTTGTCTGCGACAACAATTTTGTTTATGCCACCATTTTCAATATCGACAACGATTGATGTTGCACCAGCATCTAGGCTGTTTTCAACAAGTTCTTTGACAACTGAAGCGGGCTTTTCAACCACTTCACCAGCAGAAATCTTGTTTGCGATATATTTGTCCAATACTTGGATTTTTGCCATTAATTTCTCCTTGTTTTATTTTAATTTTCCTTTAAGGTCTTGTAAAATCTCGAATGCGTCTAACGGTGTAATTTTGTTTACATCCAATTCTTTTAAGATATTCAAAACTTGGTTGTTTGCCAACAAATTCTCTGTTTGTTCAGGGTTATTTTTGGCCTCGACGTTTGCGAGTTTGAGATTGAAATCTTGTTGCTCAATATTATGACTTATTTCCTTTGCTCTTGTGATAATTTCATTTGGAAGCCCCGCTAGGGATGCTACTTCAATTCCGAAACTTCTATTCGCACCACCACGTACAATCTTTCTAAGGAATACAATATTGTTGTTTATTTCTTTTACATTAGTCTTATAGTTCTTTATTCCTTCAAGCATTCCTTCAAGTTCTGTGAGTTCGTGATAATGTGTTGCAAAAAGAACTTTTGCCTTTAGTTTTTTGCTTAGATGTTCAACAACAGCCCAAGCAATACTGAGGCCATCAAAAGTGGATGTACCACGCCCAATTTCATCGAGAATAATCAAACTGTTGTCTGTTGCGTTGTGGAGTATATTTGACATTTCGACCATTTCGACCATAAATGTGCTTTGCCCAAGGGCCAAATCATCACTTGCTCCAACTCTGGTAAAGATTCTGTCTGTGATTGAAATTTCAGCTGATTGTGCTGGCACAAACGAACCAACGTGGGCAAGCAAAGTTATTACTGCGACTTGCCTCATAAATGTACTTTTTCCCGCCATATTTGGGCCTGTGATAATCATTATTTTATCGCTTTCTTGATTCAGGAATGTATCATTTGGGATAAACT
Organism: Clostridia bacterium; assembly: GCA_017537515.1. Classification (GTDB taxonomy): domain Bacteria; phylum Bacillota; class Clostridia; order Christensenellales; family UBA1242; genus UBA5489. The sequence continues at coordinate 1,807 of JAFYKO010000094.1, read as the reverse complement.
CTTGCTCTCTCAAATATGATTCAACAACTGGGTGGCGTCCGTTTACTATCTTAATGTGCTTGATTGACTTGTTTATTTTAGGTTTTGTATAATTGTTTTTAACAGCAACTTGGGCCAAAGACAACAAGCAATCAAGTTCACATAATGCTTTTGCGGTGGTTTGAAGGTCGTCGATGTAAGCAATCATTTGCTCACGAATATCATTGAATATTTGTGTTTCAATCTTGTTTGCACGTTCTTCTGAAGTGAGTATTTCTTCTTCAAGCTCTTTAAGTTCTGGAGTGAAATATCTATCATAATTTGAAACAGTTTGTTTGCGTTGATACCTTAGAGGAACTTGGCCTGCAAGGTTTTTATTGACCTCTATGAAATAGCCATATACATTTGTGAATTTGATTTTAAGGGTTTGAATTCCCGTTTCTTCTCTTTCACGTTGTTCTAGATTTGTTATCCACTGTTTCCCGTCATACTTGACTTTTCTAAGTCTATCTAATTCAGCATCATAGCCATAGTTAATAAACCCACCGTCTTTTATATGAGTGGCTGGCTCATTGAGTATAGCTTTTTCAAGTAATGCGTGTAGGCCTGTAAAATCCTTTATTTGATGGAAGATATCCAAAAGTTTGTCAGACTTTGCCTGAGAGAGAAGGATTTTAAGATTTGGAATAACGGCAAGAGACTTTTTAAGCTTTTCGCATTCTTTAGGCAAAATGCTTTTCATACCAATCTTGGATGTTACTCTTTCAATATCTGCAAGTTGTTTTAATTCTGCAATGAGGTTATCACGGAATACTAGGTTCTTATAAATCTCTTCAACGCTATCAAGCCTTGCATTGATTTCTATAGGGTCTTTAAGAGGTTGTTCAAGCCAATTTCTAAACATACGCCCACCCATAGCTGTTTTGGTCATATCGAGTATTGCAAGCAGACTGCCCTTATATTTCCTATTTCGGATTGTCTCAACAATTTCAAGGTTTCTTCTTGCGGTTATATCCAAAAGAAGATATTTTGAGTCATTGACCTTTTCAAGATGAGTTATATGCTTGAGTGCTATTTTTTGCGTATCGTAGAGATACTGCAAAAGGGCACCGCAAGCTTGGACGGCGACTGGTGTTTGGTTAATTTCATAAACACTTAACGCAGATTCGCCAAATTGTTTTTTCAACGCAGAGATTGCCATATTTTCTTCAAATGCATAATCGTCGTATGTTTGGAACTCTGGAAGTGTCATAATCTTGTTGATAGGCAATGATTCTAGTGTGCTTTTCATTTGTTTTGTGCAGATTATTTCAGAAGGCAGAATACGAACCAACAAATCGTTTAGGTTTGTGAGAGGGCTGTTTGGGTATTCAACCGTAAAAAACTCTCCCGTAGAAATATCCGCATAGGCCACGCCTACAACGTTTTTTTCTTGATGCACGCACAAAATGAAGTTATTGCGTTTTTCGTCAAGCATACTATCGCTTGTGATAGTCCCTGGCGTAATAACACGTACAACTTCCCTAAGAACTTTCTTGTCTGATTCTCCAACTTGTTCGCAGATGGCAACCTTATGCCCCACCTTAACCAACTTGCTGATATAAGAATCTGCGGCGTGGTTTGGAATCCCACACATTGGTGCACGTTCAGAAAGCCCGCAATCTCGTCCGGTTAGTGTTATATCCAATACTCTCGATGCAAGAATAGCATCATCAAAAAACATTTCATAGAAATCACCTAGTCTATAAAAAATGATAGCATCTGGGTGTTGTTCTTTTATTGTCCACCAGTGTTGCATCATTGGTGTCATTGTTGCAATAATAGAAGG
>JAFYKO010000093.1 GCA_017537515.1 Clostridia bacterium | reverse complement strand
GTGGCGGAGTGAGACGTTTGCCCGCTGAAAGCGGAGTAACGTCTCGCCCGCCACGTATGGCAGTTCCACACTTCTGACCGACCTAAAACCTAATTTCTTAATAGAATTATTTCTATTATCTTCAGTCTAGCAAATAAAATTCACAAAGTCAACTAAATTTCGACACTTTTTTTAATTTTTTTAAATTTTTTTTACTTTTCTCAATTTTATGCATAAAAAACCCGCAACCGCCTTGCGGTTGCTCACTGACTGGCGTTTATAACCGCCCCTTTTTTGATAAATTTCTAATTTTTTTATTTTGTTTTTTCGTGCAAAAAAAAGACGGCGTTTATAACCTTATAATGGTTTGACCGTCTTTTTGTTTTTTATTAGAACCTTCTATTGTTGTCTTCGTTGTATGATTGAATTTTTTTATTTCTTCTGTTATTTACTATTAATATTACCACCAAAAGAATTGCAACTAAGCCCACAACGCATCCAACAACAATATACACTCCCGAATAATTTGGTTTTGTATATTCAACATCGGCATCTTCACCCAAATACCCAAACAAGTTTGCGTGTTTCTTGAGTGTTGATTTGTCGAATAGGTCATAAGGGAAGTTCTCATCTTCTTCATCCACAAACAATCCAGAAGGAGCACCATAAACAAACACTTTTCCATTAAATGGATTGTCAACTGTTCCGATTGGCGTCCAGTATCTTGATTTCAAATCCAATTTATACATTATTTCATAATAAGTATTTTCTGAATTAAAGGCATTTTTGCTTGGGTTTGTTTGTGGAATTGAGTAATTCACTACATATGAGAACAACACCAAATCTGCCAACGTTTCAATTTTGTAAGGGGCCTCAGAGCTTCCGCTTCCGCCGAATCCATCCAATATCTCAACTTCGTTTTCAGGTCCTATCGCTATGATTTCGTTTTGAATTAGATAATCATACCAATAAACTTTTTCAAAGAATACTCGAACTTCGATATCTTTTCCGTTTTGGAAATCACCATTGGTCAATGTCCAAGAATTTCCAACGAGCCAGCCATTGTCTACGCTTACCTCCTCGCTGTCAATAAACAATTTGATTTCAGAGATTTGATATCTTGTATCAGCCTTAATATTGAAAGATATGTCTTTGTCGTATGTTTGATTAAAACTGTAAACATCATTGCCATCAACTTCAACTGGTGATACATTCTTATCTGGGATTATAATATTTCCCAAACTATTTGTCGCAACAACACGGATAGTCATTTTTCTAAGTTCAAATTGAGGCACAAGAACAAGTTCGTCTTCGTTTGCATCACTTGGTAATATCAAATACATATTACCTTGGTGTTGATTGTCGTTTAAAAGCCACGAATTTAAGAAATCATATCCGACATTTGCTTCAGCGAACATTGTAATAATATCTCCGACGTGGAAAATATACTCATTTGAATTTTGAGCAACATTGTTGCCGCCCGAAATTCGTGTACCCTTTCCGTTTTCTACATCTTCAGCAAATGCAACTTTGACTTGTTCACCAATGAAAATTGCCTTGAATGTCGTAGGTTCTGTAAGGTTGTAAGTGAATGTTTCGGTTGTTATGTTGTTGTGAGTTACGCCATTAATAACCCAACCTGCAAGCCTATATCCATCTTCTGGAAGTGCTGTTACGGTTACATCTTCACCATAAGGAGCATAATTTGAATTCAAACTGCTTGTAACCTTCACATCTCCGCCGATAATATTAACTCTGTTGTTGTCGAGGTAATAATTCGCCCTTTCTGTTTGGAAATTAACGCCATAAATAAGTTTAATGTATATGTTTCCATCAATATCATACTGATTGACGCTAAACACATCACTAGCAGAACCGTTGTTTATTTCTGCAAGAGAAATATCTTTCCAATCGTCTTCTGCGGTTTTAATGCTGTATTTATAGAATGTATATCCGCTTTTGGTTGTCGGAAGAGTAAGTTCAAATTCCGCACCAGCATAGAAGTAGAATGAAGTTCCAGAAACGATTGGTTTTGATTTGTCATCAACAAGTAAAATGTTGTTGAACAACTCTCTATAATCAAGCGTGGTTGCACTTAATGCATCATTTGGCACAACTTCTACATTTAGTTTAACTTTTCGTATATCGAACATTGGATATAGGTCCACATCTGTTTCAAAGCTTGTCCATGCAGAGAATGATGGATAGTTGTTGTGGTCAAATATGATATTTTGCATAAGTTTGCTTGTCGACCAACCATAGAAATCATACCCTTCTTTATGAATTATTTGTGTAATACCTTGAAGATGAGTTTGATTTGTAGGTTTAAATGTGCTTATTCCGTATTGTATAGTTGCTGTAAAGCCTGAATCAAAGAATTTGTCCGCAGGATTCGTTGCATTAAAGTTTACGTCATAGAAATGGAAAGTTGTAGTCCCACGAGTAATAGGAATCTCAATCTCGCAATTTTCTTTAAAGCCTGAAAGCGTTAGAGTATAGTAAACACTATAAACCTCTTGTTCGTCTTGGGTTAGTGTGTTTTGGTTGTAAGTAAGTGTAATCCCTTGTGATTTCAAGCTTTCTATTTTTTCATCTAAATAACCAGGAACTATCGTATAACCCAAATGCACTTTGAAATAAACATTAACACTTTCTTCGGTCTTAACAGGGAAAGTCATAGTGTTTGGTAAGAAAGTGTATTCCCCATTCTCATGCTTACCCACAAGACCGCCTTCAATTCTTGAATCGTCAACGGTTTTGAGGGAAACATCAACGTTGTTTGTTGCTCTTGTAAAGATAGCCGTTACAACATAGTTTTCATTTCCTAAGAATTGAATATCCAAGTTGCTTTCTTGTTTTGTTGTAGCATATATTTGATTTATAATATAATTTTCTTGATTATTTGGTTCAATTAGCCAACCTTTAAATTCATAACCTTTCGCCGCTTTGGCATTAAGGGTTAATGAGTGGCAAGATTTGGTTTGCAATGTGAATCCAAGACTATTGTTCGAGCCTAGTATTAATGAAATTAGATTGTCTGTTGCATCGTAACCAACTGTAATTTTCCCAGCTTTTTCGGTTGAGTCATCAAAAGCTGTTTTTGTTTCAATACTGATTATGTATTCCTCAAATATAGCCATACAATAAACATTTGCTTTAATTTC
>JAFYKO010000092.1 GCA_017537515.1 Clostridia bacterium | reverse complement strand
TCATTCTTGTTTATGGGGCCAACGGGCGTTGGAAAAACAGAACTTTCAAAGGCTCTTGCGGAAGCAATGTTTGACGATGAAAACAGCATAATTCGTATAGATATGAGTGAGTATATGGAAAGCCACTCAGTAGCAAAACTTATCGGGGCTCCTCCTGGTTATGTTGGATATGATGAGGGTGGGCAGTTAACCGAACAAGTGAGGAGAAAGCCTTATTCTGTTGTGCTATTTGATGAAATAGAAAAGGCACATCCGGACATTTTTAATGCACTTCTTCAAATTTTGGATGACGGAAGATTGACGGACAGTCAAGGCAGAACCACAAGTTTTAGAAATACAATCATAATTATGACAAGCAATGTTGGTGCGGGACAAGTGAGAACCAAGGAACTTGGTTTTAGTGATAAGACCGAAGAAAACAACGCCGAAAAGACAAAGCAAATTTATATGGAAGCCCTTAGGAAGAAGTTCAAGCCGGAGTTTATCAATAGAATTGATGTTGTTTGCATTTTCCAAGCATTGAATAAGGAAGATTTGACAAAGATTTCTAAGATTCTTATTAATAACATTAACAATAGACTCAAAAAACAAGAATTGCAACTCAAAATAACAGAGGACGCATTGAATTTTATAATCGAAAACGGGTGCAAGGATAGTGAGTATGGTGCAAGACCGCTTAAAAGGTTTATGCAACAAGAGATTGAGGACAATATTGCGGAAAGAATATTGATGGGCAAGCTTGATAAGATTGGCACAATCATAATCGACGCCGACAATAATGGCCTCACGTTTGAAATGGGTGCCTGAGGCACCTAGCATAGGACGGTCGTTCAACTTGTGTAGTTGTAAGGCTGTATTACGTGCGAAAACGAAATTGGTTTTAAACGAGGCAGGATAGCTCACTTATTAATGAATATTGAATAATTAAGGTTTTGGCGTGCGATTTAGACCGCTTATTTAATGTTTTTAACCGGCATTTTGCGGGTATATAAAAATTTTTTTAAAAAATTTGTAAAAAAAAGTAAAATTTTAGTTGACTTTGTGAATTTTATTTGCTAGACTGAAAATAATAGAAATAATTCTATTAAGAAATTAGGTGTTAGGTTGGCCGAAAGTGTGGCACTGCCCACAAGTGGCGGGCGAGACGTTACTCCGCTTTCAGCGGGCAAACGTCTCACTCCGCCACTCCCAACCTCAATTCCTAATTCAAAATTCCTAATTAATTGGAGGTAGTTTAGTATGAAAAATACATTAAGAAATTCAGTAGTAAATACGCCGAATTCTCTTTATCTACGCACTGTTTCCCTCGGGGGGGGGGGGGGTATTTAGGACTCCTTTAACCTCGCAAAATAACCGCCATAGAACGCATAAAAATGCGTTCTATGGCAACCCTCAAAACAATAGAAATCTAAGCAGTTTTGCTTTTATTTATAATAGTTTATTATTAAAAAACAACCACTTTTCTCAAAGTGGTGATTTTTCGTTGCAAGGGGGTGAAAAATGACAAATAAAAGAAATAGATTTTACCAAATTGGATTCTTTATAATTACATTTGCATTTATCACATTATGTGCATATATGGGTATAACCGCAGTTCAAAAGTCAATGCGGTTGAATGTTGGATTGGCAATGAAACCAACTGTAGTATGCAGTATTGGTGTCAAAAAGACACTAGAAACTGCAACTTACACCCCAATTTTTGACAACAAGGTAAATCAAATTGCGGGTGGCGTAAGGTTAAGTGGCAACTCACTCATTTTTGACGACACAAGGTTCTCAAATAGTGTTTTAGGCGGGGAGTATTATCTTTCTTTTACAAACTATTCAGATACTGGTTCAGCAATAATTTTGACTTTCTCAAATGCAAATGTTAATGGCGTTCAACCATATCAATACATAGTTACGTCTGGCGGAACGGTTGATGGACTTGCAATAACCCAAGCAAACTCAATGACAATCAATATGCAGAAATGCGTAGAAGTTACGCTTAATACAACCGGCGTTGAATTAAATACAACATACGCAAATACAATTATAAGTCAAGACGGGCATTATTACCAAAACGCAAGTGAGGATTTGAACATCAAACTTAAATCTTCAAGTGGATATGCAGAACCACCAAAAATAGATAGCATACAAATCAATGGTTCTTCATATGAAGCAAGCCTTGACGGAAACAACATTCTCACAATCCCAGCAAGTGCAATTAATGGCAATATTGTTATTAACACAAGTGCAGTTGAATTGCTAGGAGTGTCATTAAGCGGGCTTTCAAATTGCACTTCAAGTAATGCAAATACACAAATCGCCCCAAATTCAACATACTCAACAACAATAACACCAAACGCAAATTATAAACTCCCAAAAGAAATTACTGTTGAGCAAGATGGAGTTGAATTGACAAAGGGAATACATTATTCTTGGAACCCAGAAAATGGGCAACTAGAAATATTCGAGGTTACAGGCGAAATTTTAATCACGTGCGATGCTATTCTTTCTGAATGCACAATCACATTTGATTGGAATAACGATGTTGACGGACTTGAAGTAACATATAATAATAGCACAACACCGCCAACTTCAACAACATATATTCCTGGAAATTCTGTAACACTTGCAAACCCAACAAAAGTTGGTTGTGAATTTTTAGGCTGGACATACACGGGCGAAAATGTGGAGCCATTAGAAGAGCCTACACTTAATTTGACTCTTCCAAACACAACAACAGGCGACCTAGAAATTACAGCAAACTGGGGTGCGACGTTGTTGGCGGGGGCGGGGAATTATAGTGCTTCGTTTGATAAGTCTGAATTATTTGAAATTTTATGGAGTAATTTTAAGCAATCTGGTGACCCGGATTTGCTATATGGGAATAATGCTAATTATAATAATGGAGTTGCATTATATGCGCCAGAACCACCAGGAGAGGGTCCCCCATATTATTCATATTCTTCAACTTTGACGTCTATTACATTTGGATATTGGGAGAATTATGCGAGTAAATTTAATTATAATTATACAAGTGGGATAGAAAATCTTGATGAGCAAGGTGAGGGTGCTATAAAATTGTTCAAATATGGCACAGAAGCATATATTCTATCTCCAAATAAAATTTTCGCAAATCAAATTTGTAACGGGTCGCTGGCAGGGAGATATACCTATCAACCTTATGCCTTTTATGAGTATAAGCATGATAAATTATCTTCAATTACATTTGAAAACTTTGATACATCAATAGCAACAGATATGAGTGGTTTGTTTTTTGAGTGCAGTGGCTTGACAAGTTTAGACCTAAGCAATATTGACACCTCAAAAGTAACAGATATGTGGGCTATGTTTTCTGGTTGCAGTGGTTTGACAAGTTTAGACCTAAGCAATTTCAACACCTCAAATGTAATATATATGGCTAAGATGTTTACTTCTTGCAATAATTTGACAAGTTTAGACCTAAGCAATTTCAACACCTCAAAAGTAACAAATATGAAGTATATGTTTTCTGGTTGCAGTAGTTTGAAAGTTTTAGACCTAGGCGATTTCAACACCTCAAAAGTAAGAGATATGAGTAATATGTTTTATAATTGCAGTAATTTGACAACCATTAAAACCAAATATGCAAGTTCGACTGCTTTTGCTGGGAGTGCGACTACGACTGATTGGTTATATGATTGCCCTGCCACTTGGGTTCAAGTTTCGTAACATACAACAACCACATCTTTTTGGTGTGGTTGTTTTGTTGTTTAAGT
>JAFYKO010000004.1 GCA_017537515.1 Clostridia bacterium | reverse complement strand
TCTTTTTGGCTTTCAATGTAAGCCCGTCCACATAGTCATCAAGAGTAAGTTGCTTTGTCCTTCCAGTGTCAGGTTGAATGCTTCTATCTCTTTCAGCAAGAGCCACATTGTCAACCCAGTGGTTTTTGTTACGCTCTTCGTTGTAGATAATAAGTCTGTTGTTTGCAAGTTCGATGTTATGTTTTTTGAGTTCGTTGTAAACCGCTTGCATAACTTGATTGCCAGTTCCTGCATATTCTTCGCTTACAACCCAAAATCTGAATTCGATTTCGACGCCAGTTTCTGAAATTTCTTTCATAACCATACTTGGCATTGGGTCTGTAAACACCCTAGGATTTGCACAAGCTGTGTCGATAAGTAGTTTTTCAAGTTCGTGTAAGTTTGTGTTGTGGGCCACTTTAAATTTAAAAGAATTCCTGCGTTTGTCGTGATAGTATTCATTTTCAATGGTGTATCCAATCATATTTTTGTTTGGGATAATCACACGTTTGTTGTCCCAAGTGTCGATAACTGTGTTGAAGAAGTTGATTGCGACAACTTGCCCAGAAACATCTCCAATATTAACGCTGTCGCCTTCTTTGAATGGTCGAACCATAATAAGCACAATCCCATTCACGAGTGAAGCAAGAACATCTTGAAGTGCAAGTCCGATTGCGAGACCTACAGCAGCAATAGCTGCCACAAGTCCAGTTATTGCAATTCCGGCTGTTTGAATAAGCGTTAACGCTAAGATAAAGTATAATGCAAATGACGCTGCGTTAAGCAAGAATTTCTGCACCAGATTATCCATTTTTGCCTTAGTTGTGATTTTTCTAAGGATTCTTTTGATAATTCTGATTACGATGTAACCAAGGATAAACACACCAAACAATTTCAGCAAAGTTATTCCGCCATTTGTCAAAATGTCAAGGACTTTATCCCAAATTTCATTCCAAGTCAAAATTTTTCTCCTTTTGTTTTAAACATAATAATTATATACTATTCTTTCCAATTTTTCAAAAAAAATTTTCTCAAAAACCAAAAATGTTGATTTTAAAAGACTCTTTCAGTCTTATAGCATAATACCTGATTATGAAACCTTGTTTTGCCATAAGTCTTAGTTATACATCATATCTTTAATTTCGTCTTTTGAGAAGTTATAGCAAGATGTATAGTGGTCTGTATATTCACGCTTTTTAACAGCCTTGCCGTCAAGTTGTTTTTTGTCAGAAATCAAGCCTTGAGATTGCTCTTCCTCTTCTGCAACTTCAATCATTGCAACTGCCAAATCGTAAGCGTCAACAACCACATCTCTCAAATTTTTCTTCAAAACATAATACGATTCTTGATTGTTAACCAAATCAGTCATATTGTTGATTCTTATGTCGTTTGCTGTGATTTTATTGAATGAGACAAGGAAAGGTGCAAACTCTAGAACACTTCTGAGCGTCAAAAGAATGTTCTCATTGAAACATTCGCTGGTGTCTTGCAAAATGTATTTTCTGTAAACAACTCCGTCTTGTTCTCTTGAAATAAGGTCGATTGTGATGTAAAAATTTTGCTTGTTTTTTTCTAAAAACACCTCGATGGACTTGTTGTTTAAGTTGCGGTCCATTTCGTAAGTAACATTCAACTCCAAGTCGTCAAAGTCGTTGGCATTTTCCCTCATTCTTTCCATATATTCAAAATTTTCAGGAATTCCGTCTCTTAATATTTCGAGATTTTCTAATTGTTTTTTCATATGTTTACCTCAATTTTTTACTATCTATAGTATATCATAAAATTGAAAAATGTCAATATACAAAACAAAAAAAATAAGCAAAAATGCTTACATTTCCAATTCTTTATTGCTGTATTTATTGTAGAGTGCAACATATTCCTGGCCAAACTTTTGCTTCATAAACGCTTGCCAAAGTTGTGTCAACTTTTTGGTTTGAACGTTGCTCGTATTGCATTCAATAAAATAGTCTGTTGCGGTGTAGGTCAAAACTAAATTTGGGGTATGTTCAATGTCAAAATAAATACTGCGGTCGTCGTTTTTCCCCATTTCAACAATAGGCTTTTTGAGTGCTAAAAAAACAAAATGTGAAATTTCGTAAGGTTGCAGACTGTCGCTAAATTTTGTGCTGTAATACATTTTTTCTCCTTTTTTCTTATGCAAAAATAAATAAGTATCAGGCGGAAAAGTTTCTTAAAAACGTGAAGTTTTTAAAAACAAAAAGCTCCTTTATATTTCCTTATTAATTATACTCATTTTTGAGAAAAAGTCAAGTAGAATCAACACATTTTTGCCTTACTAGGGATTGAGTTATATATAAATTTCTTGTGTTGCTTGTTTTGTTAACGCACCTTTCAAGGCTTGAAGAAATTTTGTGTTTTTGTCGAGAAGTTTTTGAAAATATACCATTGCCACAAAATTTCTGCAGAGTGAAGTGTTGCTCAAAACGTCAACATTTTGGGCGATGTGGTCAAAAAATTGTATGCTTTTTTGATAAGACTTCACCGTAAAGCTTAGGTGGTTTAAAATTTCAAAATACTCGTTTTGCAACAAGTATTTGTTTGAGATATTTGAAAATTTTTCAAACTCCAAAAGCCCCATTTCAAGAGGTGGTGCGACTTCGCCTTTCATATCATTCATAATGTTTTGCATTTCTTTTTTGTTGATATTGCAACGAAATTTAAGTTCTCCCCGTAACACCTCAACAGCCTTATCAATTTGCTTTTGAAGGTCTTCAAACCCCTCTTGCAACGCTTCTAAATTTAGGTTGATGATTTGTTTTGTTTCATTTTTCATAATTCCCTCGCTTTACTTATAATATACTCCCAATCGCCCCTTTTGTCAATCAATTTGATGTAGAAAAAAAGCTGACGCATTTAAAAATCTAAAATAGTCAGCCAATCAAGTTTCTCCCTAAATTAAATCCTTTTGCATTAGCATTGACTTTGCATAACTCCCGTCGGAATATTTCATACTGTGGTTAATAAAGCCAGTTTCATAAAACCCGAATTTTTTATATAAATGTCTAGCCGCTGAGTTTTCTTCAACTACTTGAAGTTCGATTTGCTCAAAACGAGCTTCTTTTGCTTTTTCAATTAGGACTTTCATAATTTCGCTAGCAATACCCAAACCCCAAAATTGTTTTGACACGCTTAATCCCATCTCACATCTGTGTGTTAATCTAACTTTGTTTGACACTGGCCCAAAATTCGCACTTCCAACAATTTTCCCATCCAGTTTTGCGATAAATATAAAACTTCTGTCGCTATTCAAAGTTGACTTTATCCATTCTTCTTCTTTGGCTAAGGTGTAAGGCTTATCTTCTTCGCTGTATGTTATAAACTTGCTTTCAAAACGTATTGAGTTTACATAACAAGCAAGTTCCTTTGCGTCATCAATGGAAGGAGGGGCGATTGTCAGTGTTTGCCCGTTTTTTAATTTAATCTCTTTCATAATTTCTCCTTTGTCGGTGTTTCTGTTTTTAGATTCTTTTATTAGCGTTTTTTACTATGGAAATCATAACACGTTTTGCGTTTAATTGTCAAGATAAACAACACTTTGCAACAAAAAAAGCACTACTATATCAGTAATGCTTTTTGTTTTTTGATATATTGAATAGAAATTTGTTTTTAAAAAACGTTTTTTTCGTGTTATTTTTCAGTTTTAAATTTTTTCAGTTGTGCGCATTTGCACATAACTCAATAGATAAGTATCTATTGTCGACATTAAAGATTGCTCTTTAAAAGGAGGTGATCCAGCGGCACCTTCCGATACCGCTACCTTGTTATG
>JAFYKO010000091.1 GCA_017537515.1 Clostridia bacterium | reverse complement strand
GTTGATCAGCACCTCCTGCACCTAGGGTTGCGGCACCGGCTTTTGCGACCATTTTTCCGACTTCTTGGTCGATTGACTCGCCTTCTTTGTTTGCGTCGGCACCGCCTACAAAGTCGCTTATCATTGAAATGAAGTCTTTAACCAAAATCAAGCCAACGATAATAATGATAGTATTTGCGAGTCCGTCGGCGAACCTGTCATTGAAGAATGAAATCTCGTTGAGGTATGGCAGTAATAAGAACAGGATATTCATACCGCCTATTGCACCATAGGCCATCAGCGTGCTTTTCAGGAATTTGCCACGCCATTTGTTGTATGCCCCGCCGTTGTCAAGTGGCATAAGGGCGATAAGTGGTGCTGAGATTAGGAACAGCCCGGCCAGTTCGATAAGACGTTTAATAAGTCCGAATATTATATTAATTAATATATTTAACATAATAATCACTGCACCGAAGCAGACTACGAAGTCGAAACGCCAGAGGTCATAGAAATACCAAACGAGGTTGACATCGAAACGGTTGAGGGTTTGTATTTGGTTTTTCTCGCTGAAGTGGAAAATTGGGTCGGAGTCGGGGTTCATATAGTCGTGCACATAGCTTTCGTTGACGCTTAGGCCTTGCCAGTATTCTTCTTTGAGTCGGACGTTGTCGGCGAAGGCTTGGTCTATGTACATAGCGACGGTGTCTGAGTCGTTGTTGTCGTCTTTGAAGAGGCCTCCGAAGTTGGTTGCCCTATCTTCTTGCAGAAGTTGGAAGAATCCGTTGATGTTTTCTTGGCCGTTGGAAGTGATTTGTGTGTTTTCGGTTGCTCGGACACGGTTTGCACTGTAAGCGGAGGCTTTAAAGATAAGACCGCTGAACGTTTGGCCCGTTGTTCCGACTGCGTTTTGGCCGAAGATGTTGTAGGAAGTGTAAGTTTGGACGCTGTCGGGGGCTGTGGTTTCTGTGCCAGAGTTGGCGGACTGGCCGGTGTTGGAGTAGGTTATTGTGTAAGGTTCGAGGTAAGTTGTGTTGAGGGGTGTGCTCATTCCACTTGATACGCTGGTTGCTCTGTCGACTGCGACGAGGAGGATATTTGACAAGTAGACACCGAAGAGGCAGATTATTGGCACGATTGCTACGTAAATAATAGATTTAAAGCTTTGGCCGATAATTTTGCCTTTGGAATTTCCGTCTTTTTCTGCTGTGTATTCGTTGCGGATAATTGAGATAATTGTTGACAAAAGCAATAAAATTATGCCAAGAATCACGAGGCCGATAAAGACGTTATGCAGTGCGGGGTATTCGCCGAGGAAAATGCCACGTATGAAATGATAAACTATATCGCCGGTTTGGGCTTCACCGTCAACGTAGTAAACGTCCAAGCCTGCGAGTTTTCTCAGCCACCATTGGAGTAAGTCAAGCAACGCCAAAAACGAATTGGCGAGGAGGTACATCAATTTTGGGATGTAGGTTATAAGCGAAAAGAAAAACGCTCCTATATCAAACATTAAGGTCTGCAAAAACATCAAATTCACAACTCTTTTCTTCCTTTTTTTCTTAGTTTATCTTATTATAGCAAAAAAAAACAAAAATTTCAACACAATTTTTTGTTTTTTCTATATTTTTTTATTCTTTAATGTTTTTGGCGGGATAGCCCGCCTGCCATTGAGCTGACGCACCTCCTAAAGGACGGAAAATGTTTTTGCCCAAAGTGGGCAAAAAATATTCTTCCCTCTTGCGAAAGCAAGAGAAATAATAGTAATTCCGCCTCCCTAACGGACCGGCGGAAT
>JAFYKO010000090.1 GCA_017537515.1 Clostridia bacterium | reverse complement strand
GCAGTTTTTGAAGAGGCGGCAGGTATTGCCAAATTCAAGTCCCAAAAAGTTGAAAGCGAACGCAAACTCGAAAGAACAGAAGAACGCCTAGTCCGTCTTCGAGATATTGTCGGCGAACTTGAAAGACAAATAGGACCTTTAAAAAAGCAAGCGGAAACAGCAAAGATTTACCTCGAACTCAGAGACTTGCTTAAAGACTTGGAGGTTAATTCTTTCATTTTCCAAAATGAAAACTTGGGCGAAGAAAGAAGAAAAATTGGCCTAAAACTTGATGGAATTTTACAAGAGATTTCTATCAAAGAAGCCGAACTTGTGGGCCTTGGACAACAATCAAACAACTGCCTTGAAGAAATTTCAAAGATTGACGCAATAATCAAACAACTCAGCAATGAAATTTTGGTGCTTACGGTTGGAATGGAAAAACAAGCCGGCGAGGCAAAACTTTTGCAAGAGAGAATTGCACATTATCGTGAGCAAAACCAAAAACTCGAATTGGATATTGTAAATTACAACAATCTTCTTCTCAAAAATCACGCAGAGGAAGAATTTAAGGCAAAGAGAAAAGCCGAACTCGAGCAAAAAGCCAAAGCAATTGAAGAGTCAAGCGGTGAATATGCTACGCTTATTAAAGAATTTGGAGAACTCAAGTCCGACGAAACAAGACTTTCAGCAACCCTCAAAGCCGACGAAACACAGTTTAATGACATAAAAAGCAAGATTATGGTTTTCGAAAACAGAAAACGCCTTCTTCTTGAAATGCAACAAGAATATGAGGGTTATGCTTATGCGGTTAAAAAACTCCTCAAAGAGTCTGAAAAAAATATTGAAGTAAGCAAAAAAATTGTAGGCGTTCTTGCGTCCCTTGTAAAAGTCCCTGCAAAATACGAAACCGCCATTGAAGTAGCACTTGGGGCAAGCCTTCAAAATATTGTTACGGAAAACGAATCAAACGCAAAAGATTTGATTTATTTCCTAAAAAACAATGGTTTTGGGCGTGCAACCTTTTTGCCAATAACATCAATGAAACCTCGTTATTTAAGCGAAAATGACAAAAAAGCTTTGTCAACACCTGGATGTTTTGGCGTTGCAACAGGCCTTGTGTCTTACGACAAAAAGATTGACAACGTTATGCAAAACCTCCTTGGGTCAACAGTTATTGTCGATACTCTTGAAACCGCAGTCTCAATGGCTCAAAACTCTAAATTTTCCTTTAAGATAGTAACCCTCGAGGGCGATGTAGTCAACCCAACAGGAAGCCTTACCGGTGGTTCGAAAAAATCAAACAACACCAATCTTATCAGTCGTGAGCGTGAAATTGAAACTTTGACCGCAAATATTAATGAGTTAAAGATTGAATACAATCAAAAAGCCAACAATATCAAGGCGGTTGAAACTCAGTTATTGCAAACAAGAAGCAGGCTAGAGGAGTTAAACTCTAAGAAAAACAGCACAGAACTCACCGAAGCAGTGCAAATTGCAGAGATAAGAACTGAAATCAATG
>JAFYKO010000089.1 GCA_017537515.1 Clostridia bacterium | reverse complement strand
TTTTGCCAATGAAATTAATCCTCGACCAGCCGGCGGAAACGTACTTCGAAGAGACAGTGCGACTCCTCCGCAAACACGAAAAAATGACACCCAAAGACCGCTTCGACGCAGTCGTTTCTTACGCCAAATACTCAAGCAAAAACGCCGGCTTCAATACCTGCAACCTGCTTTTCGCAGACTTCCTCCCACAAGAAGACGACGGTTGCTACACAGAAACCTCAGACACAATCTCAATCAACCCCTTCTACCTTTTTTATGATTCAACACTTTTCGACATAAATAATACAAATTACGTAAATAATTACCAAAATTCTACCTTTTCCGACAAAAATTTTACAAATACTACATTTTTCGACAATTATAATACAAAAAATTACCCAACAAATTTCGACATAAATAATAAAAATACCAACCAATCACCAAGACATCCCGACAGCGAACTAAGACACCTGCTCTATCTACTTTGTGCCGTCGCACACGAAACCACGCACCGCAAGGACTTCGCACAAAACCCTACAAACTACGTCAAGTTCTCCAACGAGTCCGGCCACCAACAACGCTTGGAATACGCACCGAGTTATCGGGCCTTAAAGCAAGTGCTCGGCGAACGCACACCGGAGTATAACTACATCGACCGGATGGCGAGAGTGGAGTATTTGTTTAGCGAATGGGAGGTTTTGGCGAGGGAAACGGAGTTCCGAGAGATGCGAAAACTGGAGTTAGGCGTGCAAGGCAAGAGGCGAGAAGGACTGTTTCGCCGGGTTAAAAAGTCGGAGTTTGAGGCACGTGGGCGAGTCGCAGGTGAAGTGGCGAAGTTCTGCGATGTACTTAGGATGAACCACGCTCGAAACAAGGAGTTGGCCCAAAGCGTTGAGCCGATGTGGGGGCGTGTTGGCCAGAAGTTTGGTGCGATTGTTCGGGATTATGCGTTGGGGAGTAACGAAAGCGGGGTTATGACTCGGGATAAGCACCAAGTTTTGGACGAGCAGTTGCCGGTGCTTGTGGACTTACTCTGCGAGCCGAGATTTAGCAGTCAAGAGAGTTTTGACTTGTTGTTTCCTCGAGTTTTGAGGGATATTCAGCGTGGGGGCTATGGGTTTGAGCGTGCGGTGTTTGTGCTGTTTAAGCTTATTAGTTCGCCGTATAACGAGGCGTCGGGCGTGCAACTCGGCGAGGTTTGTCGCTGTTTGAGTGGGGACCCGAGGCGGTTGGCGTTGGTGCGTGAGGGGCTTGTTCGGCATTCGGCTGACGCTGTCGGCTTTTGCCTTAACTCTATTGACACTGCGTATATTAATTCGCAATTATCCGCTGTTATAAAAAAACATTACGAAAAATCTTTTTAATTTTTCGTTTTTTTATTTCTTTTTTTTGTTTTTAATAATGAAAAATTTGCACATACGTGCAAAAATTTTTCAACGAAATTTAATTTTTATGATTGAAAATTCTTCCGCTTGCGGAATTCATTTTCAAAAATTAATTCCGCACTTGCGTGCGGGTGGGCTACTCGCCCACACCCAGGGCGGGATGGCCCGCCTTGCCAGTGGCAGACTTCGTCTGCGGGTGTAGTACACAATAAAGCAACATTAGTTGCCACAATGAGAGTGGCTCTTGCCACCCCTCGGAAGGCATTGAGCTGACGCAACTCAATTTCTGTATTACAAAATCCAACCT
>JAFYKO010000088.1 GCA_017537515.1 Clostridia bacterium | reverse complement strand
TATGCACCCTTAGAGCTATTGTATCCACCATATCTTTCAACATTGGAAAGTGGGTTATTTAGGTCGCCTTTGAGTGGGATTAAACCGCTTTTAGCGTCATTCTTTTTATAAACCGTTTCATCGTAATACGCACCATTTAAATATACTTCAGATTTTTGGCTTATGAGAACATCGTTGCGTTCGCACGTATTTTTTATTTTTTCTAGGTCTCTTTTAGGATTCCAAATAACTTCGTCTGTTTGCTCGTTGTGAACAGTTTGATATTTCAAGACTTTTCTTATTAAATCACTTTTCTCGTCTCGTCTTTCATTGCGTTCTTCTTCGGTTTCGTCTAAATTATACTTGCTTGTATAATATTTTCTTGGGTCTTCTGTAAACTTGTTATGCAAAATATTTCCAACCACAATATTGAGATAAGCATCTTTTGCGTGATGCAGGTCGTTGACATCACGTGATTTGAATATATCGTGGATTTGCCTAAACTCACTTACAAAATGTGCTTTTGAATAAACAAGATTACTTTGGTCTTCATAAAGATTTTTTAATACATCTAATACAGAAGTAGCCGCCTGGCTTGTTTCCACGAGTTGTCTGGCAACAAATCCGCCCGTTTCTTCTTGGGATAATGGCGTTTCTCTTGAAAGTCGGTTGAATTTTTCTTGCGTAATAAGTTTAGATTTAAGAAGAGAGAGCCAAAGTGCCTTCATTTGTCCAAACCACTGCTCTTTTGTTTTTCCAAGATAAGCTGGGATTGTATCACAACAAGGGAAAAAGTTTTGTTTTTCGTTGTTGATTATTTTGTGCGTTAGAACCCTATTATTCAAGCTGTCATCTTTTATAATAGACTGAGGAATTATATGGTCGATGTCATAGTTTGCAAGGTCGTTTATATCTATCTTTTTACCGGTGTAGATATCTTTCCCGAGTTGCATATAATAAAGATAATATTTGTCGCTTCTAAGTTCAAGGTCGCTTTGATGTTCCAAATTGCTTTTCAATTCCTCGTCGATTTCCAGCATTGTGAAATCTACATTATCCTTAAATTCCTTGCTATTATAGAGCGAAAGCAAATTATTTTTTCTTGATTTAGTACGAACCTTATCACCATCTTTTCGCGTAACCTCAACAAATATTTTTTCTGGCATAGAACCGAGAGTATCTCTCAGTTCTTTTATAATCAAAAGTGTCTGCCATACTGCTCGTTTTACGCTTGGTGAACAATAAGATTCCTCTATAAGTGAGTAGGTGATATTCCCTTCAACTTTTTGTTGATAATCTTTCAAAACTTCTTGAACGTTATAGTCGCTATTAAACAAGATTTCTTGAAGATTTCGATTAGTATGCCACAATTCAGCGATAATGGTTGTTTTTGCTTGTGTCTTTTTATTGTCAAACACCATATTTTGCAAAAACAATTCACTAAGTCTGCCCCAACCCGAATAATTCAGCCCTTTGATTTTCTTTATTTGCTGTTCATCAATTCTATCCCCAAATTCACGCTTAATTCTATTTTCTAGGCGTGTTTTGTCTGAAATAATAGTTATGTAAGAAATAATTGTGTCAATCATTGCTTGGTTTTGCTCTACAAACTGCTCGCCAAAAATATTTTTAAATTCAATATAAGGTGCAAAATTGTTGGCAAACTCTTTGTCTATTCCAGTGATGACAATATTATCAATTTCCTCGTGAGAATAGCGTCCTTCGTTCACCAAGAACTTTTTTAATTTGTTTACAGTAACCTTTTTCTCATTGCAGAAAAGACCGTTGAAAATGCTTTGTTTTAATTCAACGCTTATTGGTTCTGCGTTGATTTTTAAATTATTAAGTTCGTTTAAAACCCTAAATTTAGAATATAAAAGTGAGTTTTTAGGGAGAACCTTTCCGTCGCTGTCATTTTGAGCATTGGTAATGTATGTGCAAGTATTAAGCATCCTTTTTATGAATTCATCTTCGGCCTTGTTGAAATCAACCATTTTCTCCAAGTTCCAAGGTTTGATGTCTACCGATTTATCTCTATTTACCCAGCTGTTTTTACTTTCCCCAGTACCTCCAAGCGGGCCAACAAAATATGGTATTCTAAACTTCAGAATTTGTAAAATTTTTTCACTGTTTGTAAGTCCTGAATTATCTTTTTCATTTAAGAATGGATACTTTTGGCTGTTTACCTCCAAAATCTTTTTGACTTCTTTTCTGTATAATTGATTTGGAAATACTGCATTTTCACGAGTTCTCAATTTTGGTAAAAAACTACCAGCTTCTATTAAATCCAAAAATTTTTGTTTTTGGAGTTCGTATTTTTCTTCATCAAAATTTTCAACTTCAACAGGCAGGCTTAAAATCATTTTTACAAATTTATAAAACCTTTCTTGTATATTTTTATTATCAGCCAAGTTTAATTCATATTTCTTTCCATTGTATTTGTCATAATCCACATAAAAAGCATAATTTACTTCACTGTTCTCATGTTTTTTGCTATCGTCTTCAAATTGTCTAAAAACTCTATTGTATTGGCTTGGAATATATGTTTTTATAAATTGTTTAAACTCCTTCAATTGTTGTTGATGTTGTCCGTATCTATCCACCATCGCTTGGCAAATATATTCTTTGCCATTCAAGATTTTTTCAAGTTGAAATTTAGAGTAAATCTTCCTTATCATTGCAAGTGCGGTCATTTGCTCTTCGCTTAACATATTTTCAAGATTACCCAAAACAACAGTCTCGTAATTCTCATCGTCAAAAGAGTAAATGGCTTTGTCGTCACCTTCGATTTTGAATATTTTTGAAACGTTAAATTTTCCATTAATTAGGGCATCAGAGATTGACTTCCACGCATCATTTTTGACTATATTTAAATACGATGCAAGCGTTTTCTTTTTAAAAGTTATATTTTTGTCTTTAGCTCGAATTAGTTTAACAATATTCTCTTCTTGACCTTCAGTGATAGGATTTATGTTTTTAAAGTAATCTTTATCTTTTGCAAACATCTCATCGGGAATCTCATTTAAGTATTCGATAAGATTATTAATTAAGGTTAAAACGCCTTGCCCCTTGCCCTCTTCATTCATTTCTCCTTCAAGCAAAAAATGTCCACGACGCTTAATAATGTTATGCAACGCTAGATACAAAAGCCTTATATCTTTTGCAGGCCTTTCGAGAAGTTCTTGGCGAAGCTCATAGATGTTTTGATAGTCGTTATAATAATCTACATCTGAATAATTCTCCTCGTTGCCGCTATCAGCGAAAAGCGAGTCTTTAGAAGATAAAGCTATA
>JAFYKO010000087.1 GCA_017537515.1 Clostridia bacterium | reverse complement strand
GTCCGTTCCGTTGTTTGCGGTGCGGTGCGTGGCGGTTGCCTTACACCCTTAACCGCAAAGGGTGGGACAAAGTCCGTTCCGTTGTTTGCGGTGCGGTTTCGGGTGTGCGGTCGGGTGTTGCGGTGTCCGTCTGCGTGGGTGCTTTCAGTCTATCCAAAAGGCAAAAGAAAAGACCGCCACAAAGGGCGGTCAATTCTTGCGGTGTTGCTTATTCGGTTATACTTGCGTTTGTGGGTGTCAACCCTATTGCAAGGGCTTTTTCCCTTATGCGTTTGATTTGCTTTGTAACACTATCAGGGCGAACACTCAAATATGTTGCTATTGCTTTGTATCCATAACCGCTTTGACGCAACTGCAAAATGGTTGCTTGTTGCTTTGATAAATTCAACATTGATATAATTCGGTCGGTGGTGTCAACTGTTTCGGTGTCTGCGGTTATGCTTGTTATCTTTCCGTTAAAGTCTGTTTGTTCGTATGCTAAACCGCTATACTTTGGAAGTCTGCGAAATACTGTTGTTTCGGTGTCGCTTTCGGTGTCGGTTGCTATGCTTTCCAAATAGGTGTATTTGTTACGTGCAACTTGCATTGTGCGGTTGCTTTCTATTTCTCTGCGTATTGCTTTGTAAACCTCTTGAATAGCGGTTGTTTGTATTGTTTCGTAACCGCCTAAACTGTCAATGCTTTGGATATATACTTTTCTTTTCAATCTGCGTACATTGTATGGTGTTTCCATAAAGTTTGCGGTCAAGTCGGTTGCTTTTGCGGTTTCGGTCAATATGGTTGCAACTGCGGTGTGCATAAGGTCAAGACCATCACCAAAACACTCTGCACAAAGGTCGGTCAATGCTTTGTGCACGTCTTTGTCTTTGATAACTGTTATCAAGTCCCCGTCTGCGTTGTATTCTTGTGCGGTTGCGTTTGCACTTGCGTATGCAAGGCGGTTGAGGTCGTGCAAGTCTTTTGCAAGTGATTGTCTTAACTGTCTGATTGTCTTTGCGGTGTCGGTTGTGCTTTTCGCTTGTTCCGTTACTGTTCCACCAACATTACACAACTTTTTCAATACTGAAAATGCACAAGCGGTTGCAAGGTCGGTCAATGCGGTTGTGTATGCTTTTTCCGTTTCTGCGTTTTCGTTGCGGTGTCTTGTTGCGTTTTCATAGGTGCGTAACAAGGTTGTAAAGCCGTTGTTTTCGTTTGTTTTGGTTGTGGTTGTTTTTGCGTTCATTTTTTTCCCTTTCTGCAAGTGGTTACTTGTCAATGCGTTTGTGTCGGTTGCATTGATAACCGAAAATATTAGTTGCCTTGTTTTACAAGGTCAAGCTAATTTTACCACAATAAAATTGATTTGTCAATAGGAATATGAAAAATATTTCAATTCGCTATTTCACACTATACCGCAAAGGGTGGGACAGTTTTTGAAAGTCCACTTTTCACACTTGCAGACTTTGAAATGGTGGGCGGTGGTTATGGTATTTTGAAAGGGTGCATTTTTGCGACACAGTGGAAGTCGCTTCATCTCCCATACCCATTTTTCACCTTTTGACAGCTCCTTCCAAACCCCTCGATTTCAAGGTGTTTTCTGTATTCAAACCCCGGTAACAACCATTGTTTTATATGCAAACTTTTGAACCGGTTATCCAGAAAGAAAACACAAAATCCGTTAACAACTGGATACATAAATAATTGAAAAATTTCTTGAATTATTTTCGCAAAAACCTTGACATTCATATATGTTTTTGGTATAATATTAGTGTGAAGATAATTAGATAATCTGCAAAAGCAAATGCTTTTTATTTTTGATTTCTCTTGCTAATTAAATAATTTGCTTTTTGGATAATTTAGCTTCTTGGTATCGACGCGAGTAGGAACACCAACAATAGTATCGTTCCTACGAGTCGTCAAGTTCCACCTGCTCCTATTATACAATGATTGGAGTTCCGTAGTCTTTTAAGCCTCGTTTCGTAATCCGTTGTGTTACAAGGCTTTACAAAAAAAGTTAGAACCTTAGAAGTTCTAAATGGTACTAAAATGTTCTAAACGAAAGGACTGTTCTTATGACAATTAGATTTCCTAACTATACTACCAACAACAATGTAATAGATATCTCTGCTCTCCGTCGCAACGACCGTATGCTCAAGGCTGGTCTCATTGCTCCGGCCACAGAGGTGGTACACTGTGAGCTCGCTCCCGAGCACGCCGCCGACCCAATCAAGAGTCTGGACGACATCAGTCGTATCTCCAAGTACCT
>JAFYKO010000086.1 GCA_017537515.1 Clostridia bacterium | reverse complement strand
TGGTTGTGCTTGAACACAAAAAAAAACCCAGCCATACCCCAATCCCTTGGGTTCAACTGAGTTTTGCTTGGCGGAGAAGGAGGGAATCGAACCCTCGCGCCCTGTTACAGACCTACTCCCTTAGCAGGGGAGCCCCTTCACCGCTTGGGTACTTCTCCATATTTTATTGTGTTGCTGAAATATTGCCGTTTGTTGGGTGTTTGTGTGTGTTTATCCGGGCTGTTACCAAACAAGGCTTGATATTTTGCAAAGTTTTTTTGCAATTTAAAGTTTATTTGTCTTTAAATTGTATTATGATTTTATCACATACTTTTAGGTTTGTCAACTAAGTTTTAAAATTTTCTTACAAAAACTTTGCCAAAATCTTAGTTCTTTTGGTTCTTTTTGTGTTCTATTCTTTGTTTTTACAGTTGCTATCAATCCCATTGGCATTCATCTGATAGTTCGCTTATTATTTTGCCAGTTTTTTCTTTTATGTTTTCTTGGGTGTGGTTTATTGTTCTTTTGGCCACGTTCTTTAATTTTTTCTTGATGTCGTATCTCATATAATTATTATATCACATTCCCTTTTTATTGTCAATTTTTGTGTAAAAAAACACCCTTTGGTGTGGGTGTTTATGCATTGTTGATGAGGGATTTCAATTCGCTGATTGCGTTTTTGAGGTCGATATCATGTTTGAGTTGGTCGCTAACCTTATCCCTTGCGTGGATAATTGTCGTATGGTCTCTGCCACCGAAGAATTTACCGATTGAAATAAGTGGAACATCCATAATTTCGTTAATGAGATAAATTGCTATCATTCTTGGCTCGACTATGTCTTTCGACTTTTTCTTCCCCAAAAGGTCTTGTTTGAGAACATCATAATACGTACAAACTGCGTCTGTTATTGTATCCATAGATAGGTTTTCTTTTTGGGCTTCGAAGTTTTCTGCTATGGCGTCCTTTGCGTCTTGCAAGCTTGCAGATTTTTTCCCTAGAAGTGTGGCAAAGAAGTGCACCTTTGAAAGAAGAGCTTCCATTTCACGAATATTAGTGCTGATTTTGTCTGCGATAAACTCAATAACATCGTCGTCTATCAAGAAATGTTCTTGTTGAGCTTTCTTTCTCAATATTGCAATACGTGTTTCAAAATCTGGCATTTGAATGTCTTGTATAAGTCCGCTTGAAAATCTAGAGGCGAGGCGTTCGGCAAGAGTTGCGATTTCTTTTGGAGGGCGGTCTGAGGTCAAAATTATTTGCTTGTTGTTTTGGTGAAGGTCGTTGAAAGTGTGGAAGAACTCTTCTTGGGTACCTTCTTTTTTGGACAAGAATTGAATATCGTCCACCATCAACACATCTACA
Source organism: Clostridia bacterium (assembly GCA_017537515.1). GTDB lineage: Bacteria > Bacillota > Clostridia > Christensenellales > UBA1242 > UBA5489. The sequence goes on along the minus strand of JAFYKO010000086.1, from coordinate 5,540 downwards.
TTTCTATATTTTTCCCTAAACTCCATTTTGCTTTCTTCATCACGTGAAAGCATTGATTCTATGTAATCATTTGTAAACTTCTCGCAGGTTACGTATTTTATTCTAAGTTGTGGGGAGAATTGCATAATATAATTGCCAATAGCGTGCAGCAAGTGTGTCTTCCCTAACCCTACGCCACCGTAAATAAAGAGTGGGTTGAATTTCTTTCCTGGGTTTTCGGCAACTGCACGAGCTCCCGCATAAACAAATTGATTGCTTTTGCCAACGACAAAGTTTTCGAAGGTGTATTTCGAGTTGAACTCAAATCTTTCCTCATCGCCGTTTATTTCTTCGGTGGTTTCTTGTTCTTGAATATACAACTCCTTTTCCTCGGGGGTAATAAGTTCGAATTTTGTGTCGTCATTGAATACAATTCGAATTCCGTCCTCTATTTGACGTTGGTGATTTTTCAAGATTTGGTTTTTTGCAGTTGCACTTTGAGCGACAATAATAAGAGTGTTATCGACGAGGTCCAAAGCCTCTATTGGTTTAAGCCAGAGTTCAAATGCAACAGAACTTACTGAAACTTCGAGTTTTTGAAGCACTTTTTGCCAAAGTGAGTTTAAATCTTCCATAAATTTGCTCCTTTTTGTTTTCTTTATATATATTACAACAAATCTTCAAAATTTGCAAATAAAAACGCAATTTTCCCTTCCAAAAAAAAAGTTTGACAATTTTAAACATAACTCTTGACAATTCAATTCGTTGTGTATTAAAATATACAAGGAAACTTTCCCGTTGGGCTTGGGCTTTTTGCTTTTTGCAAAAATTAATTTGTTGCAATATATAATAATTTTAGGATATTTGCAAAATATAAACTTAGGAAATTAAAGATTTTATAAATATCCGATAAATACAAAAAATGCATCAATGCAGATTATTATGCATTCTTATTAAACAAAAATATAATATTTTCATAAATAAAAAAAGGAGATTAAAAAATGGAAAAAAATAAACCATATAATATTGAAAACAAATATATAAATGAGATTGAATATCAAGTTAAGGCGACATTTGAAAAAATCAAATCTGGCGACCGCACCCCACTCACTAGCGGAAAAATGTATGACCTTGGTTTTTTGAATTCTCTTACCAGCGAACAATTTTACGCAATTCGAAAACACCTCAAAAACCGCATCGGAGCCATTAACAAAAAAATTGAAACCGCAGAAAAAGACGAACTTCGAGACCTTATGCTTTCAATAACTCTTTATGACCAAATGAAGTATGATGTCAAAAAAACCGAACGGGATGCCCAACTTTCACAAGAAAAATAAACCATCTCAAGGAACAATTGTTTGCTCCTAAGAGATGTTTTTTTATACAACCTCAATGTTCCAGTTCATTTTTTTGGCACAAAAGTATTTTTCTGTTGGAAGAAATTCTGCTTTGCTTTTTATCCAACCATTCACCCAATAAATTTTATCGTCTTCAATAAACATATTTGCGTGGAAAATTTCCCCTTTTCTGCCGTAATTTAACTCAACATTCAATTCCACTTCTCCTTCAAGAATTAGGTTAACTCTATAACCCCAAGTTGTATTTAAGGTTAAAAAAGCCTTATCACCTTTCTTTTCTAATTTCTCCACAAAGGAGTCGTGAAAGCTTATTGAAACGCCAAGGAGTTTGTCTAAACTTCTTTGAGATTTCAAAAGATTCCATTCCCTAATTTTGCAAGCAGATTGCACTTCTTTGCATTTTTCAAGAATTTCTGCAGGGAGATTTTCTAAGTGTTCAAAATCACTGCAAGCGTCCAAAAACCACTTATAGCCCGAAATTTTGCCACGTTTTACCCAGCCTTTGCATTTGGTTTCGACCCATACAACCTTTTTCATAAGCGAATTATTTTTCTTTTCAAAATAGTCAATTAAGCGAAGAGTCTTCATATCTTCATCAAAAGCGACAGTTTGCGTACCCCAAACCTTGTCGATAACCGCAAACAAATCTGCGTCATAAACTTTGTTCTCTGATTTTATTTTTGCTTTCATATTTATTTTCCCTTTTCGAAAAAGATAACACAAAGGGAAGAAAATGTCAATATTTTTAAGAATTAAAGAGGCAAAATATCCAATAAATCCACCAAAACAAAAAATTTTATAAAAAATCTTAAAAATATGTTGACAAACGCTTGAAAATGTTGTACAATAATGCTCGTAAAATTAAATTTGCGAATGTGGCGGAATGGCAGACGCGCTTGTTTAAGGGGCAAGTGAGTAACATCGTGTGGGTTCAAGTCCCACCGTTCGCACCAAAAAAAATCATCCAAACCAACAAGGTTTGGGGTTTTTTTATTTGCTTTTTGTTTGTCTTGTTTTTGGACATAATGCACAAGTTTTATGAGTCCGCAAAATATGTCGTATTTTGTAAACTCCGACATACTACATATAGAGGCGTTTTTTGTGAAAATGTGGATAACTTATGTGGAAATGTGGATAACTCCCCAAAAATTGTGGATAACTTGCCTCTTTTTGGGGGGGTTGTGCCACTTTTTAAGATTTTTCGAATGTGTTGCACACACAAAAAAAACACCCTAAATTTTTCTTTTAGGGTATTTTTTGTTAAAGTTTTTCTATTATTCTGAGTTTTGCACTTGTAGAGCGAGGGTTTTCAGTTTGTTCTTCTTGGCTTGCTGTAATTGGTTTTTTGTTTACAAATTTAATTGTTTCTTTATGCCCGCAAATGCAAATTGGCGTTCCGCTTGGGCATATGCATCCTGTTGCTTTTTCTTTGAATACGTTTTTGACAATCCTATCTTCAAGGGAGTGGAATGTCAAAACTGCGAGGCGTCCGCCGGGTGTTAATCTCTCAATCATTTTTTCAAGTGCGTCTTCGAGTCCCTCCAACTCGCCATTTACTTCAATTCTTATGGCTTGAAAGGTTTTTTTGGCTCCGCCGGTTTTGAATATATACTTCTTTGGCAATGCGGATTCGATTATTCGAGCAAGTTCTTTCGTGGTGTCGATAGTTTTTTTCTTTCGAGCAAGCATAATTGCATTTACAATTTGCGGAGCAAACTTCTCTTCTCCATAAGTGTAGAGAATTTTCACAAGTCTATCTTTGGGGTAGAAGTTTACAACGTGCCAAGCGGTTTTTTCTTGGGTTTTGTCCATTCTCATATCTAAAGGAGCGTCAAACCTAAAGGAAAAGCCCCTTTCTGCGGTGTCGAGTTGATGCGATGAAACGCCTAGGTCAACAAGGATTTTATCCACTTTTCCTGATTGAAGTTTTGATATTATGTCTTTGTTTTGGTTTTCGTACGCACAAAAGACTTTGGCGTTTGGATGCAATACTTCGCCCGTTTGGTTGTTGAGACCATTTTCATAGCATTTGTTTTGCAATGCCTGAAATACTATGTCAAAATTCTTGAAATCGCTTTTTATTAATAGTTTATTTTCATATTCACTTAGTCTGTTTTGGGAAAAGTTTAAGGCATCGTCGTCCTTGTCAATTCCTATAAGCAGACCTTGTGGGTTTTGCCTAATCACCCCACTTGAATGCCCGGCACCTCCGAGGGTACAATCAACAAAAATATCGGAAGAGCGAATTTGTAGGCCTTCCAATATTTCTTTTAGCATAATCGGGATGTGGTAGTTTTTATTTTCGTTTTGCATATTGTTTCTTATTTTTTATGAGATAATTTCGTAGTCAATAAAGTATTGTGTGTAGGCAACTTGGAATACACCGTCTGAGTGGAATTCTTGAACGTTTGCTTTAAGTGCAGAGATTAGGTCTTGCACTGCTTGTTGTTGTGTACCTGTAAGATTTTCAAGACTTGTAATATCTTTACAGATTTGAGCTTTTGCTACAACTTCAAGGAGTGAAGATTTTTGTGCTTTGAAATCCGTGATGCTATCGCACACTTCTTGATTGTAATCTTCGTCGATTAATGTAATAAGTTTAATATTGATATCATTAAAGACTTTAATAGTATAAGAATTGAGAAGTTCACAGTCAATTAATGCACCAATAACATTTTGAAGTTTTGTTGCGTTGATTTCAAGGGCTTCTGCTGTGATGTTTTCGCCTTCAAGAACTGCGTCAAGAAGTGTTTTGTTAGTTGAATATTGTTCACTGTCCAAACCATCAACTAAGGTTTTGTAAGGCTTGAAGTAGTTGTTATAAGCGTCATAGAACACTCCTTGTTGTCCTGTTGCGTATTCTGAGTTTTGTTCAAGAGCGTTGAGAAGTGCTTTTACATTTTCTTTGTCTTCGCCAGCAAGAGCAGTTCCAAGGTCTGTGATGTCTTTGCAAGCAATTGCTGATTTGAGAACTGCTTTAAGAGTTGTTGCTTGTGCTTTTAGGTTGGTTGAAGTGTCGCAAGCTTCTTCGATAGTTGCTTCTTCGTCGATGATTTTGATAAGTGTTTCATTGGCAGTGTTAAGAATGCCAACAGTGATATTTTTAAGAATTGAAGAGTTGAGAAGGATGTTGAGAACTGTATCAGAATCTTGTTCTGAAAGAGCATCCAACGCTTCCATTGGGTCGCCACCAAGAAGCATCATAAGTGCTGTTGTTTCTTCGTCAACATTTGTATTGTTCAAGATAACCAATGCAGGTGCAAGGTTTGTGAACTCTGTTTGCCAGAAGTTTGCTGGAGCGGTTGTGCTGAGAGCATCTTCAAGGTAAAGGCCAAATGCTTCGCCGTATTCAGATAAAAGTTTTTCAACAAGGTTCTCTGTAACATCGTCAGTTGTGATTTCTGGTGTAGCGTCATAAGTCAACATTGGGCTGTTTGTGAGTTTATCCAAAATCTGTCCAAGAAGTGAGGCTGTTCCTGTTTGAGCTGTTGCAAAGTTATCGTTGAAAATGAGGCTTGTTGCATCATTCATATCAGTGAATGCAGTTTCAAGGTTTGTTTCATCATCTATTTCAAGGTTTTGCCAAATTGTCAAGATTGCAGTTGCAATAGCTTTTGCGTCAGCTTCGAGTTGGTTGAATCCAGTGTATTCAATAGTAATGCCATTGTTTGGATTTTCAACTTCTGCAAATTGAGGAAGTAAGAATTGGTTTACTGCTGAAATCATAAGTTGTTTTGCAATATTGCTGTCAAACAAGTATGAGATTGCTCTATCAACTTGTTTTTCAGTGTTTTCGCCTTTAATGCTGAGAAGTCCGTTGATGAGGTCGTTGAATAATTCTGCTTTGATTTCAACTTCTTCTGGTTCTGGAGTTGATGCTGGGTCATCTCCTGGTTCACCAGGTGTTGCGGTTGCGTCACTTTCAACCATAGTCATCATAATATTAAGCAATCCACTTTCACCAAGCACTGCAAAAGTGCTTACGATGTTGGTAAATTCTGCTCTAACATCGCTTAATGATTGGTTGTTACTTGGAGCAATAAGAACGCCAAAAATGGAATCTACAAATTCTTTTGTTTTTGCGTCGCCAAACATTTCTTCTTCAAATTGAGTCAAGATATTTGTTGAAATTGCTTGGAAGATTGGAAGTTGCATAAATTCGTCAAAGACTTCCACTGCACCTTTAATATATTTTTCGCCAAC
>JAFYKO010000085.1 GCA_017537515.1 Clostridia bacterium | reverse complement strand
GTTAATTCTCTCATTATAAAATATTGCGTATGTATATATGTAAAGATTGTTTTCTTGATGAGGAATTACGTTCCGAAATAAATGCCAATGCTGTTATCTGTATGCCACCCCAAGTAGTTTTTGTATTTAAAACAACATTCGCCTCTGGCATCAATTGGAACCACCACCATGTCTGCCATCCCAAGTAGTCTTTGTATTTAAAACAACATTCGCCTCTGGCATCAAAAAGTTGTTATCTGTATATTGTCCACCCACTGCTAAGTTATTGATTGTTTTATTCGGAGTTGTAGTAATAGAGGTTACCTCAAGCCATTGATTACCGCTTCCTATCCCAACCCAAAATATATAGACTTTACTTCCAATTGGAATTTGGCTAAAAGTAACACTATCACTCTCTCCGCTATAAAGCAGTTGATAAGCCTCATAATATTCATAAATGGTACCTGTGTCCTTATGGGCGGTCTGCACAGGCGTAATTTTTGCCCCGCTATCATATAAAGACGAAATACTAACATCAGAGGCCAGATACTGTGAGGTAAATGTAAGGGATGACCCCACACTTAAACTAAAACTTGTATCATTTGTAACTATAATTCCCGTAGTGCTTCTAACACCTTCACATACCACATTAAAAGTAAGGGAAAATCTTTTCAACTCCCACTGTGCATATAAAGTTATGCTTTCACCCGCATTTGCAAGGTCTTGTACGATTTGTTGGTCCTCGTAAGAATTTCCTACACTATCTTTCCAATTAACAAAATTATATTCGGCTTTTTCGTATGTGTTTGCTGGCAAAGTATATGCTTGCCCTATTTTTGCGGTTTGATTTGCCATACTCCCGCTTGTTGCACCATTGCCATTGAAAATAATTGTATAAGTTTGCCTTTCTGCTTGAATATTTAATGACAAATCTGTTGAGGTGTTTGAAGAGTTGAGCGTAAATGTATATGTGCCAGTTGATATTTCATTGTTCGAACCACCATTGACTGAATACTCAGGATTTCCATAAGATGAACCAAGAGTAACCACGACTTTTACATCCTTGTCCATCGGAGCGTAATAACTTGTTATTTCGTTTTCAACATCTGCAATAATTTCACTTTTTTCTAAATCAAGCGTAACGCCTGCACTTAGATTGAGATTTACTGCAACAACTTTTTCAAATCTCAAACTTATTTGGCCACTTGTACTAACTTGGTAATCCGCTTCACCATCTTCAGTTAAAACATCTTGAAAATTAGAGGCATTTCCAACATTACCTTTGTCAAAATTAACGCAAATCGCAGTGTCGTCTGTTAAATTTGTTATGGTCATTTGGAAGTTGTTTCCGAGTTGACCGGCATACAAACTTTTATCAAAAGTCAAAGTATTTCCATTTAAACTAACTCCGCCAAGCATTTCAGATGTTTTGTTATTAAAAACAACATCATCACCAATTTTTATTTGGCATTTGATAACGGGGTTAGCCTGAAAACTCAAATTCAACGTCAACGACTTCTGAATTGCAGTTATGCCCATATATGCACAAAGCGACATTAAAATTGCCACAAGACTTATTATTATAATTTCATAAGCCCTTTTTCTTTTATTGGTCATTATCTTTATCTCCTTTAATGTTTTTTAATATGTAATTTACTTATTCTATCTTGCCCATATATTTATAATTTAACATATGTTTTTATATAAAGTCAAATAGTTTTTTATAATTTTGATGAATTTTTAATATTTTGTATATTCAACTTGGTGGCAGTGCCACCTTGCCATTGGCTGACGCACTTAAAAACTAAAAGCGAAGCTCAATGACCGGCGGTTCTAACCGCCTAATTGCTCATTTCTTGCTAATCAACAATGAAAAATCACCACTTTGCAAAAAAGTGGTTGTTTTTTAATTATTAAGTTGTATTATAAATAGAGGCGATACCGCCTAATTTTTCATTGTTGGAGTTTTGATTTTTAGAGACTGAAAGAAGGCTTAAATACCCCCCC
>JAFYKO010000084.1 GCA_017537515.1 Clostridia bacterium | reverse complement strand
AGTTGGGTCAAGCGTTGTTATTGGTGTCCCTGAACAATCAGATTCAGTAAACCAACCAACAAAAGTATACCCAGTTCTCACTGCCCGTAAAAGTGGTGTTTCGGTTCCGTAGGTATGCCCTATTGGGTAACCGTCTTCGTGAGCATAACTAAAGCCTTCACCCTCTTTATCATTATAAGTAATAAAATAGTTTATTGGAGTCCAAACTGCGTAGAGGTTGAGCGTTGCGTTTTCTGTATAAAATATGTCTGCATTATACTGAACGCCACCCCCGTCTGTTTGAGTGTTCCAGCCATTGAATGTGTGCCCGATTTTCTCAAGCGTATTTGCATTCAAGATTTGAATATCTGTGCCATATTCTTTTGTTTGCTTGCTAGGTGCTTGGCCTGAGGTGTTTCCGTTACCATTGTAGGTTATTTCATAAGTCTTTATTTGCCATTGTGCAATAAGTGTAATATTCGCAGAAGGTGTATAATCTTCCCCAGCATTTTTGATTTCTTGACTTGAGCCAACTTTCCAGCCCAAAAAGTCGTGGCTGTCTCTTGTTGCATTTAAAAGAATTATTGTTCCGTCAGTCCATTTTGCGAAAAGTGCAATAGTTTCGCCATCTACTGCTGTGAAGTTTAGAACTTCGTCTTCGTCAGCATAAACAAAATCTCCCGTTTCGGATTTAGCCCAGCCATCAAATGTTGCAATTGCTGTTTCTGTTTGGTCATTTTTGCCTTCATAGTTGAAGTCAAATGTTACTACAAACTTTCTTTCATATGTGTTTTCAGAAAGATTGCTTTCTATGTCATAAACGTGAGTAGAGTTTTGCATTTCTCCACTTGTTGCACCGTTTCCATTGTAGGAAATATAGTAAGTATTCGCCGTCCATTTTGCATATAATGTAAAGTCATTTACATAATCAGTTGCACCAATAGTTGTTACTTTTTCACCACTGCAAGCTGAATCCGTATAAAACCCTTCGAACTTATAGCCCGTTTTGATTCCGTCATTTAAGGTTGTTGGAGTGTCATAAGTGTGAGTTGTTGTAAGTGAGCCTAAAACACCTGAATACTCACCTTCGTCTTGGTCCTTGTATGTTATTGTATAAGTATTCACCGTCCATTGTGCGTCAAGGGTTACTTCAACCTCTTTTACGTTCCAATTTTGCACGCTTTCAAGGTTTGCATTGTAATACTTAACTCCATTTAAAGCATAACCGTCAAATGTATAACCTCTCTTGGTTGGTTTAATACTATCATCAAGAACGGGCATTGGGTTGCCATAAATAACTTTTGTTTGCGGATGAATTGGGCTTGCACTATCCCCACCATTAATACTAAAATTAATAATGGTTTCCGCTAGTTCCCAGACTGCGTAGAATGTCTTTGCTTGATTTATGGTTAAAGTTTGTGAAGCGGTGTATGTTGGGGTTGTCGCACCTTTTGTTTCAGACCAGCCAAGGAAATTATAGCCTGCTCTAGCGATTGCACCTGGGAATGTAACTGTATCAGAATCCCACTGTGCATAAAGCGTAACTGTTCCACCGCTAGTAGTAGTTAAGGTTGAAACCTTTACACCATCTGAATAACTTGTTCCGCTTCCATTGGCTTGAGTATTCCAGTTTTTGAATGTATAAACAGCTGTATCGGTTGTGGCGTTGCTGTCAAAATCATAATCAAAAGTTGCAGTATACTTTCTTTCAAAAGCATTTGAACTTAACGCCTTTTCCGTTCCATAAACAAAGCCAGTTTGTGTCGTCATACTTCCGCCAGTGTTCCCGTTTCCGTTAAATGCAACAGAATACGAAATCCCAGTCCACCTAGCATAAAGAGTTGTAGCAGATGCTTTATCCCAGTTTTTAGCACTTGTTCCATCCGCTTTGTAGTATTGCGTTCCGCCACTTGTCGCATCATAATATCCGGCAAAAGTATAGCCAGTCCTTGATGGAAGTGTGGTAATTTTTGGCATTGCAGAGTTATAAGTTGCTGTTACACTTGCAGTCCCCCCAGT
>JAFYKO010000083.1 GCA_017537515.1 Clostridia bacterium | reverse complement strand
GCTCTTCTCGCCTCGGGTTTGTTTGATAAAATTTCCTCAACTTTGCCTTGTCCAATGATTGAGTAACCGTCTTTGCCGATACCAGAATCATAAAAAAGGTTTATGATGTCTTTAAGTCTGCAAGGGTTGTGGTTAATGAGATAAGCACTTTCGCCACTTCTGTAGAGTTTTCTTGTAATAATAAGGTCGTCATATTCAAAGTTGAAAAAGTGGTCTGTGTTGTTAAAACACAAACTTACTTCGCAATATGAAACGCTTTTTCTTTTTTCAGTTCCGTTAAAAATGACGTCTTGCATAGAACCACCACGAAGGTTTTTAGAGCTTTGTTCACCAAGCACCCAGCGAATAGCGTCTGCAACGTTACTTTTTCCGCAACCATTTGGTCCAACAATGGCTGTAATTCCATCATCAAACTTTATTTCAATTTTATCCGCAAAACTTTTAAAGCCTGCGAGTTTTATTTCCTTGAAATACATTTTATTCCTCTTCCAAATTGAGTTTTTCTAATTCTGCTTCTATTTGTGAATTTATGTCTCTTTGAGAAACTTGAACAGCTTGTTTTATGCAGTTAAAGAAAGAGTTTTCATCGCTGTCCCCATGGGCTTTGAGAATGTTTTTCTTGCATCCAAGGAACAATGAGCCACCGTGTTGGTGATAATCAAGTTTGGTTTTAAGTGTTTTGAAAACGTCTTTCATAAATAGCGAACCTATTTTTGCTTTTGTTGACTTCATAATTGATTCTTTGATGGTGTTGAGGACAAATAATGCCGCACCTTCAGTTGCTTTAAGTGCAACGTTGCCCGCAAAGCCATCGCTTACAACAACATCATATTTACCGCTGATAAGTTCTCTTGCTTCCATATTTCCAACGAAGTTGATTGGTAATTTTTTAAGCATAGCGAAAGCCTCTTTTGTGAGTTCTTTGCCTTTTGCGTCTTCTGTGCCAATGCTTAGAAGTGCAACTTTTGGATTTTCAACTCCAAACATTTGGGTGTAATAAATCGAACCCATAAGGGCGAAATGGCAAAGATTGATTGCTTTGCAGTCTGCGTTTGCCCCGCAGTCCAAAAGCACAACGCCTCTTTTTGCATCTTTTGAGGGTAATGTTGGGGCAAGTGCTGGGCGAGAAACGCCTTTGATTCTTCCAATCTTCAAGAATCCGCCACTGAGCACTGCACCTGTGCTTCCAGCAGAAACAAGGGCAACAACCTCATCGAATTTTTTCAAGATATCAAGAGCAACAACGAGAGATGAGTTTGGTTTTCTCTTAATTTGCATTGCTGGGTTTTCGTCGTCGCAAGTAATGACATCGTCTGCGTTGATAACTTCAATTTGATTGCCTGTATAGTTATTGTTTATGAGGCAATTTTTGAGTTCGTTTTCTTTTCCGGTAAGGACGATTTCGAGGTCCTTAAATTCGTTTACTGCACGAATGCAGGCTTTTACTATTGCGATTGGGGCGTTGTCGCCACCATATCCATCTACAACTATTTTCATATGTTTTAATTCTCCCATATGAATTATAACACAATGCATAGATTTTTGCAAACAAATTTGGATAAATGCAAAATATATATTTCAAGTGAATTTTTTGCAATAAAAAAACAGCATTAATGCTGATTTGAGATTAATTTTCTTTAGATTTCTTTTCAGTTTCAATAATTTTTTTGCCTTTATATGTTCCGCAATTTGTGCAAACCTTGTGAGGTTGTTTTAACGCCTTGCAGTTTGGGCATTCCACCAAAGTTGGTGCTGCTGCATGAGAGTTTGCTGAATGTCTTTTGTTTCTTCTAGCTTTTGAAACCTTTTGCTTTGGAACTGCCATCTTGTTTTTCCTCCTAAAATGTTATTTACTTATCTATTATACATACAAATTATAGATTTGTCAAGATATTTTTCAATATTTATTCTTGAGCTTGGATTGCGGTAAGTGCTGTAAGCATAACGATTTCATTTATAGTGTTTGTTCTGCTTGCAATACTCACTGGACGTTTAAACCCATGCACGAGCGAGCCTATTTGATTTAGGCCTGCAATAAAGGCAAGGGATTTTGTCAAAACACTTCCGCTTGTCGCATCTGGAACCAAAAGAACGTTTGCATTGCCTTTGATTCGGCTGTTTGGGAATTTGCGTTCTTGTGCGTTTTGGTTTACAGCGGTGTCGAGTTGCATTTCGCCGTCCGCAACAATGCTTGGGTTTTGAAATTTAAACATATTTGTGGCTTTTTGAACGGTGTCGGCACAAACATCATCTTCAAACTCCTTGCAAATATGAGACAAGAATGCCACTCTTGGTTCTTCCATAAAAATCGTTTTCCAGAATTTAACCGAAGCATCTGCATTGTCAACAAGTTCTTTCTCGCTTGGGTTTTTGTTTGCAACACAATCAGAAAGAAGCAACGCTCTGTTTTTTAGGCGTTTGTTTTTCCCAATAAAAATAGTTGTGCTGGTCAATGAAACCTCGGGGTCAGTGTATCCCAAAATTTCATTTACTGGTGCAAATATTTTGTAGCTTGGTGTTTCAAGCCCGCTTACCACCCCATCGGCATAACCGTTTTTGACAAGAAGTGCTGTGTAGACAAATGGATTTAAGAGAGCACCTTCAAGCTCTGCTGTTGGAAGGCTGGAATATTTTTCAATAGATTGAAGGGACTCCAATAGTTCCGCTTTAAGTTCGCTGGTTTTGGGATTAATTATCTTAACATAATCACCTTCAAGGCTGTTGTATCTCATATAGAGTGCTGTTTCATCTCCAATAAGGACAACTTTTGCGATTTTGTATTGAGCGACAATCCTAATAACATCAATGACTTTATCAGAAAAACCAGCCTCTGGGAAAACGATTGTTTTTAGGTCTTGTTTAGCCATTTCAAAAATATGTTTTTTAAATTTCATATTTTCATTATATAATTTATAATATATATTGTCAAGTTTAAATGCGAAAATCTTATTATTTTGTTTCATTTTTAATATTTTTGATTATTTTGGCAATAGTTATATCCCCAAAAACATATATTGAAGCTTTTTCAAATGGTATGCTTGTGTGGGCAACAATTCTCTTGCCGACTATTTTCCCACTCATTTTTTTTACAAAACTCCTCACCGACCTTGGAGTAGTAAACACAATCGCAAACAAATTTACGCTCACTCAAAAACTTTTTAAGACTCCCCCAATAAGTGCCTATGCATTTATGATAAGTATAATGTCTGGCTATCCTGTGGGTGCTAAGGTTGTCAGTGATTTATATGAACGAAAACTCATAACAAAAAACGAGGCTTATAAGATTTCTACATTTACATCCAACTCAGGCCCGATGTTTATTTATGGTTCTGTGGGAATTGGAATGTTTTTTTCACGAACAATAGGCTTAATACTGCTTTTTTCACATATTATTGGGGCGGTTTTGAATGGGATTTTGTATAGGAATTACAACCAAAAGACCTCAATCTCTTCTTATAATAAACTAACCCTCACGCATAAATTTTCGCTTGGGGAGTCGATGGCTGACAGTGTTTTATCAATTCTCATTATTGGTGGGTTTGTTTGCATATTTTTTGTAGTCATTGAAATTGTAAACAATATCGGATTATTTTCAGTTCTTGCTTCATTTCTTGGTGCGGTGTTTAATCTCGACACAGAAATATTCCTTGGAGTTTTTAATGGTATTCTTGAAATAACGCACGGATGTTTGGATATAACGACACTTGGTAGTCTTGACATCTTTTCAAGCGTTTTAATTTGCTGTGGCATAATCACTTTCGGCGGTATTGCGACTATGCTTCAAGCGTTTGCGTTTTTACAAAAAATAGAAATGAAGATAGGGTTTTTCTTGCTTCAAAAAACAACTCACACCCTATTTTCCCTTCTAGTTTGCACTATTCTTTTGCTTATTTTTCTCTAACTTTTTGTTTTCTTCTTCCGAAATTTTAAGGTTTGTTTCTATAATTTCACTTGCTTTTTCAAGCACTTCGGCAGAAAGTTTTTGTCCATAAAACTCAGCAAGCTCAAAAGGCTTTCCGACAAATATTCTTTGGCGTCTAAATGCTTTTCCTCTTTTGGCTATGTTTAGAGGGATTATTGGCACCTGCCCTTTGATTGCAAGCATCGCCGTCCCGTTCTTTATCTCTTGCAAGCTTTCGTTTTCTTTGTTTCTTGTGCCTTCTGGAAAAATAACAAGCTTTTTGCCTTGTTTCAAAACAGATAAAGCGGTTTTAATTGCACTCAAATCAACCTTTTGCCTATCGACCTTTATCCCTCCAATCGCTTTCATAAACTTTGCAAGAAGTTTGCCTTTGAAGAGTTCTTTTTTTGCAAGGAAATAATGTTTCCTGTAAGGCAAGTACTCTGCAATGTAAACACCATCCAAATTTGACATATGGTTTGAGACGAGAATCATTCCTCCGTCCTTAATATTTTCCTTATTGACGATTCTGCAAGGGTATAAAAACCTTATAAACAAAAATGAAATTATATAAGCGAACCAATACATTGTTTCTCCTTTTCGGTTAGGGGCTTAAACTCACCTCTATTCAACCCGCCAAGTTTAATGTCTCCAATTGCAACTCTTTTCAAAAGCAAGATTTTACGTCCAATACCTTCAAACATTCTTCTGATTTGACGGTTTTTGCCTTCGGTGATGGTTATTTTAAGTTTTGTTGCAATAGGCTTGTTCTCTGTCGCAACCGTCCCCAAAATTTCAACTTTGGCTTTTGGCAATCGTGTTCCGTCTTTTTCCACAACTCCTTTACGGAGAACGGCAAGTTCGCTTTCCTTGAGGGTGCCTTCAACCTTGCACACGTATTCTTTCCTCACTTCGCTTGAAGGATGAATAATTTTTTGTGCAAAAGCCCCGTCGTTCGTCAAAAGCAAAAGCCCTTCGGTGTCGTAGTCGAGTCGGCCAATAGTGAACAATCTTTGCTCTGGAAGTTTCACAATGTCGAAAACGGTTTTACGGTTTCTGTCATCACTGCTTGTGCATAGATAACCTTTTGGCTTGTTTAATTTTAAATAGATAAAATTTGTAGGAAGTTTAAGTGCCTTACCATTATATATTACAGAATCAATATTTTCGTCAATCTGCGTTCCGAGTGCAGTTATAACCTTTCCATTTACAGAAATTTCGCCATTCAAAATAAGTTCGTCGCATTTGCGTCTTGATGCGATTCCTGCTGTTGCTAAAAATTTATTAAGTCTCATAAGGCATATTATACAATGAATTTTAAAATTTTGCAAGAAAAAATACTGAATTGCAATCAGTATTTTTCAAAATATTTTTTTCTTAGCTGTTTTTCTTCTTGAAATCCATTCTTCCACGAATTGTATGGTCGAGAATAATCTTTCTCATACGTATGCTTTGTGGTGTAATTTCCAAATATTCATCCTCATCCATAAGGTCAATAAATTGTTCAAGAGAAGGTTTTTGGACAGGTTCGAGCCTAAGTGCTTCATCGCTTGAACTTGAACGAGTGTTTGAAAGGTGTTTAGTTTTACAAACGTTTACGACAATGTCAACGCCTTTTGGAGTTATACCAACAACCATACCACCATAAACCTTTTCGCCAGGGGTTATAAACAAACGGCCGTGTTCTTGCGTGTAGAAAAGTCCGTATTGCACTGCATCTCCGCTTTCAAACGCAATCAATGCACCATAATTGCGTGTGTTTATATTGCCCTTGTATTCTTCGTAAGCGTGGAAGACACTGCTCATAATCCCTTCACCGTTAGTATCAGTCAAGAATTGGTTTTTGTAACCAAACAATCCACGTGCTGGGATGAGGAATTCAATCTTTGTTCGGTTGCCCTTTGTTGTCATTTCAATCATTTCGGCTTTTCTTGCACCGAGAACGCTGATTACATTTCCAACCTTATCGCTTGGAACATCGACAACAAGCTTTTCAATAGGTTCGCATTTTTTGCCGTCTATTTCCTTAAAAATGACTTTTGGCATACTCACTTGGAATTCATAACCTTCACGACGGAGGTTTTCCATAAGAATTGACAAGTGCATTTCGCCACGTCCAAGCACTCTGAAACTGTCTGCACTTTCTGTATCAAACACTTTAAGTGAAAGGTCTTTGACTGCCTCTTTGAAAAGTCTTTCTCTAAGATGACGACTGGTGCAGAATTTTCCCTCTTTCCCTGCAAATGGCGAGTTGTTGACCATAAATGTCATTTCAACACTTGGTTCGCTTATCTTCACAAATGGCAATGTTTGAATATTGTTTTTATCGCTTAGAGTGTCGCCAACTGTAATGTTGTCTGCACCTGCAATACAGATGATATCTCCAACTTTTGCGGTTTGAACAGGCTCTTTTTTCATACCTGCAAATTCAAACATATTTTGTACTTTGAAAGAGTCGTGTTTTTCTTCATTAAAGAAATTTGTAACTGAAAGATTGTCATTCACCTTCAATGAACCTTGGGTGATTTTCCCAACTGCAAGTTTTCCCAAAAAGTCGTTATGTTCGGTTGAGCTTACAAGCATACAGAATGGTGCCTCTTCGTCTCCACTTGGTGCTGGAATGTGAGACAAGATTGTTTCGAAAAGGTCATTCATATCGTTTTTGTCTTGATTTATATCAAGTGTTGCTTTACCAAATCTTGCAGAAGCGTAAACAATAGGGCTGTAAAGTTGTTCTTCTGTTGCATCGAGTTCAAGAAGAAGGTTGAGAACTTCATCACAAACTTCAGTAACTCTGCTGTCTTTCCTATCAATCTTATTGACTACAATAATAACCTTCAAATTTAATGACAATGCTTTTTCAAGCACAAATCTTGTTTGTGGCATTGGCCCTTCATAACTATCAACAACTAAGAGAACACCGTCAACCATTTTCAAAACACGTTCAACTTCACCACCGAAGTCGGCGTGTCCAGGTGTATCAACAACGTTGATTTTTGTGTCCTTATAATAGAAAGAAGCGTTTTTACTTAAAATAGTTATTCCTCTTTCTTTTTCAAGAGCGTTGCTGTCCATAACTCTGTCGCCAACCTCTTGGTTTGCACGAAAAACACCACCTTGTTTTAACATTTCGTTGACAAGACTTGTCTTGCCGTGGTCTACGTGGGCAATAATTGCAATATTTCTAATTTTATCGTTTTGCATAATTTTCTCCTAAAATGAAAACAATCAATCCGAAAATTGATTGAAATAAAATAACTTTTCATATTATAACATAAAATTTAAAAAAATAAAAGCCCTTTTTATAAAAATTTTACAAAAATTTTAAAATTTTTTAATTTCTTAGATTGTTGCATAAAAAAAACGGCTATATTTTGCCGTTCTCTTATTTTGTTTTTTCTTGTTCTTTACTTTTGATTGTCTTAACTTCTTTTTCACGTTCAAAGTCAATCACAGCGATTTGTCCACGTTTGAGTTCAGAGTTTTCTTCATTTTTGTAAGCGTAGAAATAATTTTCATCTTTGAAAAATTTCCAAACATCAGAGCCGGCAATAATCATTGCATCGTTGAAATCATAGCTTTCGTCGTGAAGGAAAGATTTAATTCTTGCCTTGAAGTCGCCTTTTGGTTCTGCACCGATTTTTTCAGGTGCAAGGAGGTAGAATGCAATCATTTTGAGAGATTCTATATCTGTAAGCACTTCAGGGTATTTGTAGAAATGCTTGAGTTTGTCTGAATCCATACCTTTTTTGGCAATATCTCCATAACTTCTTGCATCAAGCCTATCATCAACAACGATTTGGACTGGATAATCAAGTTCATTCGCAACGATTTGTGCAGTTTGCAAACAACGTTGTTGTTTTGCCACATAAATTCTTTTGATTTTGTTTGGCGAATTCCTCATTTGCTCGCCAATAAACATTGCTTGATATTTACCTTTTTCAATCAATGGTTCGTCGATTTGACCTTGGGCAATATCAATTTTGCTTGGCATTTGGTTGTCAGGAAGTGGTGCTTCGTCATAGCCAAGTCTTTCGAGGTCTCTATTAAAAGTTGCATCGTCTTTGTTTCTTCTAGTTATGCAGTGCATAGCAAAAAATGTTCTCATAATATTTTTCTCCTTGATTTATATTTTCATTGTACAACAAATACCCCAAAAAGTCAATATTTTTTTCCAAGAAAATGTAAACTTTTTTGAAAATCAGAGTATTGACAAACACACAGTTTATAGTATAATAACAAGAAAGAAAAAAAGGGGGGGATGG
>JAFYKO010000082.1 GCA_017537515.1 Clostridia bacterium | reverse complement strand
GTTCAAGAATAGGCTGACAATCACAACAACAGTACTTGCCATAAGTGCAATAGGCCAAAGCCAGTTTTTCATAGAGCTCCCTCCTTATAAGATTACCCAAACCCAAAGGACTAGGTTATTTATAATATACTACAAAAAAATACATTTTGCAACAAAATTTACAATTTTTCATATAAAATTTTTATGAAAATTCAAACAAACTATAAAATATCCGAAGAAACCTCATTCAAATGTGGTGGAAAAGCCTCTTTTTATTGCGAAGTTGAAGACATAAAAGAGTTTTGCAACCTCGTCAAATTCCATTCGGGAAAACTCTATGTCTTGGGCAACGGAACAAAAACATTGTTTTCTGATAATGGCTTTGATGGTCTTGTTATATCAACCAAAAAACTTAAGGGTATGCGTTTTTATAGCGAAGAAGCGGACGGCGAGGAAAAACTACTTCTCGAATGCGAATGCGGGGTTAGGTTTGACGATATGCACATCTTTTGTGCCGAAAAAGAACTGGGAGGCCTCGAGTTTTGTGCAGGGATTCCCGCAAGCGTCGGCGGAGCAGTGATTATGAACGCAGGGGCGTTTGGTGATGAAATAGGGAGTTATGTGGAAAAAGTCGAGGTTTTTCAAGACGGAAGTTTAAAAATTTTGCACAAAAACGAGATTTCTTTTTCCTATCGCAAGTCCAGTCTGAAAAATTATTTTATAACAAAAGTGTGGTTTGTTGTTGCAAAAAGCAAAAAAAATGTTATAATAAATAAACAGCAACTTTATCTCCAAAAACGCTTTTCTTCGCAACCTCAAGGGTTTGCAAATGCAGGAAGCGTTTTCAAGCGGTCTGAAGGTGTTGTTCCAGCAGAGATAATAGACAAACTCGGACTTAAAGGCCTTCGAGAAGGCGGGGCAATGGTTTCCGAAAAACACGCAGGGTTTATTGTAAACACCGGCAATGCAACCGCAAGCGACATCGCACGCCTTATCGACAAAATAAAAACCAAGGTTTTTGCTGAAACGGGAATTGTTTTGGAAGAAGAACTTATTCTTGTTGATTAAAATCCGTATTGATGAAAAAATTTCAAAAAAAAAATTAAGTCCAATAGTCTCAAAAATCTGTGCTGAAAAGGTTTTTGGAAAAACCTTAAAACAATTTGAAGAATTAAAAGGTAGGAATAAAAATTGAAACTCAGAGGGGACTATCACACACACAGTATATACAGCCACGGCAAAGGCACAATAATGGAAAACGCCTTGAATGCCAAAAAAGCCGGGCTTGAAGAACTTGCCATAACTGACCACGGCTATGGCCATAGGCTTTACGCTATGAAAAGAGAAGCACTTACGCAAATGCGAGAGGAAGCAAAGATTGCAGAGCGTGAGTCAAATATAAAGATTCTCATAGGGGCAGAGGCAAACTTTACTTCTCCAAATGGAGATATCGACCTAACCCCACAAGATATTGAAAACTTGGATATTATTCTTGTTGGAATGCATAGGTTTGTAAAATGCAAAACAAAGGACTTTTTCACATTCTTCTTGCCAAACATTCTAAGAAAAAAAGCCTCAAAAAATCAAATTGAGAGAAATACAACTTGTATTTTGAATGCATTGGACAAGTATCCAATCGACATTATCACACACCCAAAATACGGGATGCCTTTCGATGTTGAAAGGGTTGCAAAAAAGGCCATTGAAAAAGGCACACTGATTGAACTCAACGAAAGCAAAATGTGCTTTTCTGAAGAGGAAATTCGCCTTATGGTTGACCTTGGCGTTAAGTTTGTCATAAACAGCGACGCACACGAACCGCAAAAAATTGGACAAACCCCAAAGGTGTTTGAGATTGTAGAAAAATACAATATTCCAAAAGAAAACATTTTCAATTTGAAATAAAAAAAATACAAAAAGACAACAAGGAGAAAAAATGAGCTTTGCAAAAGATGTTAAAGGACAGATTTTGAACGTCCCAATCACAGAAAATTGTTGTAGGTTTGCTTTTTTCAGCGGGCTTCTGCGTGCTTGCGGGGAGTATGACGAAAAGACGCAAAAAATGTCGTTTACAACTGACGTTGAAAAAACTTATGAGTTTGCAAACGAACTGTTCAAATCGCTTTATCGCACCGAAGCCGAACTTGAAAATTCAACCGGCTACAAAATTCACAAGACGAGTTATTATAAAGTCGTTCTTCCACCAGCCTACACCCATCAAATGTTGACCGATTTTAGACTTATTCAGCCAACGGGAGAGTTTGATATTAACACCATTGACGAAAGTATATTTGAGTGCGACCAGTGTCGGCGTGCCTTTCTCAAAGGTATGTTTTTGGGATGCGGAACAAGTGGTATTCGCCTCGACGACCCCGGCAGAACTACAACGGGTTATGATATGGAATTTGTTTCAAAATCTCACGACCTTTTGCAAATAACAGCCGAGGTTCTTGCACATTTTGACCTAACTCCAAGGGGCGTTAAACGCAAAAACCATTATGTTATTTATATAAAAGAATCCTCGCAAGTCTGCGACCTTCTCGCAATTCTTGACGCACACGAAAGCGTGATAAAACTTCAAGACGAGTTGACGCTTAGAGAACTTAGAAATAAGATAAATCGTGAAGTCAACTGCGTGAATGCCAATATTTCAAAAGTGGTTGAAGCAAGCATAAGTCAAAGGCATGCAATCAACACAATCAGCGACCGCATAGGCCTCGACCAACTGCCCGAAGACCTCCAAGAAGTTGCACTGCTTAGAATTGCAAACCCCGAGGAAAGTTTGGACGAGCTTCTAAAACTCTCTCTCACGCCTATGACAAAAAGTGCGATTTATCACAAATTCAAAAAGATTGAAAAAATTGCAAAAAATTTGGAGTGAAAACCTTAAAAAAGGCTTGCAAATGATATTAAATTATGCTATTAATCTAATAAAAGGAGTATGTTATGATAATTTTAGCGTGCGACCACAATGGTTATGAACTTAAAGAAAAAATAAAGGAGTTTTTCAACGCAGAAAACATTACAACAATCGATGTTGGGTGCTACTCAAAAGATAGAGTGGACTATCCGGACTATGCAGTTAGCGGATGTGCAAGAGTCCTCGAAAACCCTCAAAATGTTGGCATTTTTATATGCGGAACGGGTATTGGGATGAGTATGGTTGCAAACCGAAACCCAAAAATTCGTGCGGGCCTCTGCAAAGACAAGCAACAAGCAAGCCTCGCAAGACGACACAACGACGCAAATGTGCTTGTGCTTTCGGGCAAGCTTTCGAAACGTAAGGCGGTTGGAATGATAAAAGTTTTTCTTACAACCGATTTCGAAAAAGGCAGGCACTTGAATCGTATTAAGAAGTTCAGCGAATAACTGCATTACGAAAAAACGGGGGCGGGCGAATGCGTTTTGAAAAACGCAGCGGCACGTCGCAAGGCGACGTGCTGTAAAGTGCTTTCGCACTTTACCGCCCGCCCCCCCCCGTAGGAGAAAATTGAAGAGGTTTAAGAAATGATTATATTTTTTTCAATCACAGACAAAAATACGACAATAAAAGAAATTGAAACAACTCTAAAAAACACGATTGCAAAAGATTTTTCGCTTAAAATTGCTTGCGAAAAGAATCACCCAATCGTTGAAGAGTTTTCAAAAAGAAAGAGATTTGCTTTCCCAATAAGTCTGGATATATTTTCAGTCGGCACAAGCGAAGAGACAATGATTGAATACTCTGTCAAAAATATGCCCGCAGATAGCTTACTTCTTGTCCGAAACAACACAAAAAACTTTTCTGAAAACACAGTCGATGCAATACTCACCGAGGCAATGCAGGGCTATGATGTTGTTATGCTTAAAAAACGAGGCGAAAAAAAGGGAATCAAAAAGTTCTTTTCAGATATTGGAAACTCTCTTTGCAAAACGTTTTTCAATTTCAGACATTATGAAGGAGATATTGGAATTCAGTATTTTTCTTCCCAAGCCCAAACGCTTCTTAGGAATACGAATGTAAATCTTATGTCCAAACTTAACAGATGGCTTGCACTCAACGTCAGATACGTCGAAATGGACATAAAGAAAACCAAGTTTCCAAAAAACAGCTACAAAAAACCCCTAATTAAGTCGGGAATCTACGCCTTTGTTTTTGTCCTTACGCTGGTCCTTGCCATTGTTTTTGGAGCAAAAATAACTTGGACATTTATCACAACCCTTGTTGTTTTGCTTGTTGCAGTAACAAGCGTTGCAATGTCGCTTTTCCACGCTTTGGATATCTACAACGTCAGTCGTGTGGGTGCAATACATTTTAAGCGTGATGACGCAATCGAAACAAGACAATATCCAAAAAGCAAATAAGACAAAAAAACCTCTAAAAACGTGTTATTTCTACAAATAAACACGTTCTTTTTTTGTTGTAAAAACTCCTTTTTTTGATTTATTATTAAGACAAAAGGAGCAAAAATGCAACAAGCAAAAGTTTTATCAGTTCTCAAATACATATTTTTCTTTTTTCTTTTGTTCACACTGTCTTGTGCAAAAATTGGAAACACGTTTTCGCCTTTTGCGTTTGGGCTGTATTTTGCCCTAATTTGGAGCGGGCAGAAGTTTTATTTTCTTGCCCCGCTTTACATAACCGCAAGCCTTCTTGCAGATTTTAATGATATAACCATAATTTCCAGCCTGGTTGCAGTCGTTGCCAGTTCTCTTATTTTTGCCTTGCACTCCAAACTTGAAAAGCCAATCAATCTCCCACTTTTTTGCGTGTATGCGTTTGTGTCGGGCCTTGGGGGCGTGCTTGCGGAATACTTCATAAACGCCGAGATTTTCTTGCCCCTGCTCTCACTCATTGCAAGCATAATCTTTTGCCTAGCCGGAAAAGAAATACTCTCAATTTTGCTTGTTCGGGGGCTTTTGTATAAACTCAACCTAGTTGAAATAATCTCCGCCCTAAGCATTCTATGTGCTTTGTTTTGCGGGCTTTCAAACCTAGAAATATTTGGATTAAGTGTTTTCAAACTCTTTGCAAGTTTTGTTGTCCTTATCTCTTCAAGTGTTTTCAATATGTCAACAACTCTCCTTGTGTCGTGCGTTATGGGACTAGGCGATATGCTTGCATCTGCAAGTGCCTTAAGCCTTGCCCCACTTGTCATTTGGGCGTTGGTTGTAAGTTGTTTTAGGACACAAAAGAGAGTGTTTAGGGCTGTTGCAATCATAGGCGTGGAAATAGTTTTGGGATTTTATCTCAACCTCTACGGAGTTTATGGTCTCCACAGCCTCTTGCCTGTTGTGATAAGTGCAATAGCCTATGTTGCCTTGCCTAAAAAACTTCTCGAAAAGATAAGGAACTTTTGCAACCTTTCATCCTCGACAATGGCAATGCGAAATGTTGTCAATCGAAGTCGTGAAAGTTTATGCAAAAGACTTCTCGAACTTGGCGAAGTGTTTGGCGAGATGGATTATGTGTTCAGGTCGATGATAAAAAGCGGAATGACAAAAGGCGAGGTGAAAAACTTTCTTGCGGGCGAGGTGCGGGAAAAGATTTGTGCAAGTTGCCCAGAGCGACACACCTGCCACAGACAGTGCGTGGAGGAAACATATTCAGTTTTTGACAATCTCATAAACAGTGCCTTGGAGCGTGGGAAAACCTCGCTGTTGGAAGTTCCGCCATTCTTGACAACTCGATGCAGTAGGGTGTCAAGTATCGTCGCAACGGTCAACCAATTATGCCTGCAATACAGAAATTATGCGGGAGTTTTAAGCAATATCGACGCAAGCCGAGTGCTTATTGCCGAACAACTTTCGGGAGTGTCAAAGATAATGAAAGACCTTGCGGGTGAGGTTAAACGCAACGTCTCTTTTGACTGCGGAAGAGAGGAGGCAATTATTTCTGAACTCTCTTACAACAACATCGTTTGCAGTGATGTTGTGGTTTATGAGCAGAATGCCGATGTTGTGAGTGCAACGCTGATTGTCAGAAAAAACGATTCAGAAAAACAAAAGATTGTGGAGGTCGTAAGTGATGTGTGTAAGCACGAAATGGCGGTTGTTTCCGTTGAATCTTCAAAAATTGCGGGGTGGAATGTGATTACTATGAAAACTGCACCGAGGTTTGATGCGGTGTTTGGGACGGCGAGTTGCCCAAAAGCTACAAGCCGAGTCAGTGGAGATTGTTATTCAATAATCCGAATCTCCGAGGATAAATTTCTGCTTGCACTCTGCGACGGAATGGGAAGCGGAGAGAAGGCGGAAAAGACAAGCAGTCTTGCGATTGGGCTTGTGGAAAACTTTTATAAGGCGGGATTTGACAACGATATTATTCTTTCAAGCATAAACAAACTTCTCAGCCTCAACCGAGATGAGATTTTTTCTGCTCTCGATGTCTGCGTTATTGATACAAGGCTTGGCGTTTGCGATTTTATCAAAATGGGGGCTCCGCAAAGCTTTCTGAAACACAAAGAGAGAATGGAAGAGGTTTCGGGCGGGGCGTTGCCTCTTGGAATTGTGCAAGAAGTTTCGCCGATGATAGTCAAAAAAGTTATTTCAAATGGGGATTTTATTTTTATGTTTACCGATGGCATAAGTGATAGTTTCCAAAGCGAAGATGCGTTGGCGGACTTTCTCAACAACCAAACAAGCCTCAACCCTCAAACACTTGCAGAGAGCCTCATAGAAAAAGCCCTACATCTTTCGGGCGGGGCAAAGGATGATATGACAGTTATTGTTGCAAAAATATTTAGCACAAGTGGAGGTGGAATGTGATTTTAGTTACTTTTATTTTTATTGCACTGGGTTTGTTTTTGATAAGGAGGCTTTTGAGGTTTTTAAAGGGGTTTTAAAAGTGTTAGAGGAGGGACGCGGGTCGGCGTGGGCATCCTGCGGGCGACTGCGTCGCCCTGCATGCCCGCCCGACCCGCTTTTCCCTTTCAACACTTCTAAAAAAACTTTTTTTATAAAAAACCAAAATTAATTGCCTAAATCAAAAAATAATGCTATTATATAATTATGAAAATAAAAGTTAGTGAAAACCTTCGTGAACTTGCTGAAAGGTTCGCAAAATACGGGCAGTTGTTTGTTGTTGGCGGGTATGTGAGAAACTCGCTTCTTGGTTTCAGTGCGACGGATATCGACATTGCAAGCCGCCTTTCTCCAGAAAAAATTTCTTCCATACTCAAAAACACAAAGTTTGAAGTTGTTGAAAAATTTCCAGAGCTTGGAGCAGTCAAGATAAAATGCGGTGATGAAGTCTATGAGCACACAACATTCAGAAAAGACAATTATTATTCAGGCGGGATGCATAACGTTGCAAGTGTGGACTATGTGGACGACCTTCGAGAAGACGCAATGCGACGGGATTTTACAGTCAATGCACTGTATTATGAAATCTTAACGGAGAAAATAATTGATGTCTATTCTGGACTTCTCGACCTCAAAAACGGCGTGATAAGAACAGTCGAAGTTCCGGGCTATGTTCTCGCCCACGACGGCGTGAGAATCCTCAGAATGGTTCGTCAAGCCAGCGAATTAAATTTCAAGATAGACTATGCCACATTTACAACAGCAAAGAAAAATACAAGCCTTCTTGCGGATATTTCGCCTTACAGAAAGTTCAGTGAACTTATCTCAATTCTCACATCTCCAAAGCGTTATCCAGTATCCCAAAAAGACGCCAACGTGCAAGGTTTATCTTATTTTAACGACCTAAGAATTTGGCAGTATTTTCACGTTCCAGCAAGCAGAGTAAGGCTTAAAATGGTCAAAAAGCTTGATGTGGAAAACGCACTCTATGGCCTTTTGATTGATATCATTGACACCATAAACCCAGATTGCATTGAGTATTTCATAAAAGACCTACTCGGTAAAAACGGATTCAATCAGCCAACGTCATTTATAACTCTCACAAACCATATTATTTGCGGATATTATGACGCACTAAACAAAATGAACAACAAGCATTATTTCTTCAAATACTTCAACTATTTCGACAGAATAGGCCAACTCTTGATTGCAAAATCCAAGAAACTTTATTCAAAATACAAATTCTTCCAATCTTACATAATTAAACACCAGCTTCCAATTTCACTCAAAGAACTTGAAATCAACGGCAACGATATCAAACGTGAATGTCCGGATATTCCAGAAAAGAAATACAACGCAGTGTTGTATGAGCTTTTGGAGAAGGTTTTTGACGGCGAAATTCAAAACGAAAAAGAAACACTTATTGCCGAGATAAAGAAAAATACACTCACTCACAAATAAAAGAAAAATCCCACAAATAAAGTTTTTTTAAAATTTATCATAATTTTTTAAAGGAGAAAAAATGACTTTTGAAATCATAATTATTGCCCTTCTTGCACTTGTCTTAATAACCAATTTTATTATACTTTTCAAAAAGACAAAAGGCGGGCAAGAGGTTCAAACGGAGGCACATTTTAAGCGTCAAAACGAACTCAACGAACGCTTGTCAAAAATGCAAATGGACAACATTAAGGCCTACAACGAAACAGTCCTAAACACAATCGCCCAGCAAAATTATTTGCAAAAGCAAGAGTTTTCACACATACAAACACGCCTTGAAAACATCCTTCGTACAAACGACGAAAAACTTAATCGTGCAACAGATGTTCTTTCGCAAGGGCTTACAAAGCTCCAACAAGACAACGAACGCAAACTTGATGAAATGCGTCAAACGGTCGACGAAAAACTCAACGTATCACTTGAAAGAAGATTGACGGAAAGTTTTAATGTCATAAACCAACGATTGCAGTCTGTTTATGAGGGACTTGGCGAGATGAAAACACTTGCAAACGGCGTTGGGGACTTAAAAAGAGTGCTTACAAACGTCAAAGCCAGAGGAACGTGGGGCGAAGTGCAACTCGGAAACATTTTACAACAAATGCTTGCAAATGAGCAATTCAGTGAACAAGTCGATATAAAAGGCAACGGGGAAAGAGTGGATTTCGCAGTTATTCTTCCGGGAAAAGACGAAGAAAATGTTTATCTTCCAATTGATGCAAAATTCCCGATTGAGGACTATCAAAGAGTTGTTGATGCAAGTGAAAGGGGCGACCAGGACGATGTGGAAAACGCACTCAAAAAACTTGAAAGACGCATAAAAGAAGACGCAAAAAGCATTAAAGAAAAATACATCTCACTTCCAAAGACAACAGACTTTGCAATAATGTATCTCGCAACCGAAGGGCTTTATGCCGAAGTGTTGAGAAGGACGGGGCTTTCAGAATCCTTGCAACGAGAATTCAAGGTTATTGTCTGCGGGCCGACAACTATAACAGCACTTCTCAACAGCCTCCAACTTGGTTTTAAGACACTTTCTATTGAAAAACGTAGCAGTGAGATTTATCAACTTCTTGGAGTGTTTAAACAAGAGTTTGGCAAGTTTGTTGACTTGTTGGCAAAAACTCAAAAGAAACTCGCAGAGGCGTCAAACACAATAGAATTCGCAACAAAAAAATCCCGCACAATTGAAAGAAAACTCAAAAACGTCTCAACAATAACCGACTCGGACAGCGACACAACATTTTTGGATTTTATAGAGGACGCAGAATAAACACAAAAGGAACAGACTTATGAAAACAGTATTTTTTGATTTTGACGGCACGCTTACAAAAGACTGCTTGCCTACGTGGATAAACATCAATGGAATTTTAAGGCGTAACGGTGCGGAAGTTACGGGCGAACTTTATCAAATGTTCATAAACGAAGAAATAGACTATAAAGAATGGTGCGAGCTTACTATTGCCAAACTAAAAAAATACAACTTCTTGAGAAGCGATTTTGAAGAAGTTGCGAGAAATACAAAGCTTATTGGCGGGGTTTATGAAGCATTTGAAACCTTGCGAGCAAATGGCTGGCGTATTCAAATTGTAAGCGGTGGCATAACTGAAATAATTCGTCTTGCACTTGGCGACGCACTTAAATTTGTTGAAAAAATCACAGCAAACGAAGTCTTTTTCACAGAGGATGGCACTCTTGACAAGATTTACGCAACTGAGTATGACTATAAAGGCAAAGCGGTCTATATTCAAAACTACATCAACGCAAACAAAATCAGCCCCAAAGATGCGGTTTTTGTCGGCAATGGTTCCAACGATGAATGGGTGTTTACAACCGGTGCAAAAACCATCTGCGTAAATCCCGAGGACACCGACCCGAACAACAAAACAATTTGGCACGAAGCATATGTAGATATTGACAACATCAAAACAATTTTGCCCGCGATATTGGATAAGGATAGTTTAGAAAAAGCAAATTAAAAGGAGACCGCAAAAAAGCGGAAAAATATATTATGGACTGTATTTTTTGTAAAATAATAAACGGGGAAATCCCTGCACACAAGATTTATGAGGATGAAAAAACACTTGCATTTTTGGATATTGCCGACGACTTTTTGGGGCATACACTTGTCATACCAAAAAAACATTGCACAAACCTTTTTGACGCTGACGAGGAAACAATAAACGCAGTTTTTCAAACAGTGCAGAAGGTTGCAAAACACTACACTGAAAAATGTTTTTTTGATGGTGTGAATATCTTAAACGCAAATGGAGTTTGTGCAGAGCAAAGCGTTTTCCACCTTCATATACACATTATCCCAAGACGTGCGGGCGACCCGTTTTCAGTTTTCCCAAACAAAGAAAAACAAAACTCAGATTTTGAAAAACTTGCAAAGGTTTTGAAGATAAATTAAAAAAAGCCAAGATTTTTGGCGTTTTCATACCTCTTTTTTGAGGGGTGTTTTTTATTTTTTGGCAGAAACTGAGTGGATATGTTCCAGCATTTTGATTGTCATTTCAGAATAACCCCACTCGTTGTCATACCACGCAACAAGCTTTACAAACGTTGGCGAAAGCATAATCCCCGCAGTGATATCAAACATACAAGTGCGAGGTTCACTGATAAAATCAGAAGAAACTGCGGGTTCGTCGGTTGTTCCGATAATTCCATTAAACGCACCTTTTTCTGCTTTTTTCATAACGCTGACTATTTTGTCATAGTCCGTTGGTTTTTTAAGTTTTGCGGTTAAGTCAACAACACTTACATTAAGCGTTGGCACTCTGAAACTCATACCAGTGATTTTGCCTTTTAGGTGAGGAATTACAACCCCAACTGCTTTTGCCGCCCCCGTTGCCGAAGGGATGATATTGTAGCTTGCGGCACGACCGCCACGATAATCCTTTTTGCTTGAACTGTCGACAACCTTTTGAGAACTTGTTGCAGAATGGACGGTTGTCATTAGGGCCTCTTCAATGCCGAAAGCGTCGTCAATAACTTTTGTGAGAGGTGCAAGGCAGTTTGTTGTGCAACTTGCGTTTGAAACTATGTCCATATCTTGCGTGTAGGTGTCGTGGTTGACGCCATAAACAAACATAGGAATATCACTATCTCCGGGAGCGGTTAGGACAACCTTTTTTGCCCCGTTTTCAAGATGGCCCTGGAGTTCTGCTTTTGACTTAAACTTTCCGGTTGCGTCAAAGACATAATCCACGCCATATTCATTCCAAGGAATGTCGTTTGGGGTTTGTCCGCCAAGAATTTTGATTCTTTTTCCGTTGACAACTAAATCCCCGTTTTTGACTTCGCATTTGCCCTTAAACCTACCGTGAATTGTGTCGTGTGTGAAGTTGTATTTTGCATACTCTGGCACTAGGCCCGGATTGTTGATTGCGACAACCTCCATATTCGGGCGTTCACTGATTATGCGAAGCAGTATTCTGCCGATTCTTCCGAATCCATTGATTCCAACTTTAATTTTTTTCATATTGTTTCCTTTTATTATATTATTCCGCTTCTTCAAAAATAGTATGTGTGATTTTTTGTGCTTTATTCTGCCCGAACCACCGCCGAGGAATATTCTTGCTTAGCGTAGCGAGGCGAAAGTTATTTAAGCAGACTTTCGTCCATTTCCTCTGGGATTGGGAGCCCAAGCATTTCAAGAATTGTCGGAGCAATGCTTGAAAGCCCAAGCCCTTTTTTAAGTTTTCTGCGTTTTTTGGTTACAAGGAAAAGCGGAACAGGGTTTGTGGTGTGTGAGGTTTTTGGTCTTCCGTTTTCCAAAAGTTCTTCGGCGTTTCCGTGGTCTGATGTAACAATGCATTCACCACCAGCCTTAATTGTTGCCTCTGCGATTGCTCCAACGCACTTATCGACCATTTCAACAGCAGTTATGGTTGCGTCGAGGTCCGCAGTGTGGCCAACCATATCGCAGTTTGAAAGGTTGACAAGAATGAAGTCGTACATATTTGAAGAAATTGCTTCAAGGGTTTGAAGAGTTATTTCGCCCGCTCTCATTTTTGGGGCTTTTGCAAAGTTTATTTCATTCATTGTAGGCACCATAACCCTTGATTCTCCGGCGTAAGGTTCGTCAATTCCGCCATTAAAATAATAAGTTACGTGCGGGAACTTGGTTGTTTCGGTTATGCGGATTTGATTGCGTCCATAATGCGATATAACGCCTCCGAGGGTGTTTTGCGGAGTCTCTGTGTCAAAAGCAACATTGACATAAGGTGCAAAGTCGTCGTCGTACTCAACAAATGAAGCTATATACATATTGTTAAGATAAGTTGTTTCAAACTTGTCGAAGTCATCAAATAAAAACGGCGCAAGAAGCTGGCGAGAGCGGTCTTTTCTAAGGTTTGTGAAAATGACACTATCGTTGCATTTTATGGCCATTCCGCCCGCAACCTTGATTGGTTCAACAAACTCGTCATAAACCCCACGAGAATAACTTGCTTGAAGCACAGCGACTGGATTTTCAGTTCTTTTTCCTCGGCCACGGGCAAAGAGGTTGTACGCCTTTTCTGTGCGTTCCCAGTTTTCCTCTCTGTCCATTGCATACGCACGTCCGATTATGCTTGAAATTCTGCAAGAGGTGTTTGCATAAGTTGCCAAAAGTTCTCTCACAGAGTCAATGCCGGCGTTGATTTCGCTGTCTCTTCCGTCCAAAATGCAGTGGAGGTAAATGTGCGGGGTTTTGTGTGCGATTGCGAGATTGATTGTCGCTTTTGTTTGCTCAAAACTGCTGTGAACACTTCCAGTTGAAAGCATAGAGACTATGTGCAAAGCACTTCCGTTTTCTTTTGCGTGAGAAATTGCTCCAAGAAGTGCTTCATTTTTCTTGAATGAGCCATCTGCGATTGCAGAGTTAATAATTTCAAGTGGTTGTTTGATTGGACGCCCACAACCGATTGTGAGGTGTCCGGCTTCACTGTTACCTATAACTCCCTCAGAAAGCCCAACTGCATTTCCGCTGGCTTTTAGGGTGGTGTAAGGGTAATGCCATTTAAATTTTTTAAGATTTGGGGTATTTGCGAGTTTAACTGCATTAAACTCTTTATTCTTGCGGAGCCCCACTCCGTCCATAACTACTAATACTATCATATTTTTATGATAACACATTTTAAAATAAATAATCAACTATTTTTTTCGTTTTTATTGCTTATTTTTTATTTTTTCGCAAATTTTGATGGGGAAATTCAAAAAAAAACCACAAAACAAAAAAATTCGTTGTAGTTTTGGTTTATTTGTGGTATTATATAGTTATGAAAAACAAAAAAGAATCTATCCAAAACAAAAGCGAGGTTGAAAAAGTCCTCGAAAAATTGACCGGACAAGTGGGTGTTGACAAAGAAATGTTGATTTCATCAATCCATCGCCTTCGTGAAAACGGGGCCGATGCAGATGATGTCGCACTCCTAGGTGTGACGCTTTACAACATACTTTTGGAAAACGGCCTCAACGAAAGCGATGTCATCAACCCCGACAGACTCTTAAACAAAATTGATGCATTTGTTTATGAAGGAAAATTTGAAAAAGCTCTTGAACTTTTGGAGGTTATTGACGCAGTGGAGGTTTACGCACATCCCAAAAACCTTTCAAAAACTGTGTATTACACTTCCACAATTCTCGAAGCAGAGATTATTTTTAAAAAGAACCTCAAAACAAAAAAAGAAGAAGGCTACATCTTGTCTCGTCGCCCGTATTACCTCAACTTAAAAGCAGAGATTTACCTTCAAATGGGAAGAAAACAAGACGCAGAGAAGGCAGTTGCAGAAGCCTTGAAGCTCAACCCTTGCAACTTTGATTCGCTTATGCTTAAAGCCGAAATGTTGAAAGACAAAAACCTTGAGAAATACAAAAACGCTTTGTATGAATGCTATGAAGTTGCCTACACAAAAGCCCATATGATTGAGTTTTATTTCCACTTAGCGGAGTATTACGAAAAGAAAAAGAATTTTTATGGGGCTTATTTAACGCTAACCAACATCCTCCAATACGACGACGAAAGCTTGATTTCTCACGAACTTGGTCGCCTCGAAATTGAAATGAACAAAACCGCCTTAAGCCGATTTACAAAGCCGACAAAACACGAAATCTCAAACTTTTGCCAAACAGAGGGAATTCCAAAGACACTCCCAAGAGAAAACCTTTTTGTTTTGGTTCTGCTTGAAAAAGATAAAACCCTTGACGAAGAAGAAAGGGTTGTTCTTAAAAAAATACTGAAAGAGTTGACTAGCAAGATTTAATAAAATATTTAAAAAAAATTAAGGAAGGGAAAAATGAAAAAAATAATAAAATATGCCTTGGCACTTGCAATTTTGCCGTGCATCTTGCTTGTGGGTTGCGGAGGCGAAAAAATAAAACTCAAAACACAAAGTTTTGAACCTGGAAAACTCATCTATGACAATGTTATTGAATTTACAGATGATGTAAGGGCGTTTGAAAATCTTTCGACGGAGTTCACTCAAAGCCTTAACACTGACGCAAGCCAAAAATTGACTTTTGGTTGGAATTTGATTAATAATATCAACAAGAACTTTACGTTCATAATGCCTGCTCTTGATATGAGAATCAACAATCGTGCGGTTTGGAGTTACAACCTTTCAAACGTTTCCACAACGCTTTCTGACTTTACTCTTTCACTTACAAACAGCGACAACGCAAATTCAAAAGCTTATATTTATTATTACAGCTCAAACATTCATTCGCTTGACCAAAACTCACCACTTCCACAACCAGTTGTCAAGACTCCAGGATACACAACCGACAAACTAAGCGTTGAGACAATCATAAAAAGTATGGGCCTTGCACTTAAATACAAAGTCTCTCCAGCAAACGACTATCAAGTTGAAGTTTATTCTGAATTTGTCTATCCAACACAAGCCGAAGTCCCTGAAATGTTGACGGGTTCTATTGAAATGGGTGATTATCTTGAAATAATGAGGGATGATGATGGGAAAGTTATAACTATTATATATCAACTTCAAAATGGCAACCTTGCCAAAAAAGAAGTCAACTTCAAAACAGATTCTTCAACGGGGAAAATTAGGAAAATTATCACATTCTCTGAATGTACGGATATGAACACTTTGCCTTACGTCTTCACCCCAAACTCACTCAAAAACTATGAATACGACTTTTCAAGCTCTGAGCTTATCGGAACTTACAAAAACATTAAGGCCTACAACGACACCGGATTTTTCAAGGGCGAACAAGTCATTACAAACCAAATATCAAACAAACTTGAATTCTTTATGCTTAAAGATGGAAATATAATGGCCAACTACAACGCAAAAGAAGGCACAACAGTTACAACTGCAGAACTTCTTATTTACAACGGTGGCTCAAATGGTAAACTCAAATACAAAAACGGAAGCCATAAGATTGAAAGCATAGAAGACATATTCAAAAATGACAAAGAACAGTCATTCACAAAAATCACAAACGCAGAACGTTCTGCAACCACAAAAACATACCAATTCAAATTCAAAGACACTGAAACAACTTGCTCCGTTGCGGGCAGATAATAATTTTTGAAATTCGCACACACTCTTTGCGAATTTTAATATTTGTAAAGACAAAAACCTTTTATTGAATTAAAAGGAAAAATACACCAATAATCATATTTTTTAGCAAACGAGGAAAAATGAATAAGGAAGATTTTAAAAGCGAAGAAAGGTACCTTAATGGTACAGTTGACACCATTGAAAAAGCGTTGGAAAGAATCAACAACGCAATTTATCAAGGCGAAAAAGAGATAAGAGAACTCAGCAAATTTATGGCTGACTCGTATTATGAAATGGACGCAGAAGAAATTGCAACTCAAAGAAATTTGATGGAGCAAATTCAACTCAAGTTTTTGGAACTAACATCCACAAAAGCACTTCTTGAACGTCAAAGAGAGTCTGCATATTTTGGAAGAATAGATTTTCAATGCGACGACGAAACAAAGCCATATGCATATTATATCGGCATATCTCACGTGTTCAAAGCAGGAATTGAAATCCCTCTTGTTTTGGACTGGCGAGCACCTTTGTCATCTATGTATTATGACTTTGAACTCGGCAATTCGTCGTACGTTGCAGAAGGGCAAACGTTTGAAGGAAAGATAACAATCAAACGCCAGTACAAAGCCGACCACAAAAAACTGGTATACGCATTTGATTCAAACCTTACAATTGGCGATGAAATTTTAAGAGAAACACTTGGCGGGGATGCGGACAGCAAAATGCGAAACATTGTTGCAACCATTCAAGCAGAACAAAACAAGATTATTCGTGCGGAAGAAGGCGAAAATGTGATTGTTCAAGGTGTTGCGGGAAGCGGAAAAACCTCAATCGCACTTCATAGAATTGCCTACCTTTTATACAAAAACAAGATAAAAGCAAAAGATATTCTTGTGGTAAGCCCAAGCAGTTTATTTTCGGATTATATAAGCGATGTCCTTCCAGAACTTGGCGAAGAAAATACGCCGAAAATTACATTTGATGAAATTGCATCCTCAGAACTTCAAGGCATTGCAAGGTTTGAACCAAAAAGTCAGATGATTGAAGCGCTTCTTCTTGGGGATAAAGACAGAGCAAGCGAAGTTGCCTACAAGGGAAGTTTTGAGTTTTTTGAAAATCTTAAAACATATCTTGACAACCTTGCAAAACTCTCGTTTAAGGCACAAGACATAAAGATAACAAACGGCACAGTCAGTGCGGAGGAGATAAACAGACTTTACAGTGAGAACTATGCAAACAAAGCCCCCGCAACACGTATTGAATGGATTGCGGATTATGTCGTAGACCGCTTAGATGTTTCCAAAAAAGAAGAAAAACCGGTTTTCAAAAGAGTCAAACAAGTTCTTTATTCTATGCTTGAAAACACAAACATTGTCGACATTTACGCCGATTTCCTTTCGGCAATAGGTTTGCCGTTTAGGTGCGTTAAGGGCAAGGCAAACACAGTTTTTGTGGGTTACGAAGATGTTGCAGGACTGTTGTATGTCAAAGACTTTATTCTTGGGGTTGAAACCGACAAGAGTTTTAAGCATATCATAATTGACGAAATGCAAGACTATTCACCTGTTGCAATGTCGCTTTTGTGCAAAATCTATCCAGCAAACAAAACAATCCTTGGGGATATCTATCAAACATTTGAAAAACACCTCGACCACACATACCTTAACAACTTATGCGAACTTATAGGCAACACAAAACTCTTTAAACTTGCAACAACCTATCGCAGTACGGTTCAAATTGCAAGACACAATCAAGAAATAATCAACCTTCAAAATGTCAACAATTTCAATCGTGAGGGCGAAGAGGTTGAAAAAATAAAATCCAAAAAAGAATTGCTTGAAAAAATAAATAGCCTAACTGAAAAATACAGCAAAATAGCAATTATTACGCCAACCATAGCCGATGGCCTCAAAATTTTTGGCGAACTTCAAGACAAAATAAGGCTTGAAATTATTGATGAAAGTAGCGGGGAAAACAATTCGAAAATATCTGTTATTCCAACTTGTTTTTCAAAAGGCCTCGAATTTGATGCAGTTATTTTTGTCGAAAACAAAGACATTGCCAAAGATTATCTATACAAAAACACAAAATATATTGCTTGCACAAGGGCATTGCATAAATTATTCCTTTTTGATTTGAAATAATTTTTAGGTTTTTATGGCTGGAGGTTGTTTAAAGTATACATTTTTGGCAATAAAACTCAATAAAACCTTGGCAAAAAAGCCCAAAAATCATAAAATTGCATAAAAAATTAAAAAAAAAGTAAAAAAACGCTTTACTTTTTTTTGTTATTTGTGGCATAATATAATTATGGCTAAAAATATAGAAAGTGGAAAAAGAAAACATAATATATATTCAATCCTAGGAATTATTGGAGATATCCTATTTTATCCTATTATCATAATGTGCCTTTTGTGCTGTTTTGCAATTTATGCAGACAAGCAGTCAGGCAAGGTTCCAAGCATTTTTGGGGTTTCTATGGTCAGTATAAAATCGGGCAGTATGACAAACTCCGGCTTCAAAGTCAAAGACATTGTCTTCCTTGGCAAAACAAGTGCGGGCGAACTTAGGGCGGGAGATATTATTGGTTTCTATTATTATTACGACAGTGCGTGCGACGGGGCAAAGTCTGAACTTCAAGCAGAACTAACGCTTATCCAATCTTATGACAGAGACACAAAAGAAAAGACTCCATTTGATTCAAGCACCTACAAAACCTTGAGGGCCGAAGAACGCACCGGCGATAGAAAAACCGTTGACGAAATAAACGCACGTGCAGACAGACTTTATTTCCATAGGATTGTCAATGTCTTCATCAAATCCGATGGGACACTCTTCTATGAAACTCAGGGCGACGGAACCCCGGGCAACCCAACCAACGGCGGACCAGAAACGAATTATATCTGCGAAGATTATGTTGTAGGAAAATACATCTACACAGCTCCATTTATTCGAGGCTTCTTCAGTTTCGTGGCAACCCCTACGGGTATGATTGCCCTTGTGGTTGCACCGCTTGCAATTCTTACCCTCTGTATCCTCTTCTCAATTATTGAACAAATAAGCAGAATCCTTGTTGAAAAACGTGTTCTTCGTCGGCTTATACGTTTTGACAGCGACGAGAGTATTAAGGCAAACATTGGACTTGATATGGAGCTTGCCGACAAAGTGTGGTTCTATGCCACTTCCGAGCCAGCAGATAGGCGGGAAGTACGTGAATTCTTATGGGGCTACCTCAAAAACGGAAAAGAAAAAGAAGTTGATAGGTATCAAGATATTGCACGAGTCTCTCAAGAGTTTGACGATGACCCAGTTGCTTATTGGACCTATTTCATAGACAGCACAAAACGAAAAAGAATTAAAAAGAAAATCAACAAAGCTTGGCAAGATTGGAGCATCGAACAAGAACGTCAAAAAATGGTTGTCAACCCTCTTAAACGCAAGAAAAAGGTTGACGACAAAGAAGCTAGTGCTGAAAGCGAGGTTGTGGAAACAAACCCAGCAGAACCAGAAAGCGTGCAAGAGGAAAAACCAAAAGAAAAGAAAACTAAGAGCAAAAAATCAAAAGGCTCTTCAAACTCTGACACTCAAGATAAAAAATAATTTTTAAATCAAGATAGGAAAAATATGTCTCAAATTCAACCAGAAAAAAAGAAAAAATCAATCAAAAGCATAATTTTTTACACAATCTATATTGCACTTTTAGGAATGATTGTGGTTTCTATCATTATGAATATCGGGAAAAAGGACAACGAAATGAAGTCCTTTTTTGGCTATAATTTCGCTGTTGTGCAAACGGGGAGTATGGTCGATGGTGGCTTTGATATCGGCGACTTTGTGTTTATTAAAGAAGTTGACGCAAGCAAAAAAGACCTCAAAGTCGGAGATATTATTGTATTCTATTACAACTTCTGCGACCCTTATGACCAATCATTTCAATTTCAAATTGACGCAAGTCCAGACTTCAAGGCAAGTCATACAATAACAGACCCTGAAACTTGGGTTGCACCAAACAACCCAGACCCACACAAGAAGGACCGTTGGACAAGACAGGATGCTATTGATGCGGGTGCCATTCTTGTTTTCCATAGAATCATAAACATCTATTTTGATGATTATGGAAACAAATATTTTGAAACACTCGGCGACAGCAACGACAACGACGCAGACGATGTTTATGTTCGTGATGATTTTGTCGTGGCAGAATACGGCGGACAAACGCCATTTATATCAACAATTCTTTCTTATATCGCAACACCTATTGGACTGATTATTGTATTCTTGCTTCCAGTTGCATTGATGGTGATAACTCAAATTGTAAGCTTCATTAAAGAAATGAGATTTTGTAGTACAGTCAGTGCCCTTCTTCGCAGAAAGGCAACAATCCACGACCTCGACACAAAAGACTTCAAACTTGCCCAATACCTCGCACCAGAGGAGAAGGCGTATTTGTATGACATAAGCCCACAAGAGGACAAGGAAGATATTGCAATTATATTGTGGGAAGAAGAAATCTCAGAAAAACTTGAACTTTATGAAAAAAGCAGAGAGGAGTTTTATCAAGCTTTTGCAAACGAACTTCCAGAGAAAAAACACAACAAAGTTTGGCTCCTCAAAGCAAAAGCGGATATCATCCGTCAAAACCCAAGCATTTCCGACGAAGACGCAGAGGCGAAAGCCAAAGAAAAATTATTGAAATAATTTACATTTAAAAAAAGGTGGTGAATTTATGGCAGTTTTTTTAGAGGAAACCATAACAGAGGTTGAAAAGGCAAAATACACAGATGAAGATGTTCTTGTCATAATTTTGCTCAACAAAAACCCCGCTTTTAGGGGCAATGCAAGGCCGTTTGACCTCGAAATTTGTGGTAAGAAAATGTGGAAGTATGTCGAACTTGCTTCTTCGGATTATGAAATAAAAACCACTTTTTGCACACCAGAATCAGATGTTATTGGCATTGTCAAACCAATGCTGAACAACAAACCCTACACCCTTGTGCTTTACAGCGACACGCCACTTATTAAAAAGACAACCGTAAATGAAATTCTGGCTTACGCAAAAGCAAAGGGCATCAATGCAATGAAGCTAAGGCGTGGATATGTTTTTAATACAGAATACTTACGTCAAGAAAGTATGATTCAAGGTGCAATCACGAATGAGTTTGGAGAGGACGACTTCTTTATCGTCGAAAATCCAGCCACATTTGCAACTGTCTGCCAGACAATGAAAAAACGCATACTTGACTTTCATATGCAAAATGGTGTATTATTTCACGACACTCAAACGGTGTTTATTGGCGTCGATTGCATAATCGAAGGCGGAGTTGAGATTTACGAAAACAACTCTATTGGAGGCAAAACCTTTATCGGAAGAGGCACAAGACTTTACAGCGGAAACAGAATTGAAAACTCAATCATAAAAGAAAGTTGCACAATTCAAAACAGCTTTCTTCAAAACGCAAAGATTGAAAGAGATAAAATACTAAACGGAAAAAACATTACTTAAAATAGGTGAAAATATGAAGTTATTAATCGGACTTGGAAACCCAGAAAAAAGATATGACAACACATACCACAACATTGGCTTTATGGTTATGGATAAACTTGCAGAGAAGTGCGAGTTTAAGTTTTCAAAAACCTATTGCCACGCAAGTGTCGGGGAGTTTTATTTGAATGATACAAAAATACTCGTCGCAAAACCTAAAACCTATATGAACCTCAGCGGGTCTTCTGCACAGAGTTTTAAAAACAAATTCAAACTCAAAAACAATGATATTTTGGTTGTTGTCGATGATATAGACCTTCCTATTGGGACGTATCGTTTCAAGACAGGCGGAAGCGGTGGCACGCATAATGGTATGAGAAACATAGTCCAAAATATTGGTTCGGATTTTCCACGCCTTAGAATTGGTATCGGCAGGCCCGAAAATGGACAAGACCTTGCAGATTATGTGCTTTCCAAAATAAAAGGGGAAAATGCCGAGGTTTTGGAGAAGGTAATTGACGAAGTCGTGGAGTTCCTTCTTGACAAATTAGAGGAAATGTGATTTAATAAAACTGAAATGAATTTGATTGAATTAATTGGAAATAAGAAACTTGAGCAGTTTCAAAAAAACATAGAAAACAAAACAAACCAAATGGTCTTTGGGTTAAATACAGAACTCAAAGGTCTTTTTCTTGCACTTTGCGGAAAGGCGGGAGTTTTTGTTTCAAGGGACCTAGCTTCAAGCACCAAGATTGCACAAATGACTTCGGCAATGGGTTTGAAGTCGAGGTTTATTACAACAGCATTTGAAAACGCACTTGGCCTTGTAGATAACAACCTTAAAGCTGATTTTGTGGAGGCCGTCAACAAATTTTTGCTTGGTGAGATTGATATTATCTTTGCATCCCCGGATGCACTCTTCCAAAAAACTCCAAGCCTCAAAACAATCCTTCAAGGTTCACTTACTTGTGAAAAAGACAAAGATTATGACCTTGCAAATTTATCTAAGAAATTGACTGAAATGGGATACACCCGCACAGAATTTGTTGCCTCAAAAGGGCAATACACAATCAAGGGCGACACGCTTCAAATTTTTCCTATCGGCGGGGAAAATATTTTCAAACTTGAATTTTTTGATACCCTACTTGAAAAAATTTCAGAAATTTCTGCACTTGAAAAAAGGTTTATTAAAAATGTTGAAAAAATAAATGTATTTGACCTAAAATTCACACCCGAAAATGTCAAAAATACTGATTCTAAAAGGTTTTTCAATATCTTGGATTTGGCTGACAAAGTATTTTTTGACGAACCAAAACAAATTTATGACATCGCCAAAAATTATGCAGATATTTCTAGCATAAAAGAATTTGAAAATGTATTGAAGACAAATGCTGGGATAACCGCATTTTCAAGCATTGTTGGGAAAACCTTTTTTGATGTTGAAGACTTTTTGAATTTTAGTATTCTTCAATCAAAAAATTATGTCTATGATTTCAAAGAAATGCTTAATGACATAAAATACCACACAGACTGCGGAAAAGAAGTTTTTATATTTTGCAAAAACGAGAAAAACAAAGAAATCTTGGAGCGGTTCTTTTCAGAGCAATTTTTAAGCACAAAGCAAAAAACAAAAATACATTTGGAAACAGACTTCCTTCCATATTCTGCAAATCTTCTTGACTCAAATGCTGTGCTTATTGGAACTTACGACGTTTTCAAGAAAGAAAAAAACACACTTACGAAATCCAAGAATGCCTTGTTTGTTCCAAAAATTGGGGAGTATGTTGTCCACGAAACTCACGGTGTTGGCAAATGCGTTGGGCTTGAAAAACTCAGCCTTAACGGTGCATTGAAAGATTATTTCATTCTCGAATATGCGGGCGGGGATAGATTTTATTTACCAAGCGACCAAGCGGATATGCTATCTTCCTATCACACAAGCGAAACTGCACCAAAACTAAACAAACTTGGAGGCGTGGAGTTTGCAAGGGTTAAGGAAAAGGTTTATAAGAATGTAAAAGAACTTGCATTTGACCTTGTCAAACTTTATGCAAAAAGAGAACAGTCAAAAGGGTTTGTTTACAACAAAGACGACTATTTGATGGAACAGTTTGAAGAGGCATTTCCTTATGACGAAACACCCGACCAAGCAAGGGCTATCGCCGACATAAAAGCCGATATGGAAAGCACAAGAATTATGGATAGACTTGTCTGCGGAGATGTCGGGTTTGGAAAAACCGAAGTGGCAATTCGGGCCATATACAAAGCAATTTTAAGCGGAAAACAAGTTGCGTTTTTATGCCCTACAACCATTCTGGCAGAGCAACATTTCCAGACTTGCAAAAACAGATTCAGTGGGTTTATGGTTAAGATTGCAAGATTCAACAGACTTATGAAAGGGACAGAGGAAAAAGATGTTCTTTCCGGCCTTGAAAATGGGGAAATCAACCTTGTTTGCGGAACTCATAAACTTCTAAGCGATAAGGTTAAGTTCAAAGATTTGGGCCTTTTGGTTCTTGATGAGGAGCAGAGGTTTGGCGTTGAGGACAAGGAAAAAATCAAAAACTTGAAATGCGATATTGACGTTCTTTCGCTTTCAGCAACACCAATTCCTCGCACTCTTCATATGTCGCTTTCGGGAATTCGAGATATTTCTATTATTGACACTCCACCAAAAGAAAGACAGCCGGTTCAAACGTTTGTAACTCCATTCAGTGAAGAGATTCTTGTTGAGGCAAGCAAACAAGAACTAGCAAGAAACGGGCAAATTTTGATTATTTACAACCGTATAGACACCATTTACGACTTTGCAACGTACGTCAAAAGCCTTATTCCTAACGCAAGAATTGGCGTAACTCATGGCAGACTCAGTCAAAAACTCCTTGAGGATAGCATTTTAAAGCTTTATGCACACGAATACGATATTTTGGTTTCAACAACTTTGATTGAGAATGGCATTAACCTCCCAACAGCCAACACGCTTATTGTTATTGACGCTGACAAACTGGGACTTTCGCAACTTTATCAAATAAGGGGGAGAATAGGGCGTTCAAATAGGACTGCATATGCTTATCTTACCTTTTCGGGCGATAAGCAACTTACAAACGATGCCTACAACAGACTCTCTGCACTTATGGAAAACACTGCACTTGGAAGTGGGTACAAAATCGCCCTTGCCGACCTTGATATTCGTGGTGCGGGTAATGTTCTTGGAAAACAACAGCACGGAAATATGCTTAAAGTCGGTTATGATTTGTATTACAAACTCTTGCACCTTGCCGTGAAAGAGGTCAAAGGCGAAAAGTCAGAAAATGCAAGAGAAGTCAAGCTGGATATTGCAGTTGATGCTTTTGTGCCAGAAAGTTATATAGGAATAGAGGAAGACAGAATAAAACTTATCACCGAAGTGAGTGATATAACCTCGCAGTTTTCTATTGAAAGCATAAGAAACAACCTTATCGGGCTTTATGGAAAGCCACCAAAAGAAGTTGAAAACCTTCTTACGCTTGGGCTTGTAAAACACATCGCACAAAAGAAGAATGCGAGAAGAATTGTCATAAACAATAAACAATTTGTGATATATTTTTATGACAAATTGGAAAAAATTATTGAGAATGATGGTTCGAATGAAGAAAAACTCAATATGCTTTTAAATGAAAAAGTTTGGGAGTGAGGGGGAGGGGCGGAGGTCGCCCGAGCGGTGCGTCGGAGACGCACTGCGGGCGAGCCCGCCCCGAAGCCTGAACACCACAAAAAAACCCGCAAGACAAAAATAATCAAAGCACTAAAAATGAATTGTGCAAAAATAGTTGATTTTTTTGATATATTCGTATATAATTAACCTATCAAACGCTCAAAAGGGCACAAAAAACAAATTTAGGAGAAACAATGAAGAAGAAATTTGCAATCGTACTTTCAATGATTTTCTGTGTTGCATTTGCTTTTGCAGGTTGCGATTTGTTTGCACTCAACAATGCAAAATATCTTTCTGCACCAATCGCACAGATACAGTACACCCTCGACAACGGAAAGAAACACACCGTTACAATCACAAGAGAAGAGCTTATCCAAGCACAAAACCGATATGGGGAAACCCTTTCAAACAGTGGGAAAACCGGCAAATCAGCAGTAAACTATCTTGTTGACCACCTCATCAACCAAGAAATCACAATCAATGAGACTTCAAGACTTATTGCAAATGGCGAAATCTTGACCACCAATGCAGAAAAGGACGAATACTACAACAAAGTTTGGGAAAACACTTACGACAGCCTTCTTCAAATCTTGGCTGATTATGAATCCGCAGTTATAAAAGATTGGGACCTCACAACTCCAAGTGAAATAACAGAAGAAGAGTCAACTGCGAAAACTTTTGAAGAATATGAAAAACAAGCTGAAATAATTCAAGGTCAAGATGGCGAATGGTATATCCACGTTCTTGACAAAGAAGAAAATCCAACAATCAACCACACTTATGTGGATGACGAAAGTGCAACAATAACTTCAATCAAATCTGCATACGCAGACAAAGTGGATTCAAGCACAGTTTTGAAAGAAGCACAAAAACGTTATATGAACGACCTTAAAGACTATGCAAAATCTAAGGGCAAAAGCACAAAAGATGTGAAAGTTTGGGAAAACGAAATCAAACGTGTCTACAATATTATGAAAGACAATGCCTATCTTGAACTTTACAGTGAATATCTTCAAGGCGAAATTGGCAAATCAAGCATAAGTGTCAATGATGTGTTCTATTATCTTCAAGAAAGTATGAAACACTCTTACACCAAATACAGCATCGACACAAGCACATTCAAGTCTGACATTCTTTCAAATCGTGCAAGTATGAATTATGTTCTTGATGAAGACAAATTTGACCTCGGCGAATATTTTTACGTAAGCCATATTTTGGTTAAATTCACCGATGCACAAAAAGAAGCACTCACCGACCTTGACAACGCACTCAAAGCCGGCGAAGACCCAAATGTTATTAACGCAGAACGCAGAAAAATTATTGACGCAACAAAAGTT
Organism: Clostridia bacterium; assembly: GCA_017537515.1. Taxonomy (GTDB): domain Bacteria; phylum Bacillota; class Clostridia; order Christensenellales; family UBA1242; genus UBA5489. Next base: position 18,895 of record JAFYKO010000082.1, on the reverse strand, counting down.
AAACTCAATGGTGAAGCAACTTCAATGACAGTCAGCGAACTTTATGACAGAATCCAAAACGACATTGAAGGCAAATCCGCAGAACAAAAAATGGAAATCTTCCGAGACTATATGTTTGATTACAACGAAGATGACGGAAACAAAAACGCAGAATATGAATATATCGTAGGCACTGAAGACCGCAAAATGGTAAAAAGCTTCACAAACGTTGCAAGAGAACTTTATGACGAAGGCAACGGAAACTTTGGTGACATCTTGTGGAATTATGACGAGTATCTCAGCCTCCCACACAGCGATGTTGAAAGTGAATACGGGATTCACATCTTGTTTTATGCAGGTGCTGTTGAAAATGTATTTGAAATAAATGAAAACAACTTTGAGTCATTTTCACTCACAAACGCAACCGGCGAAACTCTTGAAGCAAATATTGAAAGAATTCAAACATTCAAACTCACCGAGTTCAACACAAAAACAATCTTTGACCTTGTGTATGAAAAACTTGTAAGCGATGATATTGCATATCTTCAAACCCTAAATCTCAACGCACTAAAAGATGATGCAAAAATTACAACTTATCCAAAAAACATTTCAGCGTTGTACTAAAAAATCCCTATTACTGCAATTTTTGCAAGTTTTGGGTAAGACTAAAATAAGAAACTTTTGACGCTAAGAACGGCGTCAAATTTTTCAAATAAAAACTAAAAAGATAAGAAAATATTGTTGATGAAAAAGAATAGAAAGTTTAAGATTTATAAAAAAATAAAATTATTAAAGCCACATAGTGTCGAAAATACAAAACAAGGCACTAAGCTTTTTCTTTCAACAATCAAAAAACACTTTCGAAAAGATATTGACCAAGCGGCCCAAACCGTTGCAAAACAAAAAACAAAGAAAAACAAATATGTAAATCTCATTTTCTTTCTTCTTAACCTTGTTGTTATCGGCGTGATACTCGGCATTCAGATTGGGCAATCAGAGGATATGTCAATTTCGACACTTCTCAACTCCACTTTTTCGTTTGAAGTCCTGCTTATAATGTTGTACGTATGGTGTGCAATGCAAATACTAGAATCCCTAAGAATGAATATCCTCATCAGACAATCGACAGGACGCTCGAGGCCTTTTTTAGCTTACAAAACACACGCTTATGGCAGATATTATGACTCAATCACACCAATGGCAAGCGGTGGGCAACCATTCCAAATCTTCTATATGACAAAACGTGGGCTTAACGCCTCTTCCGCAATCTCGGTGCCAATGGGGAAATACGTTGTGCAAACAATTTGTATGTCTTCGCTTTGGACAATTGCGATTTTTGCTAGTTTCTTTGTTGACCTTGGCCCAAACTTCAATTATATCCGTCCGCTTAGTATTATCGGCTGGGCGGCAAATGCAATGATAATGGTAGGCGTGCTTTTGCTTTCTGTCAACCAACGACTTGGAAAAAAATTGGTTGTCTGGGCATTAAAATTCTTGCAAAAGATAAAAATCATAAAAGACTATGAAAAACGATACAACCAAGTTATTAAGATAGTAACAGACTTTCAAGTTACAATCAAAAACTATGCAAGAAGAATTTGGTCATTCCTCGGGCAAATAGCAATCACTATGATTGTGTGGATAATGCATTATTCTCTTCCATTCTTTGTGTACAGTTGCCTGATTGGTTATTTCGATTTTTCGATGTATTTCACGCTCCTTCTTCTTTCAATGCTTATTGATATGGCTGCAAGCTTCGTGCCACTTCCAGGCGGAACGGGCGTCAATGAACTTTCATTTACAGCTCTTTTTGCGATGGTGTTCTCAAATAATGTTATGCTCACGTGGGCTCTCCTATTGTGGAGATTTATGACATACTATATCTACATCCTACAAGGACTTGTGGTGCTTGTCTACGACAATGTCATCGGCAATAAAAAGTATAAATGGCTTAAGAAGAAATGGGAACTTGAAGCGGAGAGTATCAATTTCACCGAAGAAAAACTGCACGAATTTAATCAAGATAAAATCAAACCCAAAAACACAATATTTTAAATCAAGCAAGCAGAGATGCTTGTTTTTTTGTCGTTATAACAAAAATCGATTGGCCCAGTATAGACATTTGTATAAAAAACTTCAAGATTCAAATAATAAATATATGAGAAAGGTCGAAAAACAGGAACTTGAAAAACCTGAGGTGGCAAACAATGGGGGAATTTCCAAACAAAAAGAGGGTTGGTATATCTTTTTTGTGGTTCTCCTTTCGGTGTTGTTTTTGGCGTCAATAGGTTTGTTCTTGAAAAATCCCCTTGTTCCAAACGCCCCCGAACATACGGGCCTCAAACCACTTGGAACAGATATGCAACTCACCATAACGGACAATGGCTCAATTTCTCAAACCTTGTATTTTTATGGTTCGCTTCTTCCAAATTTTGGTGTAAATCAACTTGCAAGCGTAAGCCTTAAACCCACAGAACGTGATGCAAAGCTTCGAGCGAAAGCATTTTTGTATGACGAATACAACAATCTTGTTTCAATTCCTTTGGAAACCACTACAGAGTGGGCGAAGAAAAACGACGGGTATTATTACTACAACGACACATTGACGCCAAATCTCACTGTGCAGTTTATTAAAAAAATAAGCACTCCAACCGAGGATGCAAAACTTTCTTCAAATAATATTTATTTAATAATAATAACTTTCGAAACCCTTCCAGCGGACTCAAATTTTGAAAGTATTTGGAAAATAGAAAATTTATAAAAAACAAAAAATATTTAAAAAAGATTAATAAAAATAATTATATTTTAATAAAAAATAAGATTTTTGAGCTATTTTTAATTAATTATTTAAAATAAAAAAAAGTTTTTAATAACTTCCCAAAATTATTGGAGAGCCAAGAATTATTTTTGATTCGGATATTGCAATTTGGATATTGACCTTTTTGTTTTCAATAATTGTTGAGAAGGGTAGTCCACTTGCGACTCCATAAAAAATTTGCAAGTTGTCAATTTTTTCGGTTTTGGTTATGGTGATTTTGTCAAGAAGATTTTTGGTTGTGGTTTTGTTTTTATCAACCTCCACTGAGAAGCCATAACATCCGCTTAAATTTGAAAAGTTTTCTTTTGCAAAATCTGCAGTTGTTTTCAAAATATACCCCTCTCCATTCTTGATACATTCTCCAATGTAGCTAGCGGGTGCCTCGTCAAGATAGAAGTAAACTCCAAGGTCGGTTGATAAAGAAAATATGTACATCCCAAAACTATTGTTGAAAGTGGAAAGGGTGACTAATAGCATAACAAACCCAAGACAAATCAATTTTTTCATAACAATGTTATTGACAAGTTTTTTGTTTTTTAAACATAATAATGAAAAATGTTTTTACAAAAATAATAAAAAACAATTAAAAATATTAAAAATGACAGCAAAAAATGAAAAATTATTTATTTTTTTGTGTTTTTTTGATGGTTGTGATTAAAAAATTAATGCATTGTCTACACTTTCGCCGAGGAGGAAAAAAGTATGCAAAACGAAAACAAAAACAAATTCACATCTTTTATGAAGAAGTATGGGACCTACTGTGTTGCGGGTGTGTTGGTTCTTGCAATGGCGGTTACGATTATTGTTGCGGGTGCACACTCATCACAAGTTAAGGTTAATGACAACGAGCAAAGTGTCGAGACCAGTACAACTGTTTTGACATTTGGAATGCCAATGGAAAATGCAACACTTATTAAAGATTATTCTCTCAATGAATTATTTCTCAACTCAACTCTTGGAAGATGGGAATTCCACGACGGAATTGACCTTACATCAACTGATTTGAAGGTGTATTCGGTTGCTGACGGAGTTGTAACAAACGTATCTGAAAACTCAATCGACGGTGTTTCAATTACTGTAAAGCACAGCGACAAATTGCAAAGTGTTTACAGTTCACTTTCCAATGATGTTTTAGTTAAAGTTGGCGATGAAATCAAAAAAGGCGACCAACTTGGCGAGGTTGACAAAACCGCAACTGCTGAATCTTCTGACGGAAAACATTTGCACTTCAAAATGATTGAAGATGGAAAAAGTATTGACCCTGCAAACTATCTTGAACTTCAAAATAAATAATTAATTTTATTAAAACCCTAAAAAAATTATTAAAATAATATAAAAAAATTGAAAAAATATTATTTTTAATTAAAAATTAAGCAAAAAAATTATTGTATTTATTAAAAAAACAATCTTTAAAACCAAGAAAGATAAATAAACTATTTTGAGTGGTCGATTTTTGCTAAACGAAAGAAAATTTAAAAATAAGTTTACAAATAAAAATGAATGTGTTATAATATCCTATATTAACTATGAAATGTGTTTCGTAGTTAAAAATCAGTTTGTTGAATTTCAATAGGCTGTTTTTTAAATCAATGGCTTTTCAAAGGCCAGAAGTGGAGGATCTTATGACAATTGATAAAGTAAAAAAACTTGTTTCCGTTCAACTTAACAAACCAGTTGAAAGCATTGCGGACGACGCAAAATTGATTGAGGACCTTGGTGCTGATTCACTTGACGTTGTTGAAATGCTTATGACATTGGAAGATGAATTTGGTGTTGTTATCACAGATGAAGAAACTTCAAAGTTGACAACCATCAGAGAAATTGCTGATATGATTGACGGTAAAAAAGCGTAAAAATTCAAAAAACTTTAAAAATCGAACAATTTTGACAAATTCGGCTCAAAGTTGTTCTTTTTTTATTTTCTTCTTCATATAAATACCCTAGATATGGCATCTAGGCAAGCCCTTTGCCTATGTCAAAAATATTGAGAGGTATTATATGGATTTTGTAAAAAGACAACGAGCAATCTCGCTTGGGAGATATATTTTAAAGACCGGCAAAACAGTTAGGCAAACCGCTGTGGTTTATGGGATAAGTAAAAGCACCGTTCACAACGACGTGTCAAAAAAGCTTCCACTGATTGACCCAAGACTCTTTGAAAAAGTGGACAGAATTCTTCAAAAGAATTTTAAGGAAAAGCACCTTCGAGGTGGCGAGGCTACAAAAAACAAATGGAAAGATAAATAATTATATAAACAAAAAATTAAAAAACTTATAAAAAAATATTAAATTTTAATAAAAAAATCATTTTTTATTATTTTTTATTTAATTTTTTGTTAAAATATTAATTTTATCATCTTAGAGTGTGTTTGCGTTTGAAAAATGGGCTTGCAAAATGTCGTAGAGTTTGATATAATTATTCTTATGAAAAAAGCAAACAAAAAAATGGTGTCTGCAATGCATAGGGCAATCAAAGAATATTCTATGCTTGAAGAAGGAGATAAGGTTGCGGTTGGGGTGTCTGGTGGAAAAGACAGCCTTACGCTTCTTTTGTGTCTGTCGCAGTATAGAAAGCAAGTCAAGTTTGATTTTGAAATTGTCGCTATTGCTGTTGATGTTTTTGGAAATACAGACTACTCAAAAATTGAAAAGTTTTGCGAAGAACTAGGCGTTGAGTTTGTTGTTGTCCAAACTGCCATAAAAGAGATTGTGTTTGATGTGAGGAAAGAGAAAAACCCTTGTGCTTTGTGTGCAAATCTTCGCCGAGGCGTGCTTAATTCCAAGGCAAAAGAGCTTGGTTGCAATAAGGTTGCCCTTGGGCATCACGCCGATGATTTTATAGAAACATTCTTTATGTGCGTTTCAAGAGAAAACCGCCTTAGCACCTTTTGGCCAAAAACATACCTCTCGAGGGCGTCTTTGTGGGTGATTCGTCCATTCTTGTATATTTGGGAGAATGACATCCTTGCTCAGTGTGAAGGTTTGCCGATTGTGGACAGTTGTTGTCCCGCAAACAAAACAACCGAAAGGGAAAAAGTGAAACTCGTCTTATCTGACCTTGCCGAAAAAAATCCAGGTTTCAAAAGAAGCTTACACGCAAGTTTATGCCATACAGAGAGGTACAACCTTTTTGACAAGGTCTTAAAAACCGACGACCAGAATTAGAAACCACCTTCACCTTGCAAAAGCAGAAATTTAAATAATTTAATAAAAAATACTCAAAAAATGCAAAAAATCCAATTTTTTATGTGTTTTTTATTTTTTTATTCAAATTTTTGTTTAAAAAATAAATTTTTGGTTATTTTTGAAAGAATTTTGGGGATAATAAAACAAGAAAAGTTTTGCGGTTTTTCTTAGAGAGATTTTGAAATTTTTCTTCAATGCCAAAAAATTTGTGAAATTTTTTGTTATTTATATAAAATACATAGTATTTTTAATTGACTTTTAATGTCGAAAAATGCTATAATTCTAGTAGAAATTGAAAATTTCGCAGAGAGGAAGAAAAATGAGTTTATTTTCACACATTAGTTTTAAGTCGATTTTAAGCAAACTTTCGTTTGTGTTGATTTTTGTTTTGCTCGCATTTGGCTTTACGGCGTGCGATTCAAACAAAAACATTTCTGTCTCATTGTCAAATGACGGTGCGACGGTTGTTTTATATCTCGAAAATGGCGTCTCAACAACAGAGACAATTTACGCTTATGTAAAAGGTGATAAGGGAATCAGCAAAGATATTAGCGTCTCTTCAAATAACGCCTACATAACCGTTGAAACCGCCTTTGAGGACGGAAACGCAACTGCAATAACGCTTACAGCAAATGGCGTTTGTCAAAATGCGGTTATCACCGTAACAACCCTTGAAGGCAACAAGACTGTGTCTTTCTATGTCAATGTTGAAGTGCCAGTTTCCGCTATGTATTCAACAACCGACTCTAAAAATCTCTATGTCGTTCGTGGCGAACCAAAAGCCTTGAATTCATACAAACTTATTCAATACAGCCCGGCAAACACAACACAACAAGTTGTCGAATTCTCGCTTCTTGATGAACTCGCAAGCGGAGTAAACCTTTCTAATGGCGTCCTCACAATCACCGATGATTATGCTTTCAATCAAATAACCCTCAAAGCAACAAGCGTGGACAAGCCAAATATCTCGACTTTTATAACTCTTGACGTCCTCGAACCAATTTCTTCTGTGGTTGAGTATAGTGCAAATTATTCTCAAACAGCAGGCGAAATCGACCTTACAAGAACTATTTCTCTCACCAAAAATATTGCAGACACAAAGTCAGTTGATTTTATAATAGAACTCAGCACCAGCGAGTCTGTATCAATCATTCCTTATGTGAAAAGCACACTCAAAACCGAAAGTGAAATAGTAGAATTTGTTTCAAGCACAAAATCTCAAAACAATGACAAAACACGTTTTGTCTTTACTCTCACTTCAACACAACTTTCAGGCAATGACGAGGTTTATTTCGTTATGTCTTATGATGTTTATGGCTACACCTACACATCTCAATCTTTCAAGATTGAAACCCATGACGCAATTAAATCAATTCAACTTTTAACTGACGGCCTCGTTCCAGCATCCAATACTGCAGTGGTTTATCACGAGTATTATGGTTCAAAAATAGGTCTCCAAATCGATACTGAAGTAACCCCTTCTGCAATTCCAGAAGACCAAAGAGTTCTTATTTTGGAACTCCAAACCGGTTCAAGTGAATATACATTCTATAAGAAAAACGCATTCGGGTTTGCTGAAGAAATTATCTTCACAGACGACCAATATGAGTTTGTAGGCGGTGAAGCAATTTTTGTTAAGGCAAACTCTACGTCAGCATCAAATGGTGCTATCAAGATTTTTGCAAAAGTCAACCCAGCAATCTCAAAAACACTCTTCCTTGACGCAACTCAAGGTACACTCAACCTCGAAATCAACGGCACACAAATCGACCAAGACGGAAATAAGGTTGTCTATCTCACATCAAACGAAGTTATGACGCAAAGCGTTAGCTTCTTTATCGACAATGACGAAGGCAACAGCGTTGAGATTATGACAAGCGGGGATGCGTTTACAGCCGATTCGAAGAGTATTACTCGTATACAAGCAAACAATTATACCTTCCAAATATCTTCAGTTAAAGGCAAAGTCAGTGCTGATGGAATTCTTGTGATAAGAAGTGCAAATGGATTCTCTGCAAGCCTCAGGGTTGAAGTGTTTGAAGAATTGACACTAAAAGATATAAAACTTTCAGTTCCAACCCCACAAGGAAGCACCGCTGTTGGAAATATGCAAGTGATTTCAAACTTCTCAAATACAGTCAACTTGCAATTCAGCGTGGCCATTAAGCAAGGCACGTCAATCACCCTTACCAAAAATATCACCGGTGCAACATCTATCTCATATGGATATTCAGACACCTTATTGTCAGATTATGAAAACGCATATGCAAGTGAATACCAAAACTTTATGCACCTTGCAATCTTCAATAATATGCAAAACCTTACATTCGGGTCAGAGTCTGATATTGTCCAAGCAAGTTATCTTTCAGGTATGAGCGAGATTTATGGCCTTGACTGCGGAAAAACTTGCATAGAAGCCACTATTTTCGGATACGAATTGAATGGCGAAAGCAAACAATCAGTAAGTTTCAAAACATATTTCTTTGTTGAAGTGTATATCCCAGTTGACGGCTTTGCACTTTCAAAAACTTCGCTTACTCTCTATTCTGCCGAAACACTTGGCGTAAATGATATGGATTATTCCGAAGGCAGAGCATTTGTCTACATCAATGAAGATGCAACATACTCAAACATTGAATGGACTTCAAATTATGGCTTCGATTTCACCCTTGGCGGAAAAAATGTTTACAACTTTGTGTTTGAGGACGGCGAAGTGGCAATCAAGGCCCACAGTACAACCGAGGCTTACGAAGAAGGTGGGGAGACCAAGTATCACAGTGTGGCATCTCGGACATTCTTCTTTGTTGCAAAAGTCCAAGAGTTTGGAAAGACCTACACCCTTACCCTAAAAGTTGAAATCAAAAAAGCTCAACAAGTTGAAAAAATCGCAGTTTTGGATGTCAATCTTCAACAAGGTATATACCTTCAACTCGACAACTCAGGCAAAGACCTAACTCGTCCAATAACAGCGGAAGTTCAGATAGGCAAAAGCAATATCGAACCATTCAACAGCGAACTTGTCTTCGAGTTCTTGCCTGATGCATACACAGAAAGCGATGCAATAACCGTAAACAGAGAAGCGGGCTACATAACCGTTGACGGAAGTCGAATAAACGGTGGTGCGGGGATTATTCGAATTGCCCCTGCAGATAGATACACCCCAACTGGATACGTTGCTGGCGAAAACGATGTGGCGGTTTATATCCCAATCACAATCGCTGACGGAAATTCTCGAGCGACCGCTTACAGAGTCAACAACCTCTCTCAAATCACTGAACTTGACAAACATTATGTGCTTATGCAAGACGTAACCGCAATCAATCCAGGCGACTTTGTGTTTAATGGTGCACTTAGTGGTGGGCTTTATGGGGCTCTTATCGGAAGCAATGAAATTGCAACAATCCAAACTTCAAAAACTTTGTTTAGCGAAATCACCCTTTCGGGCAAGGTTGCAGACCTCATTATCACAAACACTGCTGGAGAAATTGCAGGAAACAGTGTTCTTGCAAACAAAAATAAGGGAAGCATTGAAAATGTAACTGTTGAAAGCTTCAATTCTGCTGGAAATTATACAATCCTTAAAGCGTCCGAAGATGTGGGATATGTCGGTGGCTTGGTTGCTGAAAATTATGGAAAAATAACAGACTCTGCCTTCTTTGGTGGTGTCGAGTCAACCTCAAACGCAGTTGTTGGTGGTCTTGTTGGCTTGAATACTGGCGATATTTTTGGCTCAAAAGTTGAAGTTTACAACTACAACTCTTCAAATACAACCACTTACGCAAAAATAAGCGGAACATCTTTTGTTGGTGGTCTTGTCGGCGAAATGACTGCGGGAACACTCAAAAACTCTTACTTCCAATCTTATGCGTCAGAAAATGCAGACCCTAAAAACTATATCGGGCTTGAAGTTATCAGCGGGCAAAATGTCGGTGTTCTTGTTGGAAATCTCACAGGCGGAAACATTGATAAAACCTTTGGATATGCAAATGATTTGACCTCCTTTACTGGCAATGCAACCAACCTTTCATACATCAAAAATGCTTATTTGGTTTTCAGAACTGACAACCAAAACGCAAGCGGAACTTATATACAAAATAATGAATACACAGAAATCCGCAACCTAAATTATGCAGAAGTTTGGGCGTTGGATTCAGAGCAAAACTTTGGACTTCCTTATTTCAAAGGTATTGTCTTAGAAATACCACTTGAAAGCATTTCAAATACCCTTGCAAACGCTGACAATATTTTCAGCATCCAAGGAAAAAGCGTGATTTTCCACTATTCAACCAGTGGTTCGTTGACATTGCAAGAAATCTATGCTCTTTCAGACCTAAACTTCATAACTTTTGAAGAACTTCTCGGGACAACCGAAAGCCTTGTAGGTCTTAGGGGTATAAGCTCTGACTCAAAAGTTATTGCAGTCTTTGCAAATGGCGTGCAAATAACCGGCAAAGGCAGTGCAACACTTACTCTTTTCTCAAAATACGACAGCACAATATCTCAAACTTTTGAAATCTACACCATAAACCCAATTCTCGATTTCAAACTAATGCAAAATGGTGTTGAATTTGGGGATAACTCAAACTTAAAAATAAAGACAAACAACAACTTCTCACTTACGGCATTACTTCAAAATTCAATAATTCTCGACCAAAATTATGTGCTTATTGATGAAAACAAATATCAACTTTCATTCCAAGAAGACCTTGATTCTTACATTAGTGGCAAAAACCTCACCGCAACAATAAACACAATCAAACTTTATGAAGATTTTGGACTTGATTTGTTTGAGGTGGAATACGCACTTTCAGTTGTTTCAGATTCTTTAAGCAGTGCAGAAAAGACTGCAATCAACGAGATTCTCGGAAACAATTTCTCTGGCTCGTTCTTCCTTAACTTCTATAAGGGTGCAGACGTGGTGGACGTAAATCAATCTGAATTTACAATGCAACCAAGTGGTGAAATTATTGTTGAAGGCTTCATTCTTTCTGACATAGCACCAGCAAATGAAAGTCTTGCAATAATAGTGGACAGCCAAGAATTTGAAGACATTTTTGATATACAAACCCAATACATCTCTTCAGAATATTTCACAAGCAAAATTGACCTAACCCAAAAGACACAAAATATAGACGAAGCAGTTTACTTTAAACATTATTACAGAATCTCACTTGAAGTTAAAAGTGAGTATAAAAACTATGACTTCGACCAAAACACAACTTCAAACGGAAATGTGGGAACAGAACTCAAACTCCTCGCCTACGCAAAATCTTCTCTTGGAAACGCTGAGACTATCGGCACAGACCTTGTGTTTGAAGACTTCTCAGTTGTGATAAATTCACAAGAGATAACAAGCATAAACGCAAGTCATTATACACTTATTGACAAAAACCTAGTTTACGACAGCACAAGCAAGAAAAATATTGTATACCACTCATACTCAGGCACTTCAACAAGCGTTCTTTCTCCTGGAGAAGAAGGGCTTTTGAAAATAAATCTCTTCCCAGACTACGCAGATTATGATTATATCACCGTAACTTATTCGGCTCAAAACGGTGCAAATGGCAACCTTACCTTTGGGCTTATGAAGAAAGAAACAAACGGGCTCTTCACTCGAAACAACAACAATTATGCTATTTTTGAAGATGGAATAATAGTCTACAACGCCTACTCTCTTGATGAAAGCAATGTTGACAATCAAAATATAATCTACATCAGCACATTTGTCCCTCTCACAACCAATCAAGACGTTGTTTTCAATATCCAAATAAGTGCAATCAAAAACCAAGTTGCAGTCAAAACAATTCCATTCAATCTTATTGTTCAATATCTTGAAGGAGCGGATATTGCAGTCTACAACCCAGACGGACGAGAGGTTGACAACGTGGCTCGAGGTACAACACAAAAACTTGTTGTAACCCTTGAAAAAGACCAAACCCTTGAAAACCTTTTCTTTACGGGAGTTGACACATCAATCAGCAGTGTAGGAAACTATATCACATACGCAAACCAAACAATTGAGGAGCTTCCTTCTTCTATCCTTAAAACCATAACTTACGACCTTTATGTTGGCGAAACTTTGGAGATTTTACACAACGCAAACTACGTTACAATTGAAGCGGTAATTTCGTGGAAAGAAAATGGGAAGCAACAAACAAAAACAACAACAATGGCTCTTGGAATTGTCGACTTTGTGATTGATGAGATAACCCTCCTCACTGACAAACTCGACAAAACAAACCTTACAACATATGTCGGACTTGACACAAATCTTCAATTCGACTTCAACGGCAATCAAAACCAAGGCGGAAATGATGCATTCAATCAATTTATTCAAAACTTCTATTACGAAAAGAAATCAGACCTTGGCACATTCGGGGATTATGTTGTAAATACAAACAACTATAAGGCAAAAAGTTTCCTTGGCAATTTGTATTATGTTAATGGCGATGGAAGTACATCATCTATCGTGTCAAATGATGGAACAATAAACTCAAACTCATACTTCACAATAAACGTTGACGAAACAACGGGGAAAATTTCAATTACGGGTATAGCAACAACCACAAACCCAGTGAAACTTGTTTTCAAACTCCAAGTGCAATATCCAAACGCTGAGTCAAGATACTACACAACCGAAATCAACTTTAACTTCACAATAACTGTAGTGAAATACAGCGACGAAGATACGCCACTTATTATCGAAAACGAAGCGGGATTCTATGATGCAATTCAAGGCAACACACCAGAAAACTATATCCTTATGACCGACCTTTATCTTGAGGACTACACCCCACAAACCACCAACGCAATCAAAAGCCTTGACGGAAATAACTTCACAATCAATATTATGAGTTACGATGATTCAAGTGCAACTCAAGTTGAAAACTTTGCATTGTTTGAAACTGTCAATGCGGATACAATCCTCAAAAACTTGACTGTCAATATTTATCACGCGGGACTTGTCAGCGTCAATACTTCAGTTACAAGAAGTGTAAACATCGCCGGCCTTGCAATCACAAACTATGGCATAATCTACAACTGCGAAGTGGTTGCGTTCAATGCCGACAAAACAACCCCAGAACTTGGAACTTCTGGCATTGTCGCTTCTTATTCAAGCGGAAATATTTCAAGCCTTATCACAAGCACAATCGCTGGCTTCGTGGTTTACAATGAAGGAAACATCTCCAACTCTCGTGTTGGCGGGAATATGCTTCACAAAGTAAATTCAAACGACATCCCTCTATCAGTGTTCAGTATTGCTGGACAGGGCAATATAGCAGGTTTTGTTTATGAAAATCGTGGCAATATTGCAAGCTCATATTTTGCAAATGGACAAATAACAAACAACACCGCAAGCGGAATCGAAACACGCACAGCAGGATTTGTTGGACAAAACTCTGGGCAAATACACACCTCTTATGTTAAGGGCGTTGGCAATGCCGAATACAGCCTCAGCGGTGGCGGAATATCAACCTCAAGCATAAGTGCAGGATTTGTTTACACAAACAGCGGGGATATTGGCGATTCATATTCAAATATTATGCTTGCAAGCGGAACTGGAAATACAACCTCGCCTTATGAGAGTGGAAGGTTTACAGCAGGTTTTGCATACATCAACTCTGGCGAGATTGAGAGATGCTACACCGCAAGCAAAATTGAAAACGCAAAGAACACTCAAACAGCATTCCTCGGCGTTGACGAAAACAACCAAAAACAAAACACAGGAACAATCAAAAACTCGTATTATTACGCATCATCTGTTCTTGAAGGCGATTCTTATACAGACCTCGACCAAAACGTTTCAATCAAGCGTATTCAAGAACCAGACAACACCGAATATTTCTATGGTTTTGCATTCTCTGATGACACAAACTCTGTGAATGGTGTTTGGTATGCAACTGCTTATGGCGTTGACCTTGTAAGTGCAAATCAAATTGCAGTTTCAAATAGATACCTTGCAAACGTTACAAGAAATGCGGTTACAAACGAAATCGAATCTTACAACCTCCCATACACAGAAGGCTATGAATACGGAAGCAAAATCAATCCAATAATCATCAAAAACGCTGACGAATACAATATGGCCTTTGGAGGATTCACAACACTGCAAAGCACCGCAGTTGAAAAATATCGCTCACAAACAGAAGTTTATGGAAATTATAGGCTTATCAGCGACATCAATTTCAACGATATCCCAAGCACACAAAGTGGAAAGATTGGTTCCACAGACAAGACACTTAAAGGCGGTATTGTGGACGGAAATATGTTTACAATAAGCGGGCTTGACCTTACTGCAAGTGCAGACACATCAGTTTTAAACTATGGACTTTTCGCAAAGCTTGAACAAAACGCTATTATTATGAATATGAATGTAAACGTAATTCTTGTTTCAGCCGGAAAAGCACAAAACGTAGGTGCTATTGCCGGAAGCGTTTACGACTCAAAACTCATAAACATCTCACTTATGGCGGGTTCTCAAACTCAAAACTCAAATGTAACTGGGCGTAATATTGTCGGTGCCCTTGCGGGTATTGTTCAAGGCGACAGTGAAGTGAAAAACATCACCGCAACCAACATTTCAGTTACTGCAGAATACAAGGTTCCTTCAAGCAGTCAAGGATTCTCGAGAAACAACAGCGAAATCATAAACCTAAATGCTTATGTTTCATACGCAGGCGGAATCATCGGCGTTGCAGATATTTATGGACTTGGCTATTCAAATACATACACCTACGACCAGGCAATGAAAACCCCACACCTTTTATTCCTTAAAACAGAAGGTTCAATGGTTATATCAGGCTCAACCGCTGGTGGCGTGATAGGATATATGGGGCCTCGTACATTTATGAAGGATGCGACTCTCGAACTTTCAAACACCCTTACGCAAAAAATAATTGCGGATAAATTCTATGCGGGTGGTATTGTCGGCGAAAACTATGGCGACCTTGATATGCTTAGGGCTCAGCACGAACTCGCACTTCAAAACCAAATTGAAAGCGATATTCCATTATATTATCAAAACCCAGCTTCAACCGAAGTTGAAAGGGGAAACCTCACATTGTTTGAGTCAACAAGTCAAAACAAACCTCTTGCAATTGGTGGACTTGTCGGCCTTATGACAACTGGTAAGATAACTCACGCTTATTCGAAAGTCAATGTAATTTCCAAATACGCAACCTATGCCGGTGGCGTGGTTGGACAAATCCCTGGACTTTTGAATGCAAGCAAATATCAAATCTCCCTCAATGAAGTTTATGCGTTTGGCGACGTGAAGGCGTCAGATGCTGAAAAAGCGGGTGCGGGCGGTATTGCAGGCTATATTGACTTTGGAAGAAAACTTGCTTTCAACAAAGTCAACGCAGTCAACTTCTGGGGTCTTGTTGAAGACAATGGAAGCTTCACAATCCCACAAAACACTTACAGCGTGTTTGCCCTCACTGGTTCCAGCCTTCTTCAATCTTATGTCGCACCAGAATACATCGACAACGTTGCAAGAGTAAACGGCGAAGTTGTAAGTCTCAATCCTTCATACAGTGGCTACAACCTTCCAAGCATAACTTGTGCGGTTGGTAGTGATGATATGTTTGCAGTTACGACTGTGAAATTCAACGGCAAGAAAAAAGGCGAAGAGGTTTCTCTCAAAAAATCTTTTGCAAAACTCAACACTGGCTCATACTATGATATGATTCAAGCGAAACAATCAATAACACCGCTTTATGAACTAAGCACATCTTCTTATAATGGTGTTACTATGGACCAATACTTCTTGCAATCAGACTGGGACCCAAATTATTGGGTGAGATACACAACCGAACTTCTTCCAAAACTTGTTATGTTTAGTGATACAAACCTATTCTATATTGACAAAGCGGAAGACCTTCAAAAGATAATTCAATTCCCTTCAGCAACATTTATTGTACGTGCGGCGGAATCCCCAGTTAAACCAATCATAAATATTGGCTCTTATCTCGTTACAAGCGGTATTGACTTTTCAAGCATTGTATTCACAGGCGTGCTTAAAGGTCTTGACAATACTATGAATTATGGTTTTGGCTTTGAAGGCCTTGCAGTGCCATTCTTTGAAAGCATACAAAATGCAAAAATCTACAACTTGACTTTCAAAAACCTTGGCTCTTCAAACACCCAAGCAATTCCAACTTCTTCAAGTATAACAAACACAGCAACTCAATCTTCGTTTGAAAATCTCACAATCTCAAATTGCCACATAACTGCAAGCCTAAGCGAAGGTTTCAATAACGTGGGAATTCTTGCAAACAAAATTTCAGGCGGATATATTTCAAATATTACATTCGTAAACTGTTCAGTAACCGCTCTCGCAAGCGAAGACCTTTCAGAAACAGATGTAAGCGTCGGTATGCTTGCGGGCAAGATTGAAACAGTCAGCAGTGCAAATATGCAAATCGGAGATGTAACAGCCTATATGTCAAGCGGGTTTGTTAACTCTCCAAACTCAACACTCAATGACATTGTCATAAATGCAAACAATCACCCTATCAAAAACCTTTCTGTTGGAAGCATTGCCGGAAGTGCGGACGGGGCAGTTATGCTTGCTTATACAACCATTTCTGCAACAAGTGAAAGAGTTAAGGGCGTGGGCGTGGCAAACACAACCAACCCTAAACAAACCTACACCCCTGACAGCTCTTACAATGGCATAAACAACGGTCTTGTTATCAACGTCCAAAACCGAGGCAACATCGAAAGATACAATGCGGGCTTGCTTTTCGGCGAAGCAAACAACTTGACTGTGTCTTTCCAACGTGTTTCAACAGATTCAAGACTTAATATCGTTGGTGCAATAACTGCAAGCGAAAATGCAAACATAGGCGAAGCAAATATCGGCGGTATTGTTGGAAAATCCAACACAAGCACAAGCCTCACAAACGGTGCAACTGTCAAAACAGATGCGTTTGTTGTTGTCGATGTGGATATGGCCTTGACTGCCGAAAAAGTCAATGCTGGTATGCTTATTGGTTCAGCCATAGGCATTGAAGGAATTGACAATATAGAAACATTTGGAACAATCAACGTTAAGGCAACAAGTGGGCAAACAAATATTGGCGGTTTCGTCGGCGTGGTTAATGGCGACCTTAAAATCACAAACGCAATTTCAAGAACTTCATTAACTTACACAAACTCAAATACAAACCTTTCAGGCTTTGCAAATGTCGGTGGTATGATTGGCTTGTTCAATACAACTTCAAGTTCACTTATTCTTGGGAATATGGATTATGACGCAAAATATATTGGCCGAATCACTATTGATGGCTCAAACGTAAACGTCGGCGGACTTGTTGGCGGAATTGTAGGCTCAAGAACCTCTGTTTCAAACGTAAACGCAGTTGAAATAATTGGCACTGTGTTTGGCGGAAGCGTATTGGTTAAGAGTGGCGAAGCGATGTACGTTGGCGGAATTGTAGGAAATTCAAACACAAGCGGTTCTTACGAACTTAGAAAAACCCTAACCAAAAACTTGTCATATGGAGATATTCACGTATCTGCAAATATGACGGAAAACGACAAACCAAGTTATTTTGGAGGAATCCTCGGCAAGGGTTCAAGTGCAACACACCTCAACACAAACTACAGCGTTTGTACAATCACATCTGCAAGCAGTGATATTACTGAAAATATGAATATCAATGCAGTTGTAGGTTCAAGCAACGGCACACTTACTGACTCTGACGCTAAGAACTATTACTCAAATCAACTTACACTTTGCCTTGACTACAACGAAACAGACCTTGTCAACGGCCTCCAAACTGAAAACGTGTATTTCTATACAAACAACGGCTTGGACGAAACTCTTCCAACACTCGCAAGTGTAATCGTAGACTACAAAACACAACTCGATGACTATGAAGAAAATGTTGAAGTTTATGAAGGCTCAAAACTCGCCCCAATTCAACTTACAAATTCAAACTTCAACCAAAACAAAAAATGGTTTGAAAGCGATAACAACGGAAGAAAAACATTCTTTGTTTTGACTGAATCTCTTTCGCAAGACGTGATGAAAAATATCAGTCTCAAAAACGCACACTTTGTTGGCGACGGATTCGAAACAAGAATTGCAAGCGACGCACTCTTTGCAAGTGTCGACGCAAATTCAGTTGTTGCGGGCGTTAAAGTTGTTGCAAATAGCCTAAGCACCCACACAACAACGGTTTACAGTAAATCTGGCACAGTTGCAACTGGTTCAGGAACTCTCGCAAACATTAACCTTGGCACAATCTACTCTTGCAACGCAACCGAAAGCGAAGGCCCAGAGAAGTTCCAAGTTATTGGAATTCAAAACAGCCTTTCTGATGTTTACACCGGCGGACTTGTCGGCGTAAATGGTGGACAAATCTTGGATTCAGCAACAGATGTTGATGTCAAAACAACTGCAATTGCAGGTGCATTTGTGGGACTTAATGACGGAATTATCAACAACTCTTACACAACTGGTTCGGTTAATGCCCTAGATTCTTATGCGTTTGGACAAGGAAGTGCAAACGGAAAAATCTATTCATCATACACCTCTGCAATAACACAAAACAATGGTTCAGTGGGCTCTGGGGTGTTTGGAGATAACTCAACAACAGATTGTCATTATGACCTTTACACAACTGGAACTTATGATGACAACGGTATCGAATCTGACACAAACACAATGTCAACAATGATTGAAGTCAGCGAAGAGAATCCAAAAGATATCTTCCTTTCAAACTCAAAAGCAAGCAAAAAATTTGCTTATGACATAACAACAAACTATGGCTTCTTGTCATTCAGTGGTGAAGCTTACAAAAACTTGCCTCACCTCAAAAACTCGAACACTGGAGACGGAAGTGTTGACAACGCATTTATGATCCACAGCGTTGGAAAGCTTCAACAACTTAACACAATGGT
>JAFYKO010000081.1 GCA_017537515.1 Clostridia bacterium | reverse complement strand
TATTATTTTTATTAAATTATTTATTTTTTAATATTAATTTAATTAAAATATGGTATACAAAAAACCAAAAAAGTCAAAAATTTTTTTATGAAATCAAAGCCTTTATTTTCTCGTCAACGCAAGCAATATAATCACTTCCACAAAAACCACAAATTCACACAAAGCCAAGTTTTTGAAATTGTGCAAAAAACAAAATACAACATTCCCGAGTTTTACAGCCAAAAACCCGACTTCGATTTACTGACCAAATGCGGGCTTGATATCCACAAAAGCTTTTATGTTGAGCACGCAAAAAACCTAGATTTCTCCACCCTTAAAAGTTTGTATTTGGCTCAAAAAATTCACGACTTCAACTGCATCATTTTCTACAAAAACAAAAAGGAAATAGAAGCGTTTAAAAGATTTCCGATTCAAGCAAATTTCCTAAACCACAGCCAAACACAAAAACACCTCAAGGAGTCAATATTTGCACTCAATATCAATACAGACAGACCGCCAAAACCTGTCACGTTTTCGAAAGATTTTTGCGGGCCAAAAAACGCCAAAATCACTGCAAAAAACATTTCAAATTTTTCACTCCAAACCACCTACAAAATAGACAATAGCACATTTATTGTCAGCGAAAAATATTTGGAAGGAAAATTTGTTTTTGTCAATAATTTAAATAAAAACACCCAAAAAACAATTTTTTTATTTAAAAAAACCTTATTTTTTTATTTTTTAAATTATTTTTCTGTTAAAAAAATTAAAAATGGTTATTTATTTAATAATTTAACAAGTGGCAATAAATATTATCTATTGTCCAATAATAATTTTATAAGGCTTGATTTTTGCAAGGTCAAAAACTCAAATAATTTTCAAATTAGTGCAGAAATAAATTTACAAAAAAAGTCAAAAACGGTTGTCTATTTTGGAGGGCAGAAAGTTGATGTTTTGTTTGAAAACATTGAAGAAAAAATCAACAATATTTTGGAAAGCTATTTCAACTTCCAAATAAAGACCAATGACAAAACCATAGATTTTTATCTAAACAAACTCTTGCCAGATTTGACGCTTAAAAATATGATTGAAAACCAGCTAGAATTTTGGCAAGTGCGAAGAGTTGGACTAAAATCCATAAAACAGATTTTGTTTTTCTATCGGCACAAGAAGTTAAGACCCGAAGAGGCGTATTTTTCTATCAAAGACCTAATCTTCAAACAATCCGAGAATTTGTTGTATTTTGCAAAAAACGATTTGGGCGACTATAGCATTTCAATCAACCATTCAAACCATAAGAAAAACTTTGAAGTTGTACAGAACGGACAAAGCAAGATTGTTATTGACGACGTAGAATACAAAAACTGCTGTTGGCTCGCCCTCGACGTTCTTGAAAAATACAACCACTTCAAGTTGTGGCTTTAAGGTTGATTTTAACGCCATTTTGTGCTAAAATAAGACTATGGAAAATAAAAGAATACCCCTCGCAGAAAAGATGCGTCCAAACAGTTTTGAGACGTTTGTCGGACAAGAACATATAGTCGGCAAAGGCAGTTTGCTTAGACGTGCAATTGAGATTGGAGAACTCGGCAGTTGCATTTTTTATGGTCCGCCAGGATGCGGAAAAACCACACTCGCACATATTATCGCAAGCCAAATGAAGGGCGAATTCGAGAAGCTAAACGCAGTGTCAAGCGGTGTCGCCGACGCAAAGGCGGTTATCGAAAGGGCAAGGCAAAACAAAGAGATGTTCGGCAGACAAACGTATTTGCTCCTCGACGAATGCCACCGCTGGAATAAGGCCCAAAGCGACTCAGTCCTCGAAGCGATTGAGAAGGGGTATATAATCTTCATCGGCTCCACAACCGAAAACCCTTACACCTCAATGACAAGGGCGATTGTCAGCCGATGCAGAGTGTTTGAATTTAAGGCGGTGAAGCAAAACGACATCAAAAAAGCCCTACAAAGAGCGATTGCAGACAAGGAAAACGGGCTTGGGAATTTTCCTCTCGAGGTCGAAACGGACGCCCTCAACCACCTGTCTTTTGTTGCTGGCGGGGATGTCCGAAGTGCCTTAAACTCGCTTGAACTCGCAGTTCTCACTACGCCATTCAATAAGGATAAGAGAATTGTCATAACCAAGGAAATAGCAGAACAATCAACACAAAAGAAGGCACTCTCAATCGACGAAACGCAATATTATGATATGCTCTCTGCATTTTGTAAGTCCATTCGAGGAAGCGACGCCGACGCAGGACTGTATTATTCTCAAAGACTGATTCAAGCGGGAGTCGATCCAATGATTATCGCAAGAAGGCTTATCGCACATTGCAGTGAAGATATAGGAATGGCCGACAGCAACGCCCTACTTCTTGCAACCAGTGCTATGTACGCAATCGAGAAAATGGGTGCTCCGGAAGGGCTTATC
Source organism: Clostridia bacterium (assembly GCA_017537515.1). Taxonomy (GTDB): domain Bacteria; phylum Bacillota; class Clostridia; order Christensenellales; family UBA1242; genus UBA5489. Next base: position 631 of record JAFYKO010000081.1, on the reverse strand, counting down.
CCACTCAGCCACGCCATAATTTACGCCTGCGAAGCGGAAAAGTCGAATTCAGTAATAAGAGCAATGGAACTTGCAGAGAAAGACGCAATCGAGACGAGAGACGACAATATTCCCGCACACCTCAAGAACCACCCAGACATAAACAACCCCAAAGCGAAATACAAATATCCACACGATTACGGCGGATACGTAAAGCAACAATATTTGCCCAACAGCCTTAAAAACAGAGTCTACTACACCCCCAGTCAAAACGGACGAGAGAAGAATCTCAAACGCAAGAAAGCCGGTGCCTGAATTTAATTTTTTATAATGGATTTTTTATAATGGAAAATTCTTCCGCTTTGCGGAATTCATTTTCAAAAATTTATTCCGCACGTACGTGCGAAAAATATTTTTTTAACAAAAATTTTGTGCGTTGCACTTCAATTTTTGGAAAATTATTTCGCCTCATTCGAGGCGGGCAACGAACGTTCGTTGCATCCCCGGGCGGGTGACCCGCCTTGCATAGGACGGTCGTTCGGCTGAAATACTTGTAAGTCTGATTGCGTACGAATTGCAAGTTACAATGACTGGCGGTTCTAACCGGATGCCTGAGGCACCTTGCCTTGTGCTGTCGCTTTTAAGACCTACT
>JAFYKO010000080.1 GCA_017537515.1 Clostridia bacterium | reverse complement strand
GTTACTTACAATGGTTGGCTGGATGTGTCGGTGGTGTATCGACCGGAAATTATGCAGTTGTTCCAGTGCTTGTGGCTCTTGGTGAGAGGCAGATTTTGAAGATAATAAATATATTCTAGATTTTAAAATTGTTGGAGAGTTTGAAAATTTTATAAATAAAGAATATATGTCTGATATTGACAACTAAAATAGGTTATGAGACTTCTTGACTTATTTTTTTATTTCACTGGTTTTAATGCACGAAAGCGTGCTTTCCGTATTTTTAATATTGCGAGGTGGGTGAAATATTAAAAATTGGGGTCTTGACAATTTTTTTATTTATGGTAAAATATTGCACATAAGATTATATAAAGAGGTGCATTTTTTATGAAAAAGTTTTTAATGTATTGTCTTGTGCTGGTTGTTATTCTCTTTCTCGGCTTCACAACTTACTATTTTGTCGCAAACAAAGAGAAAATCGTTCTCGCACACGACCAAACCCAATCACTCAAACTCAACGTTGGCGAGGCTTTTGCCTACTCCGACCTTGTTTCTCACACCCAACCTCACAAAACCACTAAGATAAAAATCGAGGTTGAAAACCAAGAAATCTTAAGCTATGACAAGAAATCTAAGGAGTTTACGGCTCTTTCTGCCGGCAAAACAGTGCTTACTATCACTCCGTCAAATGCAAGATTCGGTCCATTCGTGCTTAATGTCGTTGTCGGAAACGGCCTCTCAACCGAACTTCCTTACTTCATCAGCGACGCCACTGAACTTAAACAAATCGGTGCAAACGGTTCAATCTGGACAAACAATATGCATTATGAACTTGTTTCTGACATCTATCTCACAGAGGAGTTTACTCCAATCGCTCACAACAGTGCGTTTACTGGCTCTTTTAACGGTGGCGGACATACTATTTATGACCTTAAAATCAGTGAAACTTCATACATCACAACCGCTGGGCTTTTCTCTGAAATTGCCAAAAACGCAGTCGTGAAAAATCTCAAACTCTCTGGTGCGACCATCTCTGGGCAGTTTGTTTACGCCGGAGTCGTTGCGGGCATAAACAAAGGCACAATCTGCCTCACAGAAGTGCTTAATTCAACCATTACTAATTCAAGAACAGGTGCAAACATCGGGGCTATTGCCGGCTCAAACGAGGCTTCTGCGACATCTTCTAGTGTCAAGGGTGCAAACATCGGTATGTGCGGTGTTCAAAATGTAAGCATCAACACCACTGGCGGGGCGTATGTTGGTGGAATCGTGGGCAAAAACATCGGTAGCGTTGTCGAAGATTCGTTTGTTTCGCTTAATACATTCACTTCAAACAACAGCTCAACCAAGTTTGGCGGTATCGCTGGCCAAAACCTTGTGTCAAGCGGTAATGCCTCTATCGGAAGTAGTATCCTTCGCACTCACGCAAGTGTAAGCACGCTCAACAATGCGGGGCTTACATCTGGTGTGGCTGGAGAAGTTAACGACGCAAGCACAACATTTAAAAATTCTTATACTAGAAACTACTTTAATATAGACACAAACAACTATGTTGCAAATGGCAAGAACTTTACTGCAAATCAAATTGAAAAGAAAGACGCCTCTGAACTTGCAATTCAATCTACATACATTGACTGGGATTTTGACAACGTTTGGAAAATGAATGAGGTGTTTGCGGTTGTCGACTTTGAAAACGCTTACAGCTCGACCATTAACCAAGGCGACATCGACCAAGACGGGGATAATATTATTGACAACCCTGACGACCCAAACAACGAAGTGGCAACGCTTACGAGTGAGATTTTCCAAATGGTTTCAGATATGAGGGCAAATCCAAACGCTGGAAAGAACTATGTTGTAAGCGGAACGCATACTATCAATATGTCAATTATGCCTTGGAACGAGGTGGCTTTTGAACCTATTGGGACGGCGGATAAGCCTTTCACTGGAACATTTATTGTCCGAGGCTCGCTCACGTTCACAAACCTTAGAATCACTGACAAGCAGTACGCTGGATTCTTTGGGTATGTTGGAAGCGGTGCGACAATCTCTAATGTGGACTTCATTAATGTTGACATTTCAAACGACCCAACCGACATCGGGTCAAACACTGCGTATGCTGGTGTGGTGGCTGGTTATGTTGGAACAGGTGCAAAGGTTGTTGGCTGTGATGTAAGCGGGGTTAAGATTTCATCTTATGACAATATTGGCGGAATTGCTGGTATTAACTACGGAACAATTCATAGTTGCAAGGTTACATCTGGTTCTGCAAGTACGCTTAAAGGCATTGACGCAAGCTGTAATATCGGCGGTATTGTTGGCAAAAACGCAGGAAGCGTGGTGGCTTCTGAATCTACAAATGCTACATTAACGCTAAACGCAACTGCTAGTGGTTATATTGGCGGTGTTGTGGGTGTTAACGATGGGGCGGTAAGTTCGTCAACTGCTAAGGACTGCGAAATCAGTTCTGAAAGTCAAGGCATTTTGAGGCTTGGTGGCGTTGTTGGGCAAAACAACAAAAACATTTCAAGTGCTACTGTTGAAAGCGTAGAAATCTCGGCAAGTGTTACTTCTAAGAGTGCGTTTGCGGGCGGAGTTTGTGCGGTGAATGGTACAAACGGAAAAATCTCAGGAGCGGTTGTTGCTGACTCGGTGATAAGTTCTTACTGTGCTGGTGGTATCGCTGTTGACAACTTTGGCAAGGCGGAGCGTGTTAGCGTTGGAAGTGAGTCGCTTGGCGAAGGCAAGATTTCTGGGCATTTTGTTGGCGGGCTTGTGGTTTACAACCAAAAATCTGCTGTTGTATCTGACTCGGGTGTTTACGCTGTTTTGGAAGGCGTGGACGACTGGGCGAACACAAACGGGTTTGCTTACAGTTTGAAAGAGGCTTCTGTTATTGAGCATTGTTTCGGTGCGGGGGTTATTACTGGAAAAGGCGGGTTTAATGCGGATACTGACACTGCTTATCGTAACATTTGGAGTGGTATGTGGCAAAACTTGCCTTGGAATGATAAAATGGGGGCAATTAAGAACTCGATTATTTACAACGTAAGTGGTAAGTACGTGCAAGGGTTTGGGGTTATTATTGACGTTGTTGAGAACCCTATTGCGAACAAGTTTGAGCACGTGGTTTCGGGCGAGGTTGCTCGTGGAAGTGATAACTTCAAGACCTTCACTAAAGCCGGGTTCACTACTTCTGCTTGGGAGTTTGTCTCTGGAAAACTTCCGGTGCCAAAAAATTAACAAAAGGACGCTTAAC
>JAFYKO010000079.1 GCA_017537515.1 Clostridia bacterium | reverse complement strand
CATAAGCGAATCGCATCAGCGTTCAAAAACAGAGAAAAGAAAGAGAAGAAGCCTTACAATCTTTGGAAAAATGGACTTAAAGATATAACCAACTACACCATTAAAATGGGTTGTGCGGGAGTGGTTGTTATGGCTGTGATTGGCGTATTTGCACCTGTCGTTGCACCATTTGTTGCAATTGCTGGTCTTATTGGAATTGTCGGTTCTGGCAATATCATTGAATTTGGCGAAAACACAGTTAAATCTATCTCAAAATCTATTAAAGAAACCAAAGAAGCTTATCAAGAGAAAAAACACCAACAATATGATAGGTACGCTGGGTCAGAGTTTGATAAAAAAGCCCATCGCATACACCAGGAAGACCTAGATTATGCACGTGGTATGAGGTTAAACACAGAACAAAAAGCCAACCGCAACAGGCATTACTACGAAGAAAAACAACTTAGAAGTTCAGCCAGAAGACCTAGTTCATCAAGGGTTGAAGAATCTTTCAATATAGAAACACAACAAGGTGATATGCCGGGCGGAAACAACCCTATCATCACAGAAAAAGACTTGAATAGAGGCGAGGCACGCACACCAGATGTTTTGAATAGTAATAACGGAAACAATGTATCAACCACACAAGGTCGTGTATCTTACGGTGTTGGGAAAAATGGTATGAGGACTCTTGAAGGAATTGAGCCTAAATCACAAGACAAGCTTGCAGACACTGGACTGTTTATTCATTATGGCGACATTGAGGACCAAAAGAAAACAAATGCTTTTGAATCGTTCCTCAACGCCGGTTCAAGTTCTCCTAGACACAGTGTAGCTGGAGCAAAGGCTAGACAACCTCAGAAAGACAAAAAAACAGAAGCAACAAAAGGTATGGGAGAATAAAATTACCACAAGCCAACGGGGACGGGCGGTAAACTGCAAAGCAGTTTACGGCTCGTTTTTTTTGCAAAAAAAACGAGCCACACGTTCCTCCGGAACGTGTCGTCCGTCCCCTCTCCTTTATTAAAACAAAAAAAAGCACATTCCGTGCTTTAATATGTTATCTAAAAACCTTGCAAGAAATAAGCTCGATTGCATCCACAAGAGGAGTTGTAATAGGTGTTGCAAGGTCGGTTGAAAGGTATTTTTTGTTGTCATCTGCGAAAACAGAAACTGTGTTGTTAAGTCCAGACAAAACACTTCCAATAAAGTTTGCACCACCAGAAATTCCCGCTGGGATTCCAAGTTCTTTCGAAAGTTTTTGTGCCATAGCGATTGCGTCAGTATCGTCCACAGCCAAAACCTCGTCAACCAAATCTTCTTCATAGATTGGAGGAATTATTTCATCTGAAAGTCCTTGTATTCTGTGTTTACCTTTAGATTTGCCAAATGTCAAAAGTGAAGATTGTTTTGGCTCAACAGCAAACGCCTTAATTTCCTTATCAATCGATTTTAGATATTTTGCAAGCCCAATTAATGTTCCACCCGTTCCAACACCGGCAATACAAGCTGTAATCTTCTCGTCTGCTTGTTTGATAATTTCTGGAGCGGTTGTATCAATATGTGCTTGAACAATAAACTTGTTCTCAAATTGTAAAGGTGTAAAACAATCATTTGTTTTGGCGTATTCTGAGGCACGTTCAAAGCGTTCGGTAAAAGACTTTCCGAAAATAAGTTCTCCACCAAAGAGTTTGATGAGGTCTTTTCTTTCTTTACTCATAAATTCTGGCATAAATATTTTGACAGGGTGGCCCAAAAAAGCACCAAGAGCACAGAAAGAAAGGCCCATATTTCCGCTAGTTGTTTCAATTATGGTTTGGCCGGCTTTAAGCTCTCCATTTTCATAAGCGTGCTTTATGATTGAATACGCAACTCTATCCTTAATACTTCCCGACATATTAAACCATTCGGCTTTCATAAAGGCATTGCGAACTTCTCCATTATAACGGTATGTAATTTTCAAAAGTGGTGTCTGACCAATAAGGTTCTTTAAATCTTCTAAATTTCTCATAATGTTATATTATAATATATTACAAGAAAAAAGTAAAGGTGTTTTTGTGAAATTTTTTACAAATTTTTAAGATTTTTACCTCTATAATGATAATAAATCTACTCTCAATTTCGGTTTAATAAAAAAACACCCAAATTTAGGGTTTAAAAAAAATCTTATCGTCAACAATAAAACCGAGGAGAATAATATGAAATTAATCGAAAGTAAAACTTTTTTAAATCTTGCAAAAGCATTTGCGGGAGAAAGCCAAGCCTACATTCGTTATAAATTTATCGAATATGGTGCACGCTACAACGGGCACGAGAACATTGCCCAAATCGTGGATAAAATTATTTACAACGAATTCAATCACGCAAGAATGTTCTACACTAAACTCCAAGAAGCTTCAAAAGACGAAATTTCAAACATTGACATTTGTGCTGGATATCCTTTTAAGGAAAAATGGGATTTGCTTGAAAATTTAAGAATTGCAGCCGAAGACGAACACGAAGAGGGAACAGAAATTTATCCAGCCTTTGCCGAAGTCGCAAGGCAAGAAGGTTTTGAAGATATTGCAGAGCTTTTCGACAATATCGCACAAATTGAGATTTATCACGAAAGTATGTTTGCAAGACTCTATGAAGAATTGAAAGACGGAACACTTTACAAGAAAAAAGAAAGCGTTCTTTGGGTTTGTGATAGTTGCGGATATATTGCGGAAGGCAAAGAAGCGTGGGAGATTTGTCCAGTTTGTGAAGCAGAACGCCAAGCAATAAGGTTGGATTAAAAAAACGAAGCAGGTTTAAGTATTCTTAAATTGCTTCTTTTTTTAAACGGGGCGGGCGTATGTGCAGGGCTTTCAGCCCGCATCATACACTCCGCCCCTACTCTACATCAAACATAATCACTTGATTTTTCACGAATTAAAAAGAAGACATACTGCTGTGCGACCCCTGATAGATTTCCAAAAATTGAAACCAATATTTCACGCATTTGCACACGAGAAAAACCCTCACCGAAAAACCGCTCAAACACCTTTGCTATCCAAGTGTCTACTGGGAAAACGTCTCCCCTAGCGTATCCAAACAAAAGCACACAATCTGCCACCTTTCCACCAACGCCACTAAGTTCCATTAGCCATCGTCGAAGGCGGGCAGTATCTTGCTTGCCAACACGATTCAAAGTTTCACTCACTGTCTCGCCATCGGCACAAGCATCTTCCAACTGCTTCATTAATAATACAAGTTGCGGTGCTCGATAGCCAACCCCAAGCCCCCTATAATCTTCTTCAGTCAATCTCCTTGCCACACAAAACTCTGGAAAAGCATAAAAGCCTAGCTCACTAGCGTTTTTTCCGCCTTCGGTATTTACAACACCTCCCAAAGCCAACTCTGCAAAAGCACGCTCTAGTGGTTGGTATTCGCCCTTTTGGGCATAAAAATCAACCAACTCACCCAAAACACTTTCTTGAAGTATTTCAGAAATACAAACAAACTTCCCAAATTTCTTTCTGAACTCAAACAAACTTGCTGTTATTCTCTTAATATTATTGTTGGCGGAAACACAGAAACTTACAAGCACTTCAAAAAGGTCTTGTTTTATGATTCTGATTCCCTCTCCAAAATCAACAGCTTCGTTCAAAAACTCTTGAAAAGTTTTAAGAGGCTTCTCCCCGACGTTTACAATGCCTTTACACTTTTTGGCATATATTGAAGATGTTTTGAGATAATGTTTTATCTCCTCATAATCAGTACCAAGGTCAAAAAAATTCCAAAAGTATTGTAAGTCGTCTGAAAATAATAAATAATGACTTTCCTTTTCAACAATAATAGCAATTTTATTTGCTGAGTAAACGCAAAAGCCAAAATCGGTTTTTTTGAATGAAAAAATTTGCCCACATTCAAGAGCGTGAGCAAATTTTATTTTTTGTTTTTCAACAGTAATGTATGCTTTCATATTTTTTTCCTAAAATTTTGAGACTTTTATGTTATGCATAAAAGGTTTTGCGATTTAGTGAAAATATTAATAAATGCTTGCTACTTTCTTGCCAGCTTTCATTTCGAAAGTTACAACTCCCTCTTTTTTTGCAAAAAGAGTATGGTCTTTTCCTAAGCCAACATTTGCACCAGGATAAATCTTTGTGCCACGTTGTCTGAGGATGATTGCTCCGGCGTTAATTTTTTGGCCAGCAGCAACTTTCATTCCAAGGCGTTTTGCTTGGCTATCACGACCGTTTTTAGAGCTTCCGCCACCTTTTTTGTGAGCGAAAATCTGTAGATTAATTGTGAATTTCATTCTAAGTTCCCTCCTATTCTAAAAATCGAATTGAGACATATTTTGAAAAACCTTCAGCGATTTCTCGAAGTGTTGTTGCAACTGTGTGCATAATTGTCTGTGCCATTTGGTTTTGATAATTGTTTTCATTGAGTTCGACAAGCATATAGCCTGTGTTGTCGTCCATAACGGTTTTAACATCCAGTCCTAGGACTTTGACAAGCCCAATATGACAACTGCACATAACCGAAGAAAGGGCCGAACAAATAATATCCTTTCCTTCTTCTGCATAGCCTGTATGCCCTTTGCACTCAATTTTATAAACAAATCCGTTGTATAAACTCACCTTAATGTTTGTCATAAATCACCAATTTTTCAAAAATGTCATTTTATAAAAATATTTATTTTATTTCCAAAATTTTAATTTCAGTGTAAGGTTGACGATGTCCATTCTTACTCTTAGTTCTTTTCTTAGGTCTATATTTGAAAACAATGATTTTTGGATTTTTGCCTTGGGCAACAACTTCAGCTGTAACCTTAACTTTTTTCGCATTGTCAAGAGTTTGGATATTTCCGTTTTCATCACTTACGAACAAAGCTTGATAATCAACTTTAGAACCGATTTCAGCGTCGATTTTTTCAACTTTAATCACGTCGCCAGCCATAACCTTGAATTGTTTTCCACCTGCTTCAATTATAGCGTACATAATAAGAATTACTCTCCTTTTAATCAAGACTCGCTGTTGTAGGCAAGGCAAATCACCTTTTAAAAGCCCACTCCAAGCGGATAACTTACACATCATACCACATTTTGCAGAATATGTCAAGGGTTTTTTCATTCTTTAATCAAATGTGTTATTGACAAATAGTATAATTGTACTTAATTTAACGTAGAAAAAAACGGGTGTGGGTTCTGCGACAACGGAGTTGTCAGGGAAGCCACGCCCGTGATTGTTTGGTGCGTTCATAGGGATTCGAACCCCAGACCTTCGGTTCCGTAGACCGACGCTCTATCCAGCTGAGCTATGAACGCATATACAAATTCTTGCATTATTTTAACACCTTAACTCCATTTTGTCAAGACTATTTTTAAAAAATACAAGATTTTTTTGTTTTTATGTCTAGATTTTTATAATTTGTCAATAATTATGCTATGAAAACATTCAATTCTTTTATTACTCATCTTGGGAGAGTTGTGCTTATTTTTCTCCTTGTGTTTATTTGGGTCAGATATTACGAGCCAAATCTTTCTCTTTGCCTAGTATACACTAGTATTTTGACATTTGCTTCAGATTGTTTATTGTCAATGTTTCTGCAAAAGCGGGATATTAAAACTACCTTGAAAAAACAAGAAATAACTGACGCAGAGAATTTCGCAAACCTATTTGTCTTAAACGGCAATGCTTTCGCAAACAACTTTTGGCATAAAACAATTTCACAAAAGCATACTGCCACAAAAAAAACCTACTATACTTCTTTTGAGAAAAATTCAGAAAAGGTTGCAATATATTCTCACTATACCCTCGAAAAGCTCCGACCGTCCGATGTGCTTAGCATCTACAATAAACTTAAAAAAGAAAAGATAGATAAAATAATTATATGCACAAACGAGGTGGAACCACAATCTAAGACTTTCATTTCCCACTTGCCTTGCAAGATGGTTATTTTAGACAAGTACGAAGCCTACGAAAAGTTGATGAAAAAATACAACTCATTTCCTGAAGTGGAAACTAAAATCAACCTCAATGAAACCAGCAAATGGAAAAGTTTTCTCGCATTTTCACTTAATCGTGGGCGTGTGAAGGGTTACGTTTTTTCCAGCATAATTCTTATTATTTCAAGTTTTTTTGTGCGTGCTTCGGTTTATTATTTAGTCATAAGCACAATACTTCTTTGCCTTGCAATCTTCTCATTCACAAACACCTACTACAACAAAAAAATCCCAGAGGAAATTATATAAAAAAATACGGTAAATACCGTATTTTTTAACTATTCAACAATCAATTTTCGAGTTTTTATTTCATCAAGAAGTTGTTTTAAGAAATCATCAAATTTGATATTCGGACGGTTGATATTATTTCTTCCTCTAAGAGAAATTTGACCATTCTTTTCTTCTTCATCTCCAACAATAACAAGATAAGGAATTTTCTTCATAAGTGCTTCACGAATTTTGTAACCAATTTTTTCGTTTCTCACATCAAGCCCAACCCTTATTCCTGCGTCTTGAAGTTTCTCAAAAATTTCTTTTGCATAACCTTCGTTTCTTTCAGTAAGTGAAAGCACGTTGACTTGAACTGGTGAAAGCCAAACAGGGAACGCACCTGCAAAATGTTCTGTCAAAACACCTATCATTCTTTCAAAAGAGCCATACAATGCTCTGTGAATCATAACAGGTTCTTGCTTTTCGCCTTTGTCATCGACATAAGTTAAATTGAAGCGTTTTGGAAGTTGCATATCAAGTTGAATTGTACCACATTGCCAAGTTCTTCCGATAGCGTCCTTGATTTTTATATCAATTTTAGGGCCATAGAATGCACCGTCTTTTTCATTTATTTTGTAGTCTTTCCCAGCACGTTTGAGTGCGGATTGAAGTGCCTTTTCAGCGATTTGCCAATCTGCTTCGTCGCCTATGTGGTCATCTGGCATTGTTGAAAGTTCAAATTTATATTCAAACTTAAACACAGAATAAAGCTCATCAATAAGGTTGAGGACATTCAAAATTT
>JAFYKO010000078.1 GCA_017537515.1 Clostridia bacterium | reverse complement strand
TCCTTTTTGTTTCTTCGAATCATAAGAATAGGATACAAAATCAAGAGTCCAAGAAGAAGGACAAGAAGGGCGATGTTTCCACCGTCTACAAATAATAAGTTCATTTAATTCTCCTTTATTTGCTCAAAGTTGTGAAAAATATTATCATTAAAATAAACACACAAATTGGCAATATAATCTCGGAAGCTGTTGCAAATAACATTTTTCACTCCTTTTTTTAATATAGCATAATTTCCAAAATTTAGCAAGGCAAATAACAAAATTTTTTGTTAGTCTTTGTAGTTTTTTAGGAATTCTTCCTTAAAATCTAGGTATCTATCTTCCCAAATCGCTTTTTTTACCTCTTCGGTGAGTCTGGTCAAGAATCTTAGGTTGTGGATTGAGAGAAGCACACCGCCAAGCATTTCTCCGGCGTTTATGAGATGTCGTATGTATGCACGAGAGAAGTTTTTGCAGGCATAACAGTCGCAATCTTCTTCGATGGGCCTAAAATCGTCCTTGAACTTTGCGTTTCTTATGACGAGTTTCCCATTTTTTGAAAAGGCGGTTCCATTTCTTGCGATTCTTGTTGGGAGAACGCAGTCCATCATATCTATGCCTCTTGCGAAGCCTTCAACCAAACAATCTGGACTGCCCACACCCATTAAATATCTAGGCATATCTTTTGGAAGAATTGGGTTGAGAAGGTCCAATATTCTGTACATATCCTCTTTGGGTTCGCCCACAGAAAGCCCGCCGACTGCTATCCCGCACTTGGCGAAAGGTGTGCAATCTTTTGCTGATTGAATTCTTAGGTCTTCGAATATTCCGCCTTGCACGATTGGGAAGAGCATTTGATTTTCGTTTTTGTGTGCGTTGTAGCATCTTTCGAGCCATCTTTTTGTTCTGTCGCAAGCGGACTTGACTTGTTCGTGGGTGGAGCCATAGGCACTGCACTCATCGAATGCCATAATAATATCCGCCCCTAAGTCGTTTTCTATTTGCATTGCCTTTTCGGGGGTGAAAAACAGTTTTTCTCCGTTTAGGTGTGAGCGGAATTCAACGCCATTTTCGGTTACCTTTCTTAGGTCTGCGAGGCTGAACACTTGAAACCCACCACTGTCGGTTAAGATTGGTTTATCCCAATTCATAAACTTATGCAATCCGCCCGCTTGTTTTACGATTCCTTCGCCGGGTCTTAGGTGCAAGTGGTAGGTGTTTGACAAGATTATTTGTGCGTTGAGGGCTTTCAGCATTTCTGGGGTGAGGCCTTTCACTGTTGCTTGTGTGCCTACGGGCATAAACACTGGTGTTTCAATAACGCCGTGTGGGGTCGTGAGTCTTCCTATTCTTGCACCGCTTTGTTTGCAGGTCTTTATGACTTCATACTTAAATTTTTCTTCCATATTTAGTTTTCTCCTTTACTTTCATACAAAAAACAGCAGTCCCCGAAGCTGAAGAATCTGTATTTTTCTTTTACTGCCTCGCAATAAAACCCGAGTGTTTCGTCTATTCCGCAAAAGGCTGAGACGAGCATAATCAGTGTGCTTTCGGGCAAGTGGAAGTTGGTCAATAGGGCGTCTAGGATTTGGAATTTATAGCCCGGGTAAATAAATATCTTCGTTTCCCCGCTTCCCGCACGCACTTTTCCGTCTTTTGCACAGGTTTCAAGCACTCTTACGCTGGTTGTACCGACGGCAACAACTTTTTTCCCGTTTTGTTTTGCGGTGTTTATGGCGTTTGCGTTTTCTTCGGTTAGGCAATAATATTCGCTGTGCATATCGTGGTTTAGTATATTGTCAGTTGAGACTGGTCTGAACGTTCCTAGGCCGACGTGAAGAAGGACTTCAACGACGTTTACGCCTTTGGCTTTGATTTTTTCCAAAACTTCGGGTGTGAAATGCAGGCCTGCTGTTGGTGCTGCGCTGGAGCCCTCGATTTTGCTGTAAACTGTTTGGTATCTTTCGCCGTCCTTTAGTTTTTCGTGGATATAAGGTGGGAGGGGCATTTCGCCGACTTCGGATAGAAGGTGTTCAAACACTCCGTCGTAAATGAATCTTACAACTGCGTGTCCAAAGTCGCCTTTTTCCAAGACTTCGCAAGAGAGTTTGTCTGAGAATTTGACTATTGTGCCTATTTTGAGTCTTTTTGCTGGGCGGGTTATTGCTTCCCAAGTCTTTAAATCTTTTCTTTTTTGCAAAAGCAGTTCGATTTTGGCTCCGGTTTCGACCTTTTCGCCATAAATTCTTGCTGGCAGAACTCTGGTGTTGTTTATGACAAGCACGTCGCCGGGGTTTAGGTAGTCGATTATATCAAAAAAATGCTTGTGGTTTGTGGTCTTGTTTGTTTTGTCGTAGACAAGCATTCTGGAATTGTCTCGTTTTTCAAGTGGGGTTTGTGCTATAAGTTCTTCGGGCAAGTCGTAGTAATATGTTTTTGTGCTGTGTATATCTTTAATATTCGTCATTTTCGTAAACTTTAAGTTCGTTCTCCTTTGTTTGTGAAAGTGGTATGCCTAAGTGTTCGTAGGCCTCTTTGAGTGCGATACGTCCTCTGTTTGTGCGGGCGATAAAGCCTTTTTGGAGGAGGTATGGTTCGCAGACGTCCTCGACGGTGGTTGCGTCTTCTCCGCATATTGCAGAAAGTGTGTCGAGGCCGACTGGTCCGCCTTCAAATTTGCGTATGATTGTTTCAAGAAGTTTTCTGTCTGTGTTGTCGAGTCCGCTTTTGTCGATATCTAGGGCGTCGAGGGCTTTGTTTGTTATTTCGATGTCGATACTTTTTTTACCGTAAACCTCTGAGAAGTCTCGCACACGCTTTAAGATTCTGTTGGCTATACGTGGTGTGCCTCGGCTTCTTTTGGCTATTTCGAGGCTTGCGTCGTCGTCGATTGCTATGCCTAGTATTTTTGCACTGCGGGTGATAATCTCCCTTAATTCAAACTCGTTGTACATTTCGAGTCTAGCTAATACGCCGAATCTATCACGGAGTGGGCCGGTCAAAAGCCCTGCTCTTGTTGTTGCACCGATGAGTGTGAATGGTTGGATTTTGAGTCGCATACTTTTGGCACTTGGGCCTTTGCCTACGACGAAGTCTAGTGCGAAGTCTTCCATAGCGGGGTATAGAATTTCTTCTACTGACTTATTGAGTCTGTGTATTTCGTCGATAAAAAGCACGTCGTTTTTGTTGAGGTTGGTTAGTATTGCGGCGAGGTCTGCGGCGTGTTCGATTACTGGGCCAGAGGTTATTTTGATTTGGCTTCCGAGTTCGTTGGCGATTATATGCGAGAGTGTGGTTTTGCCGAGGCCTGGTGGGCCGTAGAGCAGTATATGGTCGAGGGCGTCGCCACGCTTTTTCGCGGCCTTGATGTAAACTTCGAGGTTGTTTTTAATTTTTTCTTGGCCGACGTATTCGGTCATTTTGGTTGGTCTTAGTGAGCTTTCTATTTCGACGTCGGTTAATGTTTTTGAAGTTGAGACGAATCTGTTATTTTCCATTTTATCTACCCATATCCTTTAATACTTTTGCGACGATTTCTTCGGCGGTGTCGGTTCCGCTGGAGTTTTTGCGGACGAGTGAGAGTGATTCGGATTTTGTGAGGCCGAGGGAAATTAGGACTGCGTATGCTTCGTCCATTGCGTCGGTGTTGGTGTTCATAACAAACTCGTCCGAAAGCACTGCGAAGCCCATTGGTGAGACTTTGTGTTGAAGTTCGAGAACGATTCTCTCGGCTGTTTTTTTGCCGAGGCCTTTTGCTCTGGAAATTGCTGTGCTGTCGCCTGAAGAAATGCACACAAGCAGGTCGCTGAGTTTCATACTTGAAAGCACTGCCAATGCTCCTTTTGGGCCGACGCCGTTGACGGAGATTAATTGCTCGAAGAGTTGTTTTTCTTCGGTGCTTGAAAAGCCGTAGAGGGTTATTCCGTCGTCCTTGACGTGCATATAGGTATGTATCATTATGTTTTCGCCTTCGGCTCCGATTGTGGTCAATGTTGTGTTTGAAACAAGCACTTCAAAGCCGACGCCGTTTGCTTCGATAAATATCTTCCCGTCTGTTTTTTGGGCTATCTCGCCCCTCAAAAATGCTATCATAATTTCTCCGTTTTATTTTTTATTTTTTTTATAAAAATTTGAAAAATAATTTCGCACTTGCGTGCGAGTGGGCTACTCGCCCACACCCCGCCGGGGGAAGCCCCCCGGGTGGCATTGGCAACCACAAGTGGTTGCGGGTGTAGTACGCCATAAGGCGACATCAGTCGCCCAATGACTGGCGGTTCTAACCGCCCCGCCTTGCCATTGGACGGCCGTTCGGCTGGTGGTTGTTGTAAGGCTTTATAGCGTACGAAAGCAAGTTACAATTTAATGAATAATGAATATTGAATAATGAATAATTAAGGTTTTAGTTGTAATGCCCCGTTAAAAATCAAACCTCAATTGCTAATTTCTAATTGCTAATTGCTAATTCAAATAAACCTTAATTTCTAATTTCTAATTGCTAATTGCTAATTCTTTCCGCTGAACTTCAGTTCAGCGGAAAAGAGGGTTTATTTGGCTGTGCGTTATGGCGACTGCGAGGGCGTCGGCGGTGTCGTCGGGCTTAGGCACTGACGCCAAACCAAGCGTATGCTGGACCATAAACTGCACTTGTTTTTTGTCCGCTCGACCGTTGCCGGTTAGGGCTTGCTTGATTTGAAGTGGTGTGTATTCGAAGACGTTTTTGCAGTATTTGTAGCAAGTTGTCAAAATAACTCCACGACTTTCGGCGACGGGAATCACTGTGGTGTAATTTCTG
The DNA here is from genome assembly GCA_017537515.1 of Clostridia bacterium. Lineage (GTDB taxonomy): Bacteria > Bacillota > Clostridia > Christensenellales > UBA1242 > UBA5489. The sequence continues at coordinate 565 of JAFYKO010000078.1, read as the reverse complement.
AAAAAGAACAGTTCTTCAATGGCTATCTCGTCGGGTTGATACTCCTCCAAAATCTGCTGAAAACTTTGCTCGATAACCAAAAGACGTTCGACAAGGGGCATTTCTTTGGGGGTGGTTACTGCACCATAATCCACAACTCGAATCCCGAAGTTGTCTTTTTCGATAATCCCAAACCCGACAATTCCGTAACCCGGGTCAATACCAAGAATTTTCATAACATCCTAATAATACCGCAAAACCACGTGAATGTCAAGCAAATTTTAATTCCGCCCTTTTAATTCCGCCTCTCTACCGAACCGGCGGAAATTAAATTAGCAATTAGCAATTAGAAATTAGCAATTAAGGTTGGATTTGAATACTATTTATAAAATCCAACCTCTTCCACAAGATACAGTTTGCTTACCACTTCGCTTGTTTCGGCGTGTGGCAAGCCTCAATTTCAATAAGATTTTGGATGAGAGGCGACGCAGGAAGGTTGCCCGTCAAGGTTGCTTACGGGCGTTCTTCCTGCTAAGCATATCACCAAAAGATATTGAAAGTGAGGGATTATTTCCGCCGGTCCGTT
>JAFYKO010000077.1 GCA_017537515.1 Clostridia bacterium | reverse complement strand
TGGGCTATGGATGTTCTGCACTCTGGGCACCAAATTGCTGGCATTTCACCGTGATAAGCTTTCCCGCTTTTTGCGAGTTCCAAAAAGGATTTTTGGCTTAGTTTTTGCACCTCTGGGCTTATTGTAGAATACAAATAATTCCAATCCGCTGAATTGCCTGCACGAATAAAGAGGTCTTTGAATTCTTGCTCATATTTTGATGCAACTTCCATACAAACTTCTCTGAAATCTTCACGAGAAAGTTGGTGGGCTTTTATTTTTCTGTCCTTTTCAACAATTCTTTCGGTTGGAAGTCCGTTGTTGTCAAAGCCGAAAGGATAGAACACGTTGTGGCCTGTCATTCTTTTGAATCTAACAACAAACTCCGCTTGTGAGTATGAAAAAATATGCCCAATATGGATATTGCCACTTACTGTTGGAGGTGGAGTGTCAACTGCAAATACTGGTTTTGTTGAATTGCGGTCAAATGCGTACACTTGTTTTTCTTGCCAAAAAGCCTCCCATTTTGGTTCGCTTTCTTTGAAATTGTATTTACCAAATCTGTCTGTAGGTTGGTTTGTGTTTTTGTTTTCCATAAATTCTTCCTTTTAATACCAATGCAAGGGGCGGACGGGTACGCATTTTGAAAAAATGCGTCGGCACGTCCGCAAAGCGGACGTGCTGTAAAGTGCCTAACGGCACTTTACACCCGCCCGCCGGTGCATTTTTGTGTAATTATATACAAAGTATAATAAAAAAAATAAAAAAAGTCAATTATTTATGCAGATAACATTTGACATTTTTTTATTTTTTATGCTAAAATGCAATAAATGAAGTTTTTAAGGCAAATTTATGAATCTCTAATTGCAACAGCGGTCATTGTCGCTATTGTAGGTTTTTTATGTCTTATTGGCGTAGTCCCTTACGACGGGGACTTGTTTGTTAAGTTCATAATTGGTGCAGTTTTGCTTGTAATTGGTAAATCTGTTTTTATGACTGGCATTGACACCTCAATCCTTCCAGTAGGCAAAGCCGTCGGCTCAGAGCTTATGAAACGCAAAAAGGTTTGGATAATTGTGGTTTTTGCATTCATCTTCGCCCTTGTCTCAACAATAGCAGAACCAGATGTTCAACTTATTGCAAGTCAAATAACCAGCATAAACCCTTTTATTTCTTCTATACTTCTAATAGCAATAATCAGCATCGGCTGTGCACTGCTCACTTGTTTTGGCCTTTTAAGAATCCTCAAAAACATTCCACTCAAATGGGTTATGCTTGGTTTGTATAGTATAGTTATAGTCCTAGCATTTTTCTGCCCTCCTGAATATTTAGGCCTATCGCTTGATTCAGGTGGGGCAACTACAGGTGCAATAACTGTTCCGTTCTTGTTATCCCTTACAGTAGGCATATGTGCATTAAAAGGTACGAATAGCAAAAACGATAGTTTCGGAGTAATTGCCATCGCTTCTATTGGCCCCATAATCGCACTCTTGATTCTGGGCATAATCGCAGGAGCACCAAGCGGAGATTTCTCATACACTATTGCACATCCTACATTTCTTGGCGTCTTCCTAACAGAATGTATGGAAGTTGCTGTTGCGTTCTTACCACTTCTCTTAACTTTCTTAATAACTCAATTCACGATTTTAAAAATGCATACAAGACAAGTGCTAAGAATCATTATTGGCTTCATAATTTCCTACATAGGACTTGTGCTTTTCCTCACTGGTGTGTATTTTGGATTTAATACAATGGCTGGATACCTCGGCGAAATGCTTGCCCTAAATGTGGCACCGATTCTCATCTTGCTCATAGGAATGGTGATAGGCTTCGTGCTGGTCTACACAGAACCCGCAGTCGCAATTCTTGCAGAACAAGTTGAGGAAGTAACAACCGGCTTTATGAAGAAAAAAGTTATTCTCCTCACGATGGGGATAGGAATTGGAATAGCAGTTATCCTTGCATTTGTGAACGCAATATTTGAGATAAATCTACTTTGGCTGGCGGTCGGTATGCTTGTTGTTGCAATAACATTAAACTTCTTTATTCCAAAGATTTTTGTTGGCGTCGCCTTTGATGGCGGAGGTGCAGCATCGGGAACAATGCTCGTTGCATTTATATTGCCAATGTGTTTTGGGCTTTGCGAGGTTTTTGGGACAAACATCCTCTTGCACGGTTTTGGAGTTGTTGGGATAGTCGCAACCGCTCCAATCATAGTTTTGCAAGTTCTTGGCATAATATATAAAATACAGAAAAGAAAAATCACAAAAAAGGAGGAACAAAACAAAAATGAACAATGAAATAAATATGATTATAACCGGCGAAAGCCTAGCTGAGAAAATCAGTAAGGTTCTTGAAAAACACGATATCACGCATCTAATAATGCCACACTGCACAGGATTTCCACTAAGAGAAAACGTCCTTGAATTTATAGGGGTTCGAGAACCTGAAAAAAATATTATTATCTTTAAATGTAATCAAGAAAAACATAAAGTCATATTGAGTTATATACTAAAATACCACAACAAAAAAAATAATGGAATAATGTTTAAAATTTTGGAGGAAAATATGGATACAGAAATAAAATTGTTTGTAGGAATCGTCAACGCTGGTCAGGGCGAAAACCTTGCAGAACTTATAAGAAAAGAATGTCAAGCCGGTGCGACAATCTGCGACGCAAGAGGATGCGGAGCAAACACAAAAGAGTTTTTGGGAATGAGAATCAATAGCAATAAAGAAATGGTAATTTCAGCAATGCCGACAACACAAGCAAACAAAATGAAAAAACTGATAAAAGACAATTTCGAAAACCTCGAAACCGACATAACCACCTTCACCCTCCCAATCACCGAATTCAACAAACTGCATCAGTAAATCAAATCACAACCACCGGCTAAGGTGGATTTTTATTTTTTACAAAAAAAAGAAGTGAATATTAATCCACTTCTAAAATTTTTAACCCTAGGTTTTAAGTGTCAAATACCCAGGTGTGCCAGGTTCATCAATTCGAGCATAGGATGCGTCTGTCACTCCAACTGTGGCGTATGATGTCCCGTTGCCGCCAACAAGCTTTGTGCAAGCAGAAAACATACTGTTTGAAGTTGTTACAGCACCCGTCGACCAAAGGTCGCCAACATAAATTTTTGTCAAATTACTGCAACTATTAAACATATAACTCATATCTGTTACTTTTGAAGTATTAAAACTGCTTAGGTCTAAACTTGTCAACCTATCGCAATTTTGAAACATAGAACGCATACCTGTTACATTTGCGGTGTTGAAGTTGCTTAGGTCTAAACTTGTCAACCCACTGCAACCATAAAACATATAACTCATATCTGTTACATTTGCGGTGTTGAAGCTGCTTAGGTCTAAACTTGTCAAATCACTGCAATCATAAAACATATAACTCGTATTTGTTACTTTGCTGGTATCAAAGTTATCAAAAATAAGTTCATTTATCTCGTGAGTATAAGTTAGCGGAACCCCGTTACTACCACTATTTACAACAACACTAGATTCAAACAATTTGTCCAAGTTTTCATTTGCAAAAATTTTATTTGGAGATAAAATATATGCTTTTGTGCCATTTCCAAATAACCTTATTGAGCCTTCTCCATTAACATCAATTGGTATTCCATATGCAATTGTATTTTCAGTATTATTATAAGTATCAACCAATACAAAATCTTTATAATCTTCCCAATAACCAAATGTGATAGATTTTAGTAATGAATTATAAATATTGCCCAAAGTAGGTCGTTCTACAGCTAAATTTACTTCAGACACAAAGTTACTATACACTAAATACCCAAATGAGCTAAGATTATAATTCCCTCCCTTCACCAACGTCGCACCCCAGTTTGCAGTAATTTCTAAGTCTCCTGAAAGGGTTCCTAAATCCAAATTCTTTTGTGGTTCAGTTTGCCCTGGGTATGTCCAACCCAAGAATTCACAACCAACTTTTGTGATATCATTGTCATTTAATACTTTTGTTTCCCCAGAAGTGTAAGTCATTTCGCTTGGCGGTGTTGTGCTCTTGTATGTTACCGCAAGCCCATCAACATCGTTGTTCCAATTGAATGTAATTGTGCCTTGAGCGAGAATCGCCACGCAAGTGATCTCAATATTGCCTGTAACAGAAGGAATTCGAAGTTGCCCAGTTCCTGCATCCCAAGTGTAGTCTTGCCCTGCTGTGAGTGTTACTCCACCTTGTTTGACTGTGATTGAAAGGTTATAACCTGTATGGGCTTTTAATATGGCGGTATAGTCCGCCCCTATCTCATTCTTAGTAGCTCCATCAAAATTAAAATTATTGGTTGTAGAATCAACTGTTACAGAATAACTATTAAGTTCACTGATTATAATTTTAAGACTGGTGGTTTGTGGGAAAACTGAATTTACATAAACTCTAAAACTTACAGAATCTAGACTTTGTTCATTTTCAAACTTGCTCGCAGCTGTTTTTTCTGCTTCAATTTGGGCAGGAATTCCATTTCCGCCTTGAAGCATTGTTGCTGTTGATGTCATTGAAACCTCAATTCCAGTACTTTCTGTATAGTTTTTGATAATAAGCGTAAAGTCATTGCCATATTTAGTGAAAAAACTATTGTCCGCACTGATTGTATTCCCGTCAAGGCTTGTAATTCCGTTTTGCATCTCAACTTGTTTGTTAAGTCCCTCGTCTTCAAAATTACAAAATACAGGTTGTGCGTCTTCGCCAGTCTTTTGAATCCATATTTCAAGCCTATAATTTGGGTTTGAAGGAAATCTAACCCCAAGTTTCATTGTTTTTTGTGCTGCAATAATCCCCATTGCAAGAAGCATTCCCGCAATTGCAACAATCATTGTTGTCATAAAAATTTTGTAAATTCGGTTTGTTTTACTCATAATTTATCTCCTTTAATGTTTTTTAATATGTAATTTACTTATTCTATCTTGCCCATATATTTATAATTTAACATATGTTTT
>JAFYKO010000076.1 GCA_017537515.1 Clostridia bacterium | reverse complement strand
TTTCAATGTGGATGATAGTTTTTCTCACTATCTTTACTACAAAAAATCCAAAGCCCTTTCCTACGGAACGCAAAACCCGTCCGACATCTTCGCCCTTGACATCAAAAGCGAGGCAAATGGAACTAGTTTTATCCTCAATCTCCTTGACAATTTGTTTGAATGCAAAACGCCACTCGTTGGTGAGTTTAATGTCTACAACATAATGGCGGTTGCAACTGCGGGGCTATATCTTGGCATAAGCTTTCAAACCATCCTTGAAACAATATCCACCCTCAAACCACCAGCGGGAAGGTTTAATGTCATAAATTTTGGAGAAAATAAAACCATAATCATCGACTTTGCCCACACGCCCGACAGCCTACAAAAAGCCCTAGAAACAGCATGAAAAGTTTGCAAAGGAAAGCTTATTTCTGTTTTTGGGTGTGGTGGCGACAGGGATAAAAGCAAACGCCCAATAATGGGAAGCGTTTCGGAAAGGTTTGCGGATTTTACAATCCTAACAAGCGACAATCCACGCTTTGAAAAGCCTGAAAACATCCTCAGCCACATAGAAAGCGGATTCAAAAGCCACAATTATTTCAAAATCTCAGACAGAAAGCTCGCTATAAGAAAAGTTGTGAATATGCTCAATGAAAACGACATAGCGGTTATTTGCGGAAAAGGTGGGGAAAAATATCAAGACATCAATGGCATAAAACTGCCTTATGATGATTTTGAAGAAGTGGAATCAGCCATAAAAAATCTTATGGGTGAAACACAAATAGAAGTTAAGGAGAGTTTATGTTAGTTTATGGAATTTTCTGTTTTTTGTTTTGTTTCGTAGTTGCCTTTCTTATTTCGCCACTAATTCTCTACGCATCAAAAAAACTTAAAGCCGGTCAAAATATTTTGCATTATGTCGACGCACACAAATCCAAGCAAGGCACTCCAACAATGTGCGGGCTTATCTTTATCTTCGGCACCTTCGCCGGCTCAATTTTTGCATTCAATCAATCCTACACCCTCGCACTTATGACCGTTGTCGTAATGCTTGCGTTTGGCGTTCTCGGGTTTCTGGACGATTTTATAAAAATCAAAAGCGGTGAAAACGAAGGACTCAAACCTTATCAAAAAATAATAGGACAACTCGGCATAAGCCTCATTATCTCCTTTTTTGTTTACAACTTTGTCGGGACAAGCATTTATATCCCCTTCTCACACACGACTGTGGATATCGGATTTTTCATAATCCCCCTCGTCATAATAACCTTCATCGCCTTTGTCAATAGCGTTAACCTAATCGACGGGCTGGACGGGCTTTGCGGGGGTGTGAGTTTTGCCTACCTTCTCTCATTTGTTGCAATAATGACTCTTGGACTGCCCGCCCTAACCGGAAACTGGCTTGTCGAAAACCAAAATCTCGTATATATCTCCGCTTGTATGCTTGGAGCAATTTTGGCTTTTCTTATTTACAACGGATTCCCTGCGAAAGTTTTTATGGGTGACACCGGTTCGCTTGCCCTTGGGGGATTTTTAAGTGCAATAGCAGTTTTCTCCGGCCTAGAACTTTATATCCTGATACTCGGCATACCTTACGTCATAACCTCGCTTTCAGACATCATCCAAGTGTTTTATTATAAACGCACCAAAAAGAGAATTTTCCTAATGGCACCACTTCATCACCACTTTGAGAAAAAAGGCTTTCACGAAAATAAGGTTGTTATCGTATATATAATAATAACACTCTTGATAGGGCTTTCAACCTATGCCCTAACAAGCGTTTTCGGGAGTTAAACTTGAATTTTCAAAATAAAAACATCTTAATTTACGGCTATGGCAAAAGCGGTCAAAGTGCAAGCAAGCTACTTGAAAAGTTTGCCAAAAATATTTTTATTTACGACCAAAAACTTTCTGTCAAAATATTAAATAAAAATGAAAAAATATTAAAAAATAATAAAAAAATAAATATTTTTTCAAAAAAAATACGCTTTTTTAATAATTTTAATGAAATAAAAAACAAAAAAATTCATTTTTGTATTCTCAGCCCAGGTGTGGACACATCCAACTCCGAGGTTGTTTTTTTGAAAAAAATGGGCATTCGAATTATGTCAGAACTAGAACTCGGAGCCTACTTTTGCAAAGGTAAAATTTTTGCCATAACCGGCACAAATGGGAAAACAACCACTTCAACCCTACTGCACCATATTTTCACCCACGCCCAAAAAGAAACGTTCCTCTGTGGAAACGTCGGTACCCCAATCAGCGAAATAGCCCCACAAACCACCGAAAACAGCCTTATTGTTTGTGAAGTGAGCAGTTTCCAACTTGAAACAACAAAACACTTCAAGCCTTTTTCAAGCGTAATACTAAACCTCGCCGACGACCATTTGGACAGACACAAAAGTTTAGAGGCCTATGGAAAATGCAAAGATAAAATAAACAACCATTTCGCCACAAAAAAAATATTTAATGTTGAAGACAATAATTTGATTAATTATTCCAAAAAATATTTAAATTCATTAAATTTTAATGCAAAAAATAATTTTTTTATTAAAAATAATAGTAAAATATATAAATTAATAGAAAAAAATAATTTAATTGGAGATTTTAATAAACAAAATTTAATCTCCGCCTGCATTATGGCAAGACTTGTAAAAATCGACGACATAACCATTCAAGGGGCAATTCAGTCTTTCAAAGGCCTTCCGCATAGACTTGAAGTTATTTTTGAAAATGAAACTTTGAGAATAATCAACGACAGCAAATCAACCAACCCACACAGCACACTATCCGCCCTTGACGCAGTGGGCAAAAACACAATTCTTCTGCTTGGGGGAAGCGGTAAAGACTTGGATTTTACCCCTATTTTTGAAAAAGAATTTCTGCATTGCATAGCCTATGGCGAAACCCGAAATAAAATTTTCGACTCCGCAAACAATATTCCACATATCAACAAACCCGCAATAAATTTGACAATAAAAGAAAAATTCAAGGACGCCATTTTATCCGCCCTTGAACTCGCAAATAAAATAATTTGCGAAGATAATTTAGAAAAAAATAATAAAAATAAATTAAAAAATAATAAAAATAAAAAAAATATATTAAAAAACGCAAAAAATAATGAAAAAACAAATATTTTTCTTCAAAATAATAAAAATGAAATAAAAAAGAAAAACCAGCACAACGCCGATTTTTCTATTAGTTTAAATCAACAAAGCCCAAACCTTGATTCAAGCACCCAACTCCAAAACGATACCAGCACCCCACAAAAACTCACGATTCTCCTTTCGCCCGCCTGTGCCAGCTTCGACGAATTCACCTCCTACGAAGAGCGAGGCAAAGTGTTTGGGGAGATAATCCATCACTTATTAACGCATTAAAACTTTGACAAAAACCCCTCGTCATATCATCTAGAGCAATAGCATAAATTATGTTATAATGCAAAACGCACCAAAAAAGTTTTTCCGTTTCAAAATAGATTGGCTGGTTTTCGGCACTGTTTCGTGCGTTGTTTTTTTGGCGGTTTTTGGTTGTATTATGGTTTTCAGTGCCTCGTCTTATTCTGCAGAGGTCAATTTTGGAAACAAATACCTTTTTCTTACAAAACAAATTATTGGCGTAATTCTTGGCATATGTGCAATGATTTTTATGAGTTTTTTGGATTACCACAAACTCAAAAAGTTCAAATGGTGGGCTGTCATAATCACTGCGGTTTTACTGCTATTAGTATTTGTGCCGTTTATCGGCATTGAAAACTATGGTGCAAGGCGTTGGATTGGCGTCGGATTTATGTCTTTCCAGCCAAGTGAAATAGCAAAGTTCGTGCTTGTCTTTTTCTGTGCTGTACACCTTTCGGAGCATTACGAAAACACACGAAGCCTCAAAGCTTTACTCCCCGTCCTCGGCGTCGGTGGGCTGTTTTGCCTTCTCGTAATTCTCGAACCAAATATGAGTATAACAATTTGCCTTGCACTGGTGCTTTTTGTAATGTTGTTTATTGGTGGCTTGTCTAAAAAACATTTCGCCCTTCTCGGTTCTGCCGGTGCAGTCGCTATTCCGCTCCTAATCGCCCTCGAACCCTATCGCGTAAAAAGGCTTATGGCGTTTGTTAACCCTTGGGCATCTCCGCAAGGCGAAGGCTTTCAACTTATTCAATCGCTTTACGCCATAGGTGCGGGCGGGCTGTTTGGTGTTGGGCTTTTCGAGTCAAGGCAAAAACACCTCTTTCTCCCTTTTTCCGAAAGTGATTTTATATTCTCCATAATCGCCGAAGAAATAGGGTTCATTGGCTCAATTCTGCTTTTGATGGTCTACGCACTTCTCATATTCCTTTTAATAAAAATCGCCCGCAAAGCCAAAGACCGCTACGGAACCCTTTTTGCAACTGGTATCGCAAGCGTAATCGGTATTCAAACCCTACTCAATATCGCAGTGGTTTCAGGCTCCATTCCACCAACCGGACTTCCGCTTCCATTTATTTCTGCTGGGTCAACAAGTCTAATGGTTTTTATGGGGGCAATCGGCATTGCAATAAATATTTATAAAACAAGAAAAATTAATATTTAAGAAAAAAAATAAGAAAAAATAATTAA
>JAFYKO010000075.1 GCA_017537515.1 Clostridia bacterium | reverse complement strand
TAAATCTAATGATATTCACAGTTCACAACAACAAAGCTTTAAGTGGACGATGCCCCGTTTGTAAGTCTAAAATATTTAGCAGAGAGCATTCATCAAAAGAAAGGCTAATTCGTATAGTCAAAGCAAATTAAAAAATAAAATTTCGTTTATAGATTACAATTAAGGTCGGGCTGTAATAGTGCCTATGTAAAACCTTGTTCACTTATCTATAAGCAAGATTCGTGTCAAAGGATATATAAGCCTCTACGAATATTAAATCTAATTATTGGATTTATGTCGTAGAGGTTTTTTGTCGACAAAATCCATAAAATCTAAAAATAATCAGGAGGAAAAACAATGAATACAATTACTTTATCAGAAATCAGAGAAGATTTAAGAGATATAAGATATTACTACTCACGCAAAGAGTTGTTTAGAAAGGCATCTAGTAATGTTGGGATTAACTATGTAGAAGAAAAACTAAGCAAATATAATAACGCTATTTGCCTTGCTCCACCTCGTTTATATGATTTATATGTGAGTTTATATCTAGAAAACAACACTCAAGAATCTTTATCTGAAAAATTATGTTATTCGCCAGAATACATCTCTAAACTAAACAAACAGTTAGTTAACTTTTTTCTAAAAAACTTTAATGAAACAAAGGAGGAAACAAATAATGAATAAAATTATTCCAGAATTTTTAATAAATGCAGATAATGTTTATAGAACAAAACATTTCATAGTTAAACAAATCCTAGTTCTTGAAACTTATTCAAAAATAGACAACCATATTTTAAGCCACGACACATTCTATGCAAGAACTAAAAAACGTGATAGGCAATATGAGTTTTTCTATGATAACAAAACAAACATTAACGGCAAACGTTTACCAGCCACAATGTATTCAAGAAAGTATGTCAAATAAATTTAGAAAGCAAGGTTCAAGACACCTTGTTTTTTTGTTGTGGTTAGGTTTGGATGTGTTTAAGTAAGTTTAATTTTAGCACGAGTTTGTGGCGAGTTTAGGGCAGGTTTGTTCGTGGATTTTGGCTAGGCAATTAGGTATAATGGCAACGTAATCCAAAACAAGGCAGATTATAGGCGATTCAACTTGCGTGAAATTTTGTAAAGGTGGCCACCTACGTAAAATGTCGCAAGAAACAGTTGTTTAAAAAAGACCTATGTTAGAGATTACAAAAACTTTATATTTAACCTAGCTGAGCCAACGGCAAAAAACGGGCAACAAATTATTTTTAAGGAGAATTTAATGGTAAATAGAAATTACAATGAAAGGCGTTGGATTGTGCCAAATAAAAGAGCGAAATCCTACGCAGAAGAAAGAAAAGCAAAAGTCCATCAAAGAGGACCGAAGGAAGGACAAGAACTAACTGATTATGAAAAAGGTTTGCGTTCTGGCTACCTTCTTGCACAAAGCGACCATACTGGTCTTTACAAATACAAAAAAGCCTTAAGTGAAGGCAAAACAAAAGCAGAAGCAAAAAGATATTCTAAACAAAAGGGAGGCAAGAAATAATGGCTAATAAAAAAGAAATTGTAATGGTTGAAAGAGAAACCTATGAGAAAAATGATAGAACCTTTTTTACTTATTTTATTAAAGGTAAAATTCGTGGGAAAGATGTTAGGGTTGCAGTAACTCCACCAGACAAAGGCGGTTATACCGTTCTAGATATTGTGTTTGGCAATGAAATGAAAGCGGAACTTATAACCAAACCTTATGAAATCAAAGACGAAACTTCTGGAACTATAATTAAGGGCAACACATATTCAGTGCGTTCAGTTGATGAAAATGGCGAGATTTATGAATGTCCTATCAAGCCTTTCCGCCAATCAGACAAAGCATTGCTCAATATGCTTATGAAACAATAATTAAGGAGGCTTTATGAACGAAAAACTAAAAATCATTTTAGGTGTTGTGTTAGGAATTATTTGTGCGGTTGTTTTGTTTAGCCTAATCGTTATTATTGGCTGTTCAGTGAATGGTTTAACTTTTGGTGAACAAGTATGCGAATGGTTTGGCGGAAATACTATCATAACTGACAATCAACCTACTGAAACACCTATATCAAACGGCTAATTTTCTATGAAAAACTTAAGCTTAACAATTTTAATTATTGTTCTAGTGGTTCTGTTTGGAACTTGGCCATTATCAATCCTATCAAAAGCTTTTGAATATATCGGCATTGCACTTGGTTGGCTTGCTGATGCATTAAATTTTTTTGGTTGGAATGGTATAGTTTAAAAAGAAAGCACTAACTAGAACTAACAAATCTTTTTAGTGCTTTTTCTTTTTTAATCTTATAAAAAGGAGGATATATGAAAGCATTAAAAATTATTGGAAATTGTTCTCTTGTGTTTTTGGCAATCATTGGAGTTTGCGTTTCTCTTGCTTACGCATATTACCATTTCTTTGTTAAGGATGTTACAACTGGGGCTAATTATATAGACAATCAAATCGCCGTTGACATAATACCATTAGAAGATTTAACTGAAGAAGAGAAAAACGAATTTGAAAAAAGATATTTTATGGAAGCAAACTTTTTTAGTAATTCAAAAAATAATGGCATTGCACTGCAAGAATTGAAGTTTAACTATTTTACAGATTATTCTTTATCTTCTAATGCTTATCGCTCAACAGGTATGCAATATCTTGGGGATTTAAAGCAAAGTGATTTAATTATTACTGAAACAACAACGCAAGAAGCACAAAGATACGAGAGCACAGCGTTTAGTTATTATGACACCACTAATGGCATTAGTTGGGAAGGAAACAAACTACGAACTCAACTTAATCGTGAAAGTGCGTTTATTATAAAGATAGATAATCGTGCTTTTCAAATTCAACTCACCGGCGCATATGAGTGGACAACTTATAAACGAAGTTGGTGGTCTTTATGGCTTTATAATCAACTTATAACAAACATTTTATATTACAACTATGTCAATGTTTTTGCTGATTGTATGGAAGCAATAAGAACAAATGATAAAGGCTATGGCGACTACTATATTACCGTTGATTTAAGCGAGTATTTTACTATTCGTGAGTATGATATAAGTTCTGGAAAGTTTAAGGAAGATAATGTTACTGACATTATTAAAAACTATTCAGTTTTAAAATTCCATTATGATGAAAATGGAGCAAGAAATAGCACACAATCAATGTTTGGTATTATAGATTGCAATCCAAGTTATGACATAACTGAAGAAGAAATTGACACAACTTACTGGCAAGAAAGAATGGTTTACACGCTTAATGAAGATGACTTTTCTTATAGATATAGTGAAGTTTATCAAGGGTATTTCTTATCTTTAGATATGGATACTAAAAAGATGTTTGATGAAATGCCTCGTGCGAAAGTTAATGTCAATATTGATTTAAAATCTCAATATTTGAAAGATAAAAATATCAACATTGTTGGGCTGGATTATAACGCATTTGAGGGATTTGAAATCGACACTTTAACTATTAAAGGTGATTTGCAAAAATTGTATTTACTTGAAAAATCACTTTATGACACAAACCTTCAAACTTTTATTCATTCAAAAGTTTTGGAAATAGATATTGCCCAAAATGCAATCAATAATGAATATCAGGAGGTGGCTGTATGAAATGGTACACATATTTAATCTGCTTTATTCTTATTGTTGTTGGCGTATTTTGTGGCATTGAACTTTATAAAGAAGTTAAAGCAGAAAGTTATGTTAATGGTTCAATAGATATTTCAAACAAATTCAGTCAAGAAGCGTTTAACTACTCAAGCACAAGTGCGGTATTCTATCACGATTTATATGATGAAACAAATACTTATACTTTTGAAAAAGAATTATTAAAAGTTGAAGATTTTAACGGAGAAAAGAAACAATACAAAATTGTTTTGAATGACTATGTGTTGATTAACAGCGAGATAAATGCTGGTTCAATTTTGTCTATTGTCAATATTGATTTTTACAACACAAGCGGAAATATTTTATGCAAATCTTCATTAAAGATATCTATTCAATTTTTAAGCAATAAAACTCAACTAACACTTGAAACCATTGGTCAAGAAAATGCGAGTTTCTTAGAACAATACTTTTCTGACAATGGAATTAGATTGAGTGTTATTGAAATTTTTAAATAATGTTTTTAACTTAATTATATTTAGATAATTGTTTAATTAGATAAATATCTAATTAGATAAAAATCTAAATAACAAAAATATTAAAAGGAGGAAATTATGAAAAATATTATTATCACAATTGCCATAGTTGTTTTAGTGGCTATGACAATTGTTTTTGCTTATTTGTTTTTTACTTCAAACAATAAGTATGAAGATATAAAAACAAACATAAGCATTGAAATTAACCAAAATAAAACAAACATAGAAAAGCTTCAAAAAGAAAAAGAAGTTTTAGAACTTGAAATTAAAGAAGAATTGGCAACCTTAAAAGAAAATAATTCTACTTCAAGTGAAAGATTAAACCGACTTACAAACCTTTTAACTGATATTCAAGGACAACTTGAACAATCAAGGCAAAAGATATTGGATTGCACTTCGTTTTCTATTGCAGAGTTATATACAATTGTTAGAGAAATTGCAATAGAAAATCCTAACGTAAAACTCATTGTTAATGTTGATGAAAGTGTTACTCCAACAATTATTCAAGATAAGCGTCTTTTCGAAGGGGATACTGAGTGGACTTGGTCTGATACTGAACGTCCTTATTATATAACTAACATAGATATTGTTATGCATCTATCTTACATTGAAGATATGGAAGTATCCTTCTTTAGTGAATATTCAAACTTTAATTCTTCATATAAACATGGTTTCAAGTTTACAGAAGATTATATTACTTACATTGAACGTGCAGAAGGAACAAGTGGAATAGGCAATTTACTTTATTTAGCTGCTGGAAATTATAATGTTCCAGAACTTCCCTCTGGCATTACAATTAAATTAGTTTATTAACAAACAAAACTAAATTAAAAGGAGGAAATATGGAAACAAAAAAAGTTTTAAGCATTATATTTAGTGCTTTGTTTATTGGTGCTTTTGTTTTCGTTCTCGTTTGGGGTATTACAAACTTCAATAAAGTTCAAGAAGGTTTATCTGGAACTGGGCTTTATACGCAAGAAGATTTGAACAATGCCTATGAAGACGGATATAACACTGCACTAAAAGACAAGGGCGAATATGAAAAATTGATTAATAGTTATAGAGATACTATCACCACTTTAACCGACCAAGTAACACTCTTAACTTATACTAATCAAGATTATAAAATACAAATAGAAACACTAACAAAAACAAAACAAAGTTTAGAAAATCAAGTTGCTAATTTAATAAACATTAACAACCAAAACGAAACAACTATTTTAAACTTAAATAATGAGATTGCCAGTTTGCAACGGCAAGTTAAAACACTAATTGAAAGCAACGAAGATAAAACCGAACAAATAGAAAAATTGAATAGCCAAATTGCTAATTTACAAGCGTTAGTTTCTCAATTACAAACAACTAATGGTCTCAATGTTGAAACCATTGCTAGTTTGAATAATCAGATAAATAATCTTAATGCTCAAATCAGTGATTTAACAATGCAATTACAAAACAATTCAAGTATAGTTGCAACTTTGCAAAATAGAATTACCGAATTAGAAAAATCTATTGCATACTATGAGCAATACATAGCAAATCTTGAAAATGGCGAACAAGTTGTTGCAACTTTTGAATTTGCTGGAAGCGTTTATAATATCCAAATCTTAGCAAAGAATACTGTTGCAAGCGTGGCAGAGCCAATTTCTACAGATTATGTTATCTTTAATTATTGGACTGTTAATGGCATTCAAGTTGATTTGTCGGCATATCAAGTTCAAACAAATACAAGATTTATAGCCAATGTAACTTATAAATATGATGTTAAGTTTATGCTAAATAACGAAGTTTATAATAGCCAAGTTGTTGTTAAAAATGGTTATCCAATATTGCCAACTAATCCTATATTAACAGGTTATGAGTTTGAGGGCTGGACAACAAATGGCGTGGATATTATAAATCCAATCACCACAGCTATTATAGCAAATACGACTTATTATGCAAAACTTACACAATTACACACAGTTACATTTATGTATGAAAGCAAAATTATTGAAACACAACAAATCAAAAACGGAAGTTATGCAAATGAAATAAATGTTGAAAATACAACTTATAAAACTTTCAATGGTTGGCTTTTGAATGGAGCGAGAATAGATTTATCTACTTATAAAATTTTAGGTGCTGAAACTTTTGTGGCGGATATTATTTATAGCTATGATGTTAAATTTATGGTGGATAATACTCTTTATCTAACACAAGTAATAGCCCACAATAATAAGGCAAATACTCCTATTAATCCGATAAAGCCAAACTATGATTTTGATGGTTGGACTATTAATGGAAATGATATTATTAATCTTGAAACATATCCAATTACGGAAACCACAACATTCAAAGCAAAATTTTCAAAACTGCATACTGTTACTTTCTTAAATGGGACCAATGTTATAGGTACTCAAAAAGTGAAAAATGGAGAATGCGCCCAAAATCAATTAATTCTTGCTATTGGCTTTACCTTTAATGGCTGGATGTTAAATGGAAATATAGTTGATGTAACAACGATACCAATTACTCAAGACACAACATTTATCGCAAATATCACATACCTTGAAAGTGAGTTAACTCTTTCTAATTTTAAGAATGCTATTACAATCACTAAACATTAATGTCATATCAACAGCATTGGATGTGTTCAAGTTGGCCAAATCTACGCCTCTTAAACTTTCGCAGTGATAAAACATTCTGTTAAAATCTTGAACTTCACTTGTATCAAAATTATATAAGTTTATGCTTGTGACACTTTCAAAATCCGCAAACATTTCTTTGCAAGTATCTATTTTTACATTGTTGTGAGATAAAACATAAATCTCCGTTCCATTTTGATAGAAATTGATTGAATTATCTTCATTTAGTGCAATCGGATTAACATTTTCAATAACATTTTGCCCATCTATAAAATATTGGTCGCCTAAATTAT
>JAFYKO010000074.1 GCA_017537515.1 Clostridia bacterium | reverse complement strand
GATTAAGTCTAGCACCGTCAGCAGAACACCTACGGGCAAGTATTTCATTTCAATCCTGGTAGAAACCAACGATTCCATTCCGAACAAGGCACCGATAGACGAGAACAAAGCGGTCGGTGTGGACTTGGGTATCAAGACGTTCGCTACCTTGAGTGACGGGACTGAAATACAGAACCCGAAGAACCTCAAGAAATCCTTGAAACGCTTGAAGCGTTTGCAGCGTTCGGTTTCCCGTAAGAAGAAGGGCAGCAACTCACGGAAAAGAGCCGTCAAGTTGCTCGCCCGCCAATACGAGAAAGTAACGAACAGACGCAAGGATTTCCTGCACAAGACAAGCAGGTGGTTCATAGACCACTACGATACTATTTGCCTAGAAACACTATCTGCAAGTAATATGCTTAAAAACCATAGGCTTGCACAGGCGTTGTCCGACATAAGCATTGGCACGTTCAATGCCTATATGGACTACAAGGCTGAATGGTATGGCAAGAACATAATTAGGATTGGTCGGTTTGAACCGTCTAGCAGGATGTGTTCCTGTGGGCATATCTATAAGGGCTTAACCTTGAAAGATAGGGTGTGGACCTGCCCTGTTTGCGGTGCTGTAAATCAAAGGGACCTGCTTGCAGCACATAACATAAAGAAGTTTGCGTTTAAGCAGAACAATACGGCTCGGACAGCCGAAATTTACGCTGTGGAACCAATGAACCCTGTTAGGGGAGCAGCCACAGAAACCTGCACAGCTCCGTGTGGGTAGTCCGAATGGAAAACCTGTGGAATTTTTCAGTGTGAGGTCATTATGATTTGTGGGCTTGATGAAGAACTTTGGAAATTTAAGGATATATATTTCGTTGAAGACACTCACACCTATACAGATTCGTTAGGGACAAACTACACGTCGGTTACAAAATTTGTTCACGAATTTTGCAAAGACCAGGATTGGGACAAGATAGCACAGGCTTATGCGACAAAACATAATATGGCTTTGCAGGATGTTAAGGATATGTGGGATAAGAATAAGAATGAGGCTACTGGAATGGGAACACAGGTTCATTCTTATATGGAATTTTTGTGGAAGCGTAAGTATTATCATCCCGAAGTGCCAATAGGTGATTATGAAATGGTTTGTAAAAATGGGTTAGATGCGTATAAATACTTAAATAGACGTTTTATACCGATTAGAAATGAATTTATAGTATATAAGCCCGAATGGTCGCTATGCGGAACAATAGATTTTTTATGCTACGATAGGAGTGAAGATTGTATCGCTATCTTGGATTGGAAAACCAACAAGGAAATCAAAAAGGAAAACCCGTATCAAAAGTGCATCGGACCTTTGGAGGGTCTGCCCGATTGCAACTTCATTCATTACTCTGCTCAATTAAGCACCTATAAGTTGCTCATTGAGCGTATGACAAATCTTCGGGTTGAAGAATTGGCATTGGTCCATTTGAAGCGTGACGGGTGGGAGTTTATCCCCTGTATGGATTTGAGCGTAGAAATAGGTGCCTATTTGGGCAATAGAAACAAAGGATAGGATTATGGCAGTTTCGGAAGAAGAAATGAAAGCGGTAATGCAGGAAGCAGCGGACTACTGCGGTGTGGAAATCGGGGAACTCTCCGACGGCTTCCATACATTTAATAGCCTTTACAGGCAGCGTTGTGTCCTGTTCGCTACTCTTGTGAACCTGTTCCCCGAATTTTCCTGGAAATCCAGGAAGCACGAAGACGGGGAGCCTTGCTTCGGGGGTGGTTGGTTCGTCGTCTGCATAGACACCCCCGACGGTCCGTATTCGTATCACTACGAAGACAAAGATTGGGATATGTTCAAGTGCAAGTCCCTGGAACGTGCGAAGCACTTTGACGGGCACACTGACAAGGACGTGGGCAGGCTCTTGTCGCTTGCTATGGAATCGTTCGTGAAGCACACTCAAAAACTTGCTTGAAATAACGGCTATCAGTAATCCGTGCGTTTTGCTGCTCACGGATTTTTTATTTATATTTAGGGTATGGCTACAAAGCGTGACAGGGTTAATCGTGTTAAAGGATTGGTCTATCTACCGATAGACGGCTCTCGACTTGTAAAAGGCGATAGGGTCACTTTGACGCACGTCCAGGAAGCAGACATTTTCCCCGACGTGGTTAAGGACCCTATGGAAATGAAAGAACCCGTGAACGGGAATGCCGTGGGCGACGCTATCTTTGACGCTATTAAGGACCCGACTTCCATATTTAGGGTTATAGGTGATGATGTGTCGGACGTAGAAAATCCGATTGCCCTGGGTTTTGAAGACGGAAACTTTAACATTTTTTTAGATACGGGTGCGTCGTCTTACGAAGACAATTACCTGGTGTGTGACCCTATGGAGGGCGAAACCTAATTTGAGGTTGTTATGGCAGCAAAGAAAGAAATTGCAGTGACCCGAATTTATCAGTTGGGACAGGGTGTTTATGCAGACAACACTTACGTCGTCATTGACGATGGTGTTCCGTCGCATAAACTCCAAAAGTTGCCGTTGTCGCAGATTAAAGGTGCAACGGGAGCCACGGGTGCAACAGGAGCCACGGGTGCAACGGGAGCCACGGGTGCAACGGGTGACGCAGCCACGATAGCGGTACATTCTACCGTAACAGGAGCTGCTGGCACTACAGCCAAGGTAGAGAATCTAGGCACGTCAAGTGCGGCAAG
>JAFYKO010000073.1 GCA_017537515.1 Clostridia bacterium | reverse complement strand
CAATGGCACATCTGCCACAACCACCCAAACCGTTGAAAAAGGTGCAAACGCAACCCTCAGCGTAGATACTTTCACTAAAGAAGGGTATGTTATATCCAGTTGGAACACAAAACCCGATGGAAGTGGCACAAGCTATGCCAACCTATCCAGCATTTCTCCTAGCGAAAATATAACTCTTTATGCTCAATGGCAACCTGTATTTTATGATTTTACTGCTAGCATAAGTTATGAGGGGAGTTCCCCAGGGGCGTATTATGAACTAATCATTATAGCGACAACGGACCAAAACTTTGAACCGACTGTGGATAACGATGACTATGGTAGCAGTTTTTATTCTTATGTATTGAATAATACTTATGATAACAAAGTATCACGAGAACGTTCGATTGAATGGAAACTTACAATAGAATACAAAATTCATATATTTACTCCTTACTATAGCATTTCTTCCGGCGTTGCCAACAGCGTTAAAAGCATCACCCCCACCCCTTCAAACACAACAATTTCTTCACTAAATGGACTATATGTAAGCTTTGCTATGACTAACGACAACTTACGCCTTGATATAATGGGAGACTATAGATTTGGTTATCCAGGCCAATAATAATTTATCAATATCACTTTAGCCCAATTGAAGTGGCCATTGCCACCGACTATGTCGCTTGTCGCTAAGCGACAAAATTTAATTTTGCGAAGCAAAAGAAATTTTGTTAATCAATACAAAAAAGAAAAAACACCCATACGGTGTTCTTTTTTTGTTTTTGTGAATTAGTTGAATTTTGCTTTCCAAACTTTGCTAATCTTGAAAGCTGGAACTTTGCTTGCAGCAATTTTCACTGGTTGTTTTGTTTGAGGGTTGATACCTGTACGAGCTGCTTTTTGTTTGAGTTCGTAAGTTCCAAATCCGTTGATTGCCACTTTAGCACCTTTTTGAAGTGCAAGTGTAACAACTTCGATAAATGCCTCCATTGTTGCGTCAACTTCTTTGATTGTCAATCCTGTCTTTTCAGCGATTGCTTTGATAAGTTCTCCTTTGTTCATAAAAACATTCTCCTTTTTTTACTTGTTTACCAAGTTACTTTTATTATAAATCATTTTTCTCAATTTTCAAAATATTTTAAAAAATTTATTACACAATCTTCGCTATTTTTCAGTGTTTTTTGTGGTTTTTGGCCATATTTAGAACAAGCGTTTTATAAAATGTCATAATTTTTCAAAAAACTCTTAAACTACACGTCTTTTTGATAAAGTACGCCGATAGTATCTGGGCCACAGTGAGAGCATATTGTTGAGCAAGCATCGGCTGTTAATACTTCTTTAAAACCAAGTGCCTTGACTTCTTCAACAAGTTTGTCTTTTATGCCTTTCATTTCTGAAGAGCTTGTTACAAAAACTCTGTTGTAAACAGGTGGATTTTCTTTGATTATGTCCTTAAGGTATTTTGAAAGAGCGATGTCCATTTTCCCCATATATTTTTTGCCTGGTTGAAGTTTTCCATCGACCATTTTAATCATAATTTTAAGCCCAAGAAGGTTCGCTCCGAAAGCAGCGACAGCACTGCAACGGCCACCCTTTTTGAGATAATCGAGTTTGTTTATAAGGAAAGATGTTTGCATATTTTCCGCTTCCGCTTTGAGTTCTTCAACAATTTGTTTGATGTCTTTGCCTTCGCTTATTTTGTCAACCGCATTCAAAACCAAAAGCCCAGAGCCGGAAGAAAGGTGTTTTGTGTCAATGACGTAAACATTTTCCATATCTTTTGCGGCTTTAACGGCGTTTGGACCAGTTGCAGATATTCCAAAAGAAAGTGCAAAGTGAATAATTGCGTCGGCGTTTTCAAGGTGTTTTTCAAAAAACTCTTTATAGTCATATTCGCTTAATGCTGCAGTTTTTGGAAGAGTTCCAGTTTTTGAAACGTGGTCATATATTTTTTTTCCGTCGATATCATCTCTATATTCGTCTTCGCCCATAATTACGGGTATGCTGATTATTTTTATATCATATTTTTCAATGAGATTTTTTGGTATGTCGCAAGTATTGTCGGATGTTAAAACGATTTTCATATTGTATTTTCCTCCTAAATTTACATAATTTTAGCATATTTGAAAAATAAAGTCAATTTTCTTTAAAAAAATTATGACAATATTAAAAAAATATGTTATTATATATATATATTTATTCCAATAAGGTATCTATGAAAGAAAATGAACACGTAAATCACCGAAAAAGATTATATGAAACTATTTCATTGGCAGGATTTGAAAATGTCAATGATTTTATTGCACTAGAATATATCTTGGCGTATGTTATTCCAAGACAAGACACTAATCCAATAGCACATAGACTCCTCGAAAAGTTTGGGACGATTTCTAGAGTTTTGGACAGTGAGGTTGAGGAACTCGTGAAAGTTAAGGGGCTTGGCTTACAAAGTGCAAGGATGTTGACAATGCTACCCAAAATTTTGGAGAGATACGAGGTTGACAAGCAAAACAACCAAAAGCGATTAACCAGTATACAAAAAATAGCGGACTATGGTTGGCCTCGTATGAAAAACAAAGATATTGAAGAACTTTATATGCTGGTGCTTGACAAAAACGACATAGTGCTCGGATTCACCAAATGTGGAGTTGGAAGCATTGATACAGTTTCCGTCAAAAAGCATAAAATTCTTGCTGATGTTATCTCTTACAAAAATGCACGATATATTGTATTAATGCATTGCCATCCAAACAACACGATTGCGCCATCAAGTGCTGATAAGAATTCATACAATGAAATAAAAGAGCTTTTACATGAAGTGGGAATATACAACGTTGAAAGTTTGATTTATGGGCATCGTATGTGTTATGCTTGTTCAAATGGTTCAATTCTTAAGGTGGGAAGATGAAGAAAAAACTATTATTGCATTCTTGCTGTGCTCCTTGCTCAAGTGCAGTTATTGAGAAACTGCAAAACGATTTTGATTTGACAATTTATTATTACAATCCAAATATTTACCCTCAAGCAGAATTCGAGCGTAGGCAAAACGAACAAATTGCATATTGCAAAAAATTGGGCATAGATATAATTTTTGGGCGTTATGAGCCTTGCGAATATGACAAGGCAATTAAGGGTATGGAGAATATGCCGGAAAAATCCCCAAGGTGTTATGCTTGTTATGAACTCCGCATTCAAGAAGTATCAAAAAAAGCAAAAGAAGGTGGGTTTGACTTTTTTACAACCACTCTTTCAATCAGCCCGCACAAAAACGCACAGTGGATAAACGAAATTGGTAAAAAATTCGAATTTGAATCTTGCAAGTTTTATGAGGCGGATTTTAAAAAGCAAAATGGATATTTAAGAAGTTTACAGCTTTCAAAAGAAAATGGTTTTTATCGCCAAGAGTATTGTGGCTGTGAGATGTCAATGCTTGCAAGAAAAGAAAAAGAGAGAGGACAAACGCAGGACGGGGGCGGGCTGTAAAGTGCGGACGCACTTTACGCCTCGTCCTTTGGACGAGGTATGCGGTTTCACCGCATAGCCCGCCCCCTGGGTCCACGTAACCCGCAAAACAACAATATATAAAAAGGACGTTGAATGAATAAAAAGTTAATCTACATCCCTCAAGACAATGTTGATATAGCACTAAAATCCATAACAAGTGCGATTTTCTATTTTTTCATTTTAGGAATCATCCTTGTTGGATTTTTTTTGTCCACTCACGTATATTACAATGTAAAAGGCACATCTATGGAGCCAAATATTTTGCAAGAAACAATTACATACAACGGGGATGCGTGTTATGTTGCGAGGAATATTCCTTATTCTTACGGAGATATAATTGTAGCAGAAAAAAACAACAACCAAGATGTTGTTAAACGCATTATTGCAATAGGTGGGGATAAGATTGGTTATTATTTCAACATTGAAAAAGGGTATTACGAACTTCTCCTAATAAAAGAAAACTCAACACCGAAAATCTTGAAAGAAAGTTATTTGTTTGAAAAGGTTGACAAAGAAGAAAAAAGGATAATGCTTGAGAATAACTCATATTCTTATCACAACTTTATAAATCTTCAAGGTTTGGAGGATTTTAAATATAATAACCAAAATATAAAAGTTTTGACAGTGCCTGAAAATCATTTATTCTTGCTTGGAGACAATCGAAAAACAAGTATTGATTCCGCAAGCTATGGCACACTAAGTCAAAAAAATGTTATAGGAAAGGTTGTTTTAATTACACAACAAGGAACACTTCCCGTTTGGGATATTTTGGCATACATTTTAGGTAGTATATTTAAATAAATAAAACCCTCGCTTGAGGGCTTTTTTCGTTATTCTCCAAATAATTTTTTAACATACTCACTTGAAACAATTTGTACTGAAGTTCTGTTGACTGCACTTGTGATAAGGAATGTTTGTCCAACACCTGCTGTAACAATAGAGTTTTGTTCTTCTTGGTTAATCTCGCCCGACTTGTTGTAAAGTTCGACAAGGTCGTTGATGTCGTTTGGTGCGAGTGAGAATATAAGCGAATATTGGCTGGCGTTAATAACCGCAGTTGATTGACGTTGGATTTCTGGCGAACCCACAAAGTCCTTGATGTTTTGCGTAATAACGATTTGCATACCGCTGTATTTACGAATACGCTTTGCCATTTGTTGCATAAAGTCAAGAGCGATAGGGTAGTTCGGGTTAATGAAAACGTGGGCTTCGTCAACTGCGACAATAACTTTACGTGTTGTTCCATACTTCAAGTTAAAATCACGGTTCTTAATAATTTCGTTGTCAAGATACTTGAATACCAAAAGCATTTGTGCGTTTGCAATAATTTCGTTTCTGTTTGCAAGAAGAGAACGGAAGTTGAAGCAGACAAAGTTTTCTTTTGTTGAAATTGAGCTTGGCCCATTCCAAAGGTTGCTGTTACGTCCACCGCTTGCAAATTTTTTGATGTAAGTCTGCACAATTGTGAGGTTTTTACGTTGGTATTCGTCTTTTTCAGTCTCGATTTTTCGGGTGATAAGGTTGTAAAGGTCGTCAAAGATTGGATAGTCTTCAGGTTTAAGCTTAAAGAACTGCGTGTTTTCGTCGATGCCTTTTTCTTTATAAAGGTCAACAACAAGCGAGTTGAGAACTTCAAATGCATCACTGCTGATACCTTGCAAAATAACCTTAAAGAATTGTTCAAGGAATTGCAAATGTACTGCCAAGCTGTCGGAGTCGTTCTTTTGACTTTCAAGTTCAGCTTCAATGTCTTCGATTTCTTCAAGTTCTTTTACATCGTCTTTAAGCGTCGTCATTACGTGGAAAGGATTGAAAATACCCATTTCGGATGAACCAACGTCAATAAATTTTCCCTTAAGATTTTCGCACAAGGCGGTGTATTCGTTTTCGGGGTCAAGAATAAAGATTTTTGCATTGTCGGCAGAGAAGTTTGTCAGAAGTGTTTTTGTTGCGTAAGATTTTCCCGAACCTGATTTTCCAATAATCATCATATTACTGTTAACACGTTCACGATTTCTTGTAAAGAAGTCGACAAATACTGGATATTCATTATAACCTAGATAAATACCATTTTTATCTTGCAATGCACCAGAAATGAAAGGGAAGATTGAAGCAAGTGAGGTTGTTGGGATTCCTCGAACACAGTCTTTAACGTTATCACGTGCTGAAATGTTTGAAGAGACAAACGCATCAACTTGACGGCCGAACATTTCACTATACTTAAACCCTTCTTGTTTTAAGATTGCACGCACTTCTTTTCTTGCAGGTTCTTCGCAGGTAATGAAAGTGTTGACATTATAAAGTTGTTCATTGTTGTTTTTGAGACTATAAAGCAATGAGCGAAGGGTGTCAAGGTGGGTTTGGTTTTCGATTTGTCTTGAACTTTTTGCACTTTTGTAAACCTTCGCTTCCATTTCCAAAATCGCTTTGTCAATAGCTTTTTCGGCTTGGAACTTTGGAATAGGCTTGAATTTAACAATCACACGAGTGCGGTCAAGAAGGAAGAAAGGGGCACCCCAAGCGTTTGGGACTTGGATAGGATAGTCCGAAACAACAAAGTTTCTATAAGGCTTGTTGTCGATAAGCACCCTACTTGCTTGGAACTTGATTTTATTTGGAATAGCCCAGTCAAGGTGTTTTGACATTGGTGTAACTTCAAGTTCACGTTCGTCAAATTCTTTTCCAAAGTTTGCACGAAGGAAAACATACAACTCTTCACCATAGAGGCGTCTGCTTTGAAGCGGTGTTACCGAATTCATAAGAGTTGACATAATACCATTCACAGTGCTTTCAAGTGTCTCTCTATCTTTGTCGTAAACAACAAAATAGAAATAGTCCTTATAAATCTTGTCTTGTTGGTTGAATTCTTGAAGCTGTGCGACACGTTCTTCAAACACACCCGCACGACGCTCCACCTCTTCACGAGTTATCTGTCCTTCAAACTGCATATCAAGAAGAGTGTCATACTTTTTGTCTTCATTGTAAATATATTCGTCAAGAATCATTGCTTTGTTTATTTTTACAATAGAAGCACTTTGCTCGTTGTTAAGCCTTCGAAGTGCGTTTGCAAAAGTATTCATAAGCATATCTTGCTTGTATTGATTGAGGAGTCCAAATTCAATCGGGCTTAACTCAATGACTTGTGCATAATACTCGCCGAAACTTATGTATCTGTCTTGGTGTAAGCCTTCAAAGGGAATAATCTCCTTCATTGGCGAAAACCCCTTGACATTTTCCTTGCTGTATTTCTTTCGCTGTGCAAGGAAACGCAAGATGTATCCAAGAGTATAATACAGCTTCATATCATCAGCAACATTGAAATACATAGAAACAATCACCGTAAGCCAAGCAATAGCAATCCAAGGCCCGAGATTGTTTGGGAAGTTACTGAAGAAAAGAGCAAGTGCAACAGCAATACCAATTGCACCGAGAATAATATCGCCAAGAGTAACGCCTTTGACGATTTCCATTTTAACTTTGGTTTTTCTAGGGATTATTT
>JAFYKO010000072.1 GCA_017537515.1 Clostridia bacterium | reverse complement strand
GTCGGGGTGGAGGGATTCGAACCCCCGGCTCCATGTTCCCAAAACACGTACGATACCACTTCGTCACACCCCGATTGAATACTTTGCTATTTTATCCTATTATAGATAAAATGTCAAGTAATTTTTGCAATTTTTTTTAAAAATTTTTAAATTTTTTTTTAAAAGCCCCAAATCTCCCTAAATAATCTATGTTTTTAGGCAAAAAATGGTCAATTTTTGGTGTCTTTTAGTCCCGTTTGCCCATCTTAGTGATTAAAAAAATGAGAAATTTCTTTCCCATTTTGTGTTATTTTTGGTTTTCTCTTGTTTGTGATGTGGCTTTTGCTATCGTTTTTGCGGTGCTTTTCTTTGCGATTTGAGTGAGTTTTCTCTCCTCTTCTTGTGCAACCTTCATACCAATCTTTTGTGCGTTTTGTAGTGCTTGAACGTTTTGTAAATGCACGAGCCAAAGTTGTTGTTTTTTGATTTTGTTTTTCTTGACAAGTTTCTTTATGTCTTCAACGTCGAGATAGTATTCCTCTTTCATATCGCCGAAATCAAAATAGTATTCATCATAATTTTCAATAGAGAACGGAATAATACCACAATCTCCGCCATAGAAAATCTTTTTGTCGTCGAGGTATAATTCCACTGGGCAAGAAAGTTTCTTGTTTGTGTGAGGGACTGCAAGGAAGTTTATCCATTTAACATTGTTTTGAAGTGGTTCGAGAAGTTGATAATCATCATCTTCGTTTATCTTCATCTTTTTGATAAGGTTTTTATCTAGGCTTATGCTTTCGATCATTTTTGGTTTAATGCCTGCTCTTTTCAAAACCTCAATAAATTTTTTGAGGTCATAGAGGTGTTCTTTGTTTGAAAGAGTGATAACTATAAAAACATCCTTAACGCCAACGAGGGCTTTTGTTCTTTTCATAGCGTCAACAACACCTTTTCCGCAGTTGAGAAGAATCATAGTTCCGTTTTTGACGAAATAGCAACTTTTGTTGTTGTTTACTTGTCCTTCGTGTTCTCTGCCGACTAAAAACTTTAATGTTTGACTCATAACATTTCTCCTTTGATTGCTTTTATTTTAGCATTTTTTTTAAGGTTTGTCAATAACATATGAATAAAATCTTTTATTGGAATGTGTATCAAAAAAAACCTTAAAGCAAAATTTTTGTGTTTTAAGGTTTTTATTTTGTTTTTACACCTTGACAAGAGAGGTTGTTCCGGCGTTGTCTACTATTTTATAGCCAGAGAATAGGTTGTTCATAAAGACTTTTTCAACCATCATTTGTTTGTAGTAGAATTCATTAATGTTGTCAATAAATGCGTCTGTTTTTGCAGTGTCTTTGCAAACGCTTCCGTCATCGGCGTTATAGATTGTGTCATAATCTCTTGAGAAGAGGTCTTTTGTGATAATTCCGCTTGTAAACGAAACAAAGAATGAATTTTCGATTTGTTCGTCGAAGATATTATAGCCATTGCAAACTGCGTTGTTTACGTCAAGGTCGAAAAGCACGCAAATTGTTTTGTACAAGTCATAAGGGTTTGCGAACTCGTCAATGAGTTCTGGTTGCATACTTGGGGAGTAGATGCATACAGGCACCCTGAACGCCTCTGTTTTGTAATAGTCTTTTGGGTCTAGGCCTTTAAGCATATATCCCATATTGTTTCCGTATGCGTTGTGGTCGCCGTACATAATTATTGTAGTGCTATCTGAAAGGCCTTTTGCTTCGATGTCGTCGAGCATTGCTTGAATTGTTCTGTCGAGGTCGATTGCACCAACTTTATAATTGTGGAAGAGGCTCTTTTCTTCTTTACTGATTTT
>JAFYKO010000071.1 GCA_017537515.1 Clostridia bacterium | reverse complement strand
CTTGGAAAATGTACAGAAATAGCCATTTGAATATATTTTCTTGCAGAAATTGGAGTATTCCTTTCCCATCGTTGAAGCGAAAAAAACACAGTCGATTGTGAGAGGTTGATGCATTGCAAATTGGAATATTCCGCCTCCCTAAGGCTTGCCACATTCCAATTAAACGATAGTGATTTGCAATCTATGTGTTTATTTGAGAGGTTGAAAGGGGCGGAGTGAGGTGTTTGCACGCCGAAGGCGTTGGAACACCTCGCCCGCCCTTAAGTCGGACGCTGTAAAATGGCATTAAAATAATAAAACAAAAACACCAAAAACCATTGACAAAGTTTGAAATAAAGAATATAATTAAACACAAGAATAATTAACATAAAAATACGCTTCACTAGCTCAATTGGATAGAGCACCGGTCTTCGGAACCGGGGGTTGGGGGTTCGAGTCCCTCGTGGGGCACCATTATGTACCCAACTGAACACCTGTTTGGTTGGGTTTATTATTTTTAGCTTAATATAATATTGCTTTTAACAAGTTAAAAAATTGTATTTTAATTCAAAGCTAAATTTTACTTTTTTTGTAATTACTTTTACTTTTAAACAAAATATGCTATAATATTTCCCAAGGAGAAACTTATGATTTTAACAAAAGTTCATATTAAGAATTATAAATCAATATTAGACACAAAAGAATTTTCATTACAAGGGGATTATGTAGTACTAGCTGGTAAAAACGAGTCTGGTAAAAGCAATATTTTGAAAGCATTAGAAAAATTAACAACCAAGCGATTCTATGACAATGAAAAACCAATTGGATTAAAAGAATGGAGGCCTCAAATCATATATAAATTTAAGTTAAATACTTCTGAACAAGAGGAAATTTTTTCTGACTATGAAATAAAAGCAGACGAAAATGATGAAATTGTTATAGATGTTGGCGATTATTATTTTAATATGGAATACCTTTCTTTAAAAGAAAAATTAGAGCAATTAAAAACTTCTAAATTAGTTGAATTTGTCAAAAGCAAAGAAATAGATTTTCATTATTCCAAGAAAAAGAGTGATGAAATATTAGATATTTTAGAAAGTGACATTTTTGCAGTTGTAAACAATACGGAAAGCGAAGGGTGCGACCTTGAATTCAGAGAACTTAAAAAACATTTGAAAGAACTAGACCAAAAGCTACACGAAAGTTTGCAAAAATACATTCCCCAAGTGGTATACCATCCTGATTTTAAACACTTATTACCCTCATCATTCAACGAAACTGACCTAGATGGCGAACAAAGTGTAATGTTGAAAAGATTACAAACATATTTAGAAACCGATTTTAGATGTATTTTCAATGAAAGAGATTTGGATTCCAGATATTCATTATGTGAATCTTTGAGTAAGAATATTGATAAAGATTTTAAAACCATATTCAAGCAAAACAGGGTTAAGATTATTTTAACTACCGACCAAGATACCATTACTATACGTGTAAAAGATATAGAAACAAATGCAAGTGGAGATTATGAATCAAGTGCAATAAAAATAAATGAAAGAAGTGAGGGATTCCAATGGTACTTTAATTTCTTTATAACTTTAAAAGGTGGAGGATTAAAACCTGGAGATATAATCCTAATAGATGAACCGGGTGTTTATCTTCACCCTAAGGCACAATTAGATATGCTTGAATTTATAAAAAAACAATCTGAGCAATACCAAATTATATTTACTTCACACAGCCCTTACTTAATAAACAAAGATGACCTATCTCATTTAAGATTGATTGAAAAAGAAAATTTGCATGGAGAAGATATGTTTAAAGAAACACTTGTAAGGGAAAAAATTCATGCAGCAAAAGACAAAGATACTCTATTGCCAATCATTGATGCTATTGGATATGCCATTCCAGATATTAATTTGAATTTTCGCACAATTATAATTACCGAAGGCGTTTCCGATTACTATTATATAAAAAAAATTATGGAAATAAATGATATCGATTTTTCTAAAATGAATATTACTTTTGCAAATAGTGCAGATAAAATTGAGGATTTATATACAATGTATCTAGGTTTAGGATTTAAAAATATTGTAGTAATTTTAGATTCTGATGCAAAAGGAAAACAAATATATAAAAATTTAAAAAAGAATCTAGTTGAAAATGTATATTTTATAAATGAAATGCAAATCGAAAATGGTACTATAAAAGGTAATGGTATTAGCATAGAAGACCTAGTGACAAACAATACTTTAAAGAAAAATTGCTGAAAAATTTCTCTAAAATAAATTCCAACTTATATAATACTTTAGATTTTTCAAAAAGTAATAGCGAAGTTATTAAACAATATGAAAATTCAAATGGCTCTACTATAAAATGGTTGTTGAGTAAAGAATTTCATGACCATAAAATAAACAAAGATGATAACATTTTTACTACAGAATGTAATTATTTGATCGAAAAACTACGGGAAATCCAAAACTTTTAATAAAACAAATGAACTAGATACCCAATACCATCAATAAGAAAAATATTGTGATTTCTCTCCTTATTCATTTGCCTTTTGGTGTGGCTATGGTAGCATGGTTTTCGGAAAGGTCAACGGAATAAAATATTGCTTTGGTGTTTTATAAAAAGCCGTTTTGCTTTTGTTAAAAAAATTATATCAAAGACATTTATTATATTAAAAATAAAAATTTATTGTTAAATTAAATTTAATGATAGGTTTTTATTTTTTTTATTTAAATTTATAATTTTTATATTATTTTTTATTTGTTTGCAATTTTTTAATATATTTTTTTATTTAGTCAGGTTTTAGCTTGGCTTTTTTTTGTTTAAATTTTGAAGACAATTTTTTATTCTTTTCGTTGACATTTCCAAGTTGAATTTGAAGGGCTTTGTTATTTCACCGAACCTTGCTACTTTTGCCACAGCCAAAAGGCAAATTTAATAAGGAGGTTTATAGTATGAAAACATAAGAAGCTAGAAGTTATTATCTAAAAGAGTTTTCTTTGTTTGATGGTGAGAACGATATCATTTTCAACATTTTGGATGTTAACACTGAGAAAATGGTTATCACGATTGCTGTTACGAGAATGGGAAAAATATTTGTAACAGAATACGACTTAAAGTTAGATAAGGAAAACAATTTGTATTTTCAATATGGCGTTGAATTTACAAAAATTAATGTTGAAGATTTTGAAACTATTTCAGATTAAAAGGAGTAAGAAAAATGGAAATTGAAAAACAAAAGATTTTTAACAAAATTTTAGAAGATTTAAAACAATTTAAAAACAAAAATTTATATCGCTGTCAGTGTTGCGATGAATTTTTTGAATGGGACAGTGCGTGTTATGATTCAGAAGAACAAACTTACACTTGTCCAGAATGTAATGAAACTTTTGACGAAATTGAATTACAAAACGTGTCAATTTACGATTTAGTTGAACACATTTACATTAAATATTTAATAGAAAAAGGAGAAATACAAAATGGGAAATATTAATATTGTTATTGGCTCTTGGGGTTCATACAACGCTTGCAACGAAAAAGCATTAGGCTCTGAATGGCTAGATTTAAGCGATTACGATTCTTGGGAAGAGATTCAAGAAGAACTAGAAAAACAAGGCTTCGACCTCAATGGAATTGATGAGGAATTATTTATTCAAGACATTGAAGGAATAGATTGCAGTTCTTGCAACTGGGATTATATTCACCCCCGAACTTTATTTGAAACCTTAAAAGAATCTGGTGTGCTTGAAGATAATCACAAATATGAAATTATGCAAGCATTTATTGAATGCAGGAGTTATAGCGAATTTGAAGATTTAGTAAATTCACACGGCAATCGTTGGGATGATGATATTTATCTTTATAAAGGCTATGATTGGTATGACTTTGGAAAAGAATATTATGAAAATTGTTGCTATGAAATTCCAGAACAACTAGAAGATTTTATAGATTTTGAAGCATATGGAAAATACATAGGCGACTGCTATGCCCAAGAATATAGCGAAGGAATAATTGAAATTTGTAGATAGGAGAAAATTATGTTAAAATATTTAGATTATGAGTTTTCTACTGGCGTTTCTGCTGAAGAAGATTATAAAAAATTTGAAAGAAAATATATATCTTATTTAAAAACTTTATGTAAAGAAAACGGTTGGGAACTTGTTAATGTTTCGAAAGGACATTACGAGTTTTCAGCTTTTTTTAAATGCAACAATAGGTATGAATATTTTAAAATTAGTGATGTTAGATATTTCAAAAACGAATGGTTTAGCCATATTTTAATCAGAACCGCTAAAAGTGAAAAAGATTACACTGGTGGGCAAAACCACTACACCAACTTGATGAACTTGCCACTTAAATTGCAAATACTTTTCAAAGGAGCGTGAATGAAAAACAATAAGTATGGTTACAAAGTTTGCTACAGAGAATTTGGCAAGCGGAAATACAAAATACACTTAGTTTGCAACACTTATGACGGTGCTGTTTGGAGTGTGCAATATTACGAAACGCATCCGCAATTAGATAGAAAAACAAATAAGTTAATTAAACAAGCAATTTGGTTTGTGTTGCCTATTAGAACATATTTAGAATATAAAAGATTATGGAAAGGCTGTCCGTTTTGAGATAGTCTTTTTATATTATTAGGAGAAAAAATGATAAAACTAAACTTAACGGCGAAAAATCAAGCTGAAGAAAAAATTAAAGAATATTTAGAAAACAATGTAAGTGAAAATCTTGCAGATAAAATCAATAACGGAGTCTTGATTAGAAATGATAATATAACTCTACTCAATAAAAAAGATTTATCTACTTTTATGACTTATGCCAACCAAGAAGCAAGAAAACTTGCGGATAAAGGTGCAAATTTTGCTTGTATTGACCACATAACTATTTTTGGTTGGGCTATGCACTATTTTGAAAAAGAAACAATTGAAGGAGTTTTACTTAACCAAGATGGTAGCGAATACAAACAACAAAAAGCAAAACCAGTTAAAAAAGAAACACCTAAAAAAGAACTTGCCGAGCCGACTTTGTTCGACTTACTTTCAACAGAAAATACTAAAACTGAATCAGCAGAGACTGACGAAGATTTTACTGAAGAAGAAATGCAGGAAGTTATAAAAAATGAATGTGTTGCCAATGTAGATTTAGAAACCGGCGAGGTTTTGAAAAATATAAGCATAGATAAAGACATTATGATATTGCTACACTCTTTATTAGACGGCAAATTGGAGGTTGAATAATGGTTACAAAAAAAAACATTAGAAATATACCCAAATATATGTTAGATAAAATTAAAAATCTAGACAACAAAATGAATGTAAATGCAAGTAAACATACAAGGTTTTATAAGTATTACACTAGATACAATAAAGAACTTTGCGAAGTTATTGTTGCAGTTAGAAACTACCATAAAAAGTGGTTTTGCAAGCAAGTTGTTGTTCACGCAATTCATAACGACAAATGTTTCTTGCAAGATATTGGTAAGGTTATGAATTTTTACAAAGTTGGCTGGTTTAGAGAGAATATTTCTAAATATCCAAAGTGGTATGATTACGACTGGGGCTGGTACTATGACAAGTTTTTTAATATAAATGCCCCTATTGTAAACAAGGAATTTATAGCAACTTTAAGCGAATATAAATACTCAGCAGTCAATCAATTCACCGGCAATAACATTTTGGAGTATTTAAGATTTTATGAGAAATATCCACAAACTGAACTCTTGGTTAAAGCGGGTTTAAGTAATCTTACAACAAGTAAAATGGTATTAAAAAAATGTGCAAAAGATAAGAAGTTTTGCAAGTGGTTGTATGACAATAGAGACCAAGCGAAAAATCCGCATTATTATGTTTCGTCAATTATAAGGGCCTATAACCAAAACAAGCAGATAGATGAGATGTATAAACAAGATAGAATGAAAAAAGAGTTTGGCAATGCAAATAATTTTAGAAATTTAAAAGAAACTTTTCAAAAATATGAATATCCTAAACTTTTAGATTATCTAATTAAACAAAAAACAGATTTGCATAACTATAACGACTATTTTAGTGCTTGTCAGTTTTTGAATTTGGATATGACCTTAGATAAAAATAGATATCCAAAAGACTTCAAAAGTTGGCACGATATCAGAACCGACCAATACGACACTCAAAAGGCAATGCAAGACGAAAAAGAAAGAAAAGCATTGTATGAGAAATTTAACGAAGTAGCGTTAAAGTATATGCCACTGCAAAGAAATTTAAATGAAGATTTTGTTGTTATCTTAGCAAAATCTCCACAAGATTTAGTTAAAGAAGGCGAATGTTTGCACCACTGCGTAGGCAAAATGGGCTATGACCAAAAATTTGTAAGTGAAGAAAGTTTAATCTTTTTTGTGAGATATAAAAACAAAGAAGAAACGCCGTTTGTAACTCTTGAATATTCGCTTACATAGATGAAAATGTCTTCTACACGTACTTGAAAGTATTTGGCGATTTTTAAT
>JAFYKO010000070.1 GCA_017537515.1 Clostridia bacterium | reverse complement strand
GGATATACTAAGTTTTGAAGCTGAGGTGTATTCTATCAAGCTTTTTGAAAATGGGTCAATGAATAGCTACCAATACAAGAAAAATGTTGCTTACACATCTTCTGTAGCTACAGCCGAGATAAATTGTGTGTCGGGGAATAAAACCGTTGCTGAAACGATAAGGCATTATATAAAAGACATTCTTGATTCCAATATGGGTGAGAAGATTGCCCCGCTGGCCTACTCGGCACTTTTTGGGGATAAAACCGAACTCGGACAAACCCTAAAAGATGACTTTTCAATCTCGGGTGTAGCCCACCTTCTCGCAGTATCTGGGCTTCATATAGGTTTTTTGGTTGCAATTTTATACTGGCTTTTGAAGAGGTTTAATGTCAACGGGCTTCCAAGATTTATTGTTGTTGCAGTGTTTTTGCTATTCTATTCATATTTATGCGATTTCACGCCAAGCGTAATAAGGGCAAGTCTGATGTGCATAACTTTTCTTGCTCTGGGCCTTTTTGGGCGTCAGTATGATTTAATGAGTTCCATAGGTTTAAGCGGTATACTTATTCTTATGATAAAACCGCTCTACGTTTTTGACGCAGGGTTCTTGATGAGTTTCTGCAGTGTGCTGGCTATTGCAATGCTTTACAAGGTTTTTGCAAAGGCGTTTATGAAGATTAAAATACCAAAAGGTGTTGCCGAAGCGGTTGCAATAGACATTTCCACAACAATAGCTATCGCCCCAATCCTTGCAATATTTTTTGGCAATCTTTCGTTTTTGTCGTTTGTTACAAACCTTATCTGCATACCAGTTTTCACAGTTGCATATTCCTTGCTGTTTATTTTAGTTGCAATAACTTGTGTGTTTAGGTTTTTGGGCTTTCTGCTTTTTATACCAGAGATAATGTTTAAGTTTATTGTAATGGTTGTTGAGTTTATTGCGAGCCTTGAGTGGTCGGTTATATCCCTTCATATTTTGGGAACAATGGGCCTATTTATGTTTTATGTGCTGTTGTTTATATTAAGCCCAATGCTAATGCTGAAAGCCGGCAAGAAATTTGTGCTTGCCCTATGCGTGATAGTCATAGGCAGTGCCTACACTTCCGCATTTGCATTTGCACCTTTGCCAGACAAGAATACTTATACGCAATTAAATTCCTATTCTATTTGTGCAGTTATAACCAGCAAGGGTGGAGAAACTTTTGTAATTTCGGATATGGGAGATATGGGATATTTGGATGAGTATCTCACCTACAATAGAGTTTCAAAAGTCGATGCATTGTTTGTATTGGGCGTACGTAATGACGCAGTCGAAGAATTTGAAGAAAAATATAAGGTCAAAACACTAATGTTTAAAACATTTGGCGAAAAAGAAGTAGGAGATTTTTGTGTGGAAAGCTTCAATTTGGGAAGTGAAGATTTGAAAGCAGTGCTTGTTGAGGTTGATGGTACTTGCTTCTTGTTTGGTGTTGAAAATATTGGGACAAGCCAAGCAAGGAATTTATCTGAAAAAATTTCATCCAAAAATGTTGTTTCAATTTTCCAGGCAAGAAATTATGGTTTTTATGAAACGCAAAACGCCAATTATTTGCTTTCAAGAGATAAAATAAACACCTATGACTTAGAAAATTATTCAACAAAGGTGCGTGGTTCATTTAAATTTGAATTTAATAATGCCACAATAGGAAATATTAAAAATGTTAAATAAGTAAATATATTAAAAAACCTCTATTTAATAGATTTTTACAAACAAATCACCAGCAAATGCCCGTGTCTATTTGGCTGTTTGTATGGATTGCCTTAGCATATGTTGTTGCAAATAAATAATGATGAGATTGTGGAATTTTGTACAAAAAAACCAAAAAGAGTTGCATAATGAAAACCTTTGTGTTATAATGCCAATAATGGTTCACTAATGAAGGATATCTTTATGGGATAATAGGAGTATTTATGGCACCAACAAAACAAAAATTCAATGCATACTCACCTGAGTTAAAGAAAGAAATTTTAGATAAGCATAAAGAAGGGCGTAAGACGATTTCGCTTGCCGAGGAATACGGAATTCCGCAGGGCACTATCAGAACATGGATATATAGACAAAACCGAGGGGAAGATATTTTTGTTGACCATCGCACAACAAACTCTGGCAACAAAAAGAAAGAGGGTATCAGTATGGAAGAGGCGAAAAAGCTTGTGGAAAAATACAAAACCACCCCATGGTGGAAGTCGTTAAAAAAGTAACTACTCACATGACGAGATGGGCAAAGTAGCCGGCGAGTTAGGAGTTAGCAGGTGCCTGAGGCACCTTGCATAGGACGGTCGTTCAACTTGTGTGCTTGTAAGGCTGTATTACGTGCGAAAACAAGAGTTTATTTGTTGTTATATGTAAAATAAAAAAAAGTTCAAAAAATTTATCAAAAAATGTAAAATTTTAGTTGACAAGGGTGTATTGAATT
>JAFYKO010000003.1 GCA_017537515.1 Clostridia bacterium | reverse complement strand
TGGGTGGCAGTGCCACCACTCCAATGTACTGACGCTTGTAAGGTGTAATACACTTGCGGGCTGAAAGCCCGCCAATGCGTGGTGCCTCAGGCACCCGGTTAGAACCGCCAGTCATTGTAACTTGCTTTCGTACGAAATCAGACTTACAAGTATTTCAGCCGAACGACCGTCCTATGGAAAGGTGGCACTGCCACCCGGGGATGCAACGAACGTTCGTTGCCCGCACGCAAGTGCGGAACCCCCACCGCCTTCCAAGGCGGTATTTTGGTTGAAAATTCTTGGCGAGTATTCGCCGAATTTTCAAATTCAAAAAAAATAAATTAATTAAAAATAATTAAAAAAATGGAAATAAAGACAGATACATATTTTATAGGAGAGAGGTTGAGAGAGGTGGACGGAGGGTATTACGTGGTGTACGAGGAGGAGCGAGGGAGGTATGAAGTGCACCACAGAGAAGGGAAGCCGACGACGTTTTGCGTGGCAGTCCCATACGACACTTTGGACGAACGGACAATAACACTCGTCCAAAAAACGAGGATAGAAAACCTCGAAAAAATACTAGACGAAATCGACAAAGCCAACGCAAAGTTGGAAAAAACCCGAGTTAAAAACACACTCGAGAAATTAAAGGAGTTAAACGAATGACAATCAAAGACGCAATCAACGACGCAACGCTTTTCATCGGCAAACCGGAACTAAGCAAACTCAAACCAATAACCGAAAGCGGAGCGAACCCGACCGCCGACCAGCAAGCGGACTTAGACTTGCTTGTGCGAGCGTTCAACTTGGTTTACAGAGAAATTTCTGCAAATTACGTGCCACTGCTACATAAACAAAAAGTAACGTTCAGCGAGAATAAACTCGGGCTTGACCAACTCGAAAAACCGCTGACACAAATCAAAAGTTTGACCAACGCCGACGGCCGAAGAGTCAAATACCAGCTTTACCCGACACACATCGAGGCGAAAACCCAAGACGCCGAAATTGTCTACGCCTACTTGCCGGAAAATATTGCAATCGACTCGAACACGCCCGTGTACGCCGGCCAAATCCTGCCCGAAGTCATAGCCTACGGAATGGCCCGAGAGTATTTCTTGATAATCGGCGACTACGCAGACTCTGACCTTTGGGCCTCACGCTATCAAGGTGCAATTCGCCTAGCAATCGCCCAAAAGCGTGATAAAGTCCTACCAGCGAGGAAATACAGGTAACCGTTATTCCGCCTTTCCAAGGCAGAAATAATATTTTTTCTCTTGCTTTCGCAAGAGGAAAGAATATTCTTTGCCCCTTTGGGGCAAACAACATCTTCCGCCTTTTCAAGGCGGGTGGGCTACTCGCCCACACCCCGCCGGGGGAAGCCCCCCGGATGGCATTGGCAACCACAAGTGGTTGCGGGTGTAATACACCTCCAGGCAACGTTAGTTGCCCACTGCAAGGTGCCTCAGGCACCCGTCGCCTCTCATCCAAAATCTTATTAAAATTGAGGCCTCGCAAACGCCGAAAAGAGGTGTATTACTTATCGTGCAATGAAAATAAAAGGTTGATATTTTCAAGGGGCGGAGTGTAGGTTCTGCGACAACGAAGTTGTCAGTGAACCTACGCCCGCCCCGGGGCTTAGGGCTTACACTCGGCAATTAAGAAGCGTCAGCTCACTGACTCCCGGTTCTAACCGGGCGGGGATGCAACGAACGTTCGTTGCCCGTCGCTTGCGACGAAATTTATTTTGAAAATTCTTGGCGAGAATTCGCCGAATTTGATAAAATTTATAAATAAAAACAATTCAAAAAACGCAAACCACGCCTACTACTACCGTTTAATTGGGGGTGTGGTAAGCCTCAATTTCAATAAGATTTTGGATGAAAGACAAAGCAAACGGGTTCCCCGTCAAGGTTCCTTACGGGGGTTCCGTTTGCAAAGTATTTCGCCAAAAG
>JAFYKO010000069.1 GCA_017537515.1 Clostridia bacterium | reverse complement strand
AGATTTTTTAACGTACTAATAAAACGTACAGCCCACCCACAACCACCATATAATTGGGGGTGTGGCAAGCCTCAGATTTAAGGAGATTTTTGAATTTTGTCGAAGAAATTAGGTTATCCGCTAAGGTTCCTTGCGGATGTTCTAATTTCAAAGAGAAAATCAAAAAGAACTTAAATATGAGGGGTGGCAAGAGCCACTCTCATTGGGCTGACGCTTTTAGTTATTAATTGCGAAGCCCAATGACTGGCGGTTCTAACCGCCCGCCGGTTCGGTAGAGAGGCGGAATTTATTATGAACGTGCATTAACTTTGATTCCAGGTCCCATTGAAGTGCAGATTGACACGTTTTTGAGGTATTGGCCCTTGGCTGCGGCAGGTTTTGCCTTAAGAATCGCACTCATAATTGTCTCATAGTTTTCAGCGATTTTTTCAGTCCCGAAGCTAACTTTTCCAAGAATAACGTGGATGTTGTTGAATTTGTCGAGTCTGTATTCCACCTTACCAGCTTTAACGTCGTTGATAGCTTTCACAACGTCGGTTGTAACTGTTCCAGATTTAGGGTTTGGCATAAGACCCTTAGGTCCAAGCACACGTGCGATACGTCCAACCACACCCATCATATCAGGGGTTGTGATACAAACGTCGAAATCAAGCCAGTTTTCGCCTTGAATCTTGGCAACGATTTCTTCCGCACCAACAAAATCCGCACCCGCTTTTTCAGCTTCGTCGGCTTTGTCGCCTTTTGCGATAACAAGAACCTTAACTTTTTTACCAGTTCCGTTTGGAAGCACAACAACGCCACGAACTTGTTGGTCAGCGTTTCTGCCGTCAACACCGAGTTTAAGGTGAAGTTCAACAGATTCGTCGAATTTTGTCTTCGCTGTGCTGATAGCAAGGTCGATTGCTTCTTTCACTTCGTAAAGTTTAGATGAATCAACTTGTGCTTTTACTTCTTTCATTCTTTTACTAATAGCCATTTTTATTCACCCTCCTCTACTTTAACGCCCATACTGCGTGCTGTTCCTTCAATCATTGTCATAGCTTGTTCAAGTGATGACGCATTGAGGTCAGGCATCTTAGTTGTTGCGATTTCTTTAACTTGTGCTTTTGTGATTGTTCCGACTTTTTGACTATTTGGCTTTGGAGAACCTTTATCAAGTCCCACAGCCTTTTTGATAAGCACTGGAGCAGGTGGAGTTTTCAACACGAGTGAGAAACTTCTGTCTGCGTAGATGCTTACCACAACTGGAATAATGAGGCCCACTTGTTGAGCGGTTTTGTCATTAAATTCCTTGATAAACGCACCGAGGTTGATACCGTGTGGTCCAAGTGTAGAACCCACGCCAGGGCCTGGTGTCGCTTTGCCCGCAGGGAGTTGTAACTTAACTTCTGCGACTTTCTTTGCTTTTGCCATTTTTTCACTCCTTTTAAGTGGTAACTGAGCGGTGGCAATACCTCTCTCCCACTATCTCAAAATATTTGCCATCTTTTATTACAGGGCGTGTGCTTTCCCGGGCGGGCGAGGTGTTCCAACGCCTTCGGCGGGCAAACACCTCACTCCGCCCCTCCAAACCTCTCAATCAACGTACAAATTGGATTGTAAGGATGTTTGTTTAGGCGTCTGGCAAGCCATATTTTTAATAAGATTTTTGCGTTTAGTCGAAGAAATCGGGTTGCCGATAGAGGTTGCTCATCGGCGTTCCGATTTCAAAGAATAAACCAAAAAGATATTAAAAAGATGGGAAACATTCCGCCGGCTCGGTAGAGAGGCGGAATTAATAAATAAAAACCTTAATTGCTAATTGCTAATTTCTAATTGCTAATTTAATTCCGCCGAGCGTCGGCGAGGCGGAATTAAGCCTCTTCGATATCCAAAAGCCTAATTTGTGAATAGTCCAAGATTGTTTCAGTTTCACGCCCGAACATCTCAACCATCACTTTGGCGGTGTATTCCTTAGGGTCAAACTCCACAATAGTGCCTACGAACTTGTCGAGAGGCCCGTCGATAATTTCAACCTTATCGCCGATATGAAGTTCGAGGTCAACCTTGATTTTTTCGAGTCTAAGCTTGCGAACTTCGTCGTCCGTAAGTGCAAGCGGACGGCCTTTTGGCCCAACAAACCCCGTAACCCCACGTGTTCTGGTAATATTATGCCAAATATCGTCGCCATAAATCATCTTAACGATAAGATAGCAAGGCATAACTTTTCTGCGAATAAGTTTTTTCTTTCCGTTGCGTTCTTCAATAACCTCTTCCATAGGTATCACAATGTCAAAAATTCTGTCTTCGAGACCAAACTTTTCGACAACGTTTTGGAGGTTGTCTTTTGCGACATTTTCATACCCGGAAAATGTATGAAGCACATACCATTTTGCGTCTTCCAACGTATTCTCCTTTTATCATAATTAATGAATAATTAATAATGAATAATGAACAAATAATGTTTATATTTGAATGGGAAATATTTAATATGACTCAACTTCTTCTAAATTGCTAATTTTTATCAAAAACAGCCATTTACAAGAAATTTGGTATTTAAAATAAATCCTAAATTATTCATTATTCATTTTTAATATTTTGCAAAGCGAAATTATTTGAGGTTTCCAATAAATGCGTCGTAAACCACTTGCAAAAGCTTGTCGATTCCGAGAAGAACGACTGCAAAAACAAGCACAACCACCAAAACGGTTGCGGTTTTCTTGACTACTTGAGGGAAGGTTGGCCACGTAACTTTTTTAAGTTCTGACGCAACTTCTTTTGTTTTCGTCTTTATTTTTGAAGGTTTCTTCTCTTTTTTCTTCGCGGTTGTTTTCTTTTCCGCTTTTTGCTCTTGTTTTGGCTCTTCTTTGACTTCGATTTTTTCCTTAACCTCGGTTTCCGCAACAGCGTTCGCTGGTTCTTGAGCGGTTGTCTCTTCGGCTTGGACTTCTGAAGAATTTACAACTTCGAGTTCTTCAGGTTTTTTATGCTGAGTGCTTTTTGCACTGTTTTTCATTTTTTTCTTTGTATTTTTACTTGGCATTCAACCATCTCCTTATTTTGTTTCTTTGTGCAATGTTGTTTTTTTGCATTTTGGACAAAACTTGTTAAGCTCAATTCTTTCTGGGTTGTTCTTTTTGTTTTTTGTTGTAGCATAATTTCTCTCTTTGCAGACTGTGCAAGCGAGGGTGATGCGTTCATTTATTTGATTCTT
>JAFYKO010000068.1 GCA_017537515.1 Clostridia bacterium | reverse complement strand
TGTTGAAGGAACAAAAAACATCGGCAAACTCTTGACTTCTCTTTATGCACTTGCGGGGGCTGTCTGTGGCGGAACGGCTATGCTTGTGTATTATATGGGAAAACCACTCAAGAAAAAAGACAGCGACGCTGGTATTGGAAAAACAAAATCGGGCGAAAAAATGGCTCAGTATTACGACGCAAAATGGGTTTCAACAAAAGAACTTCAAACAGACAAACGCTACAACTTCCAAACTTGGGCAACTCTTCCAAGTGTTAAGGACAGCGGAATTGTCATAAGAAATGAAGTTGTCAAAAACAAACTGGAAGTCAATATGTATAAGCCAATCCACACACTTGTCATTGGTACAACCGGCTCTGGTAAGACAACATTTATCATCGACCCTGCAATCAGAATCCTTTCACACACCGCCCAAAAACCTTGTCTTGTTATCACTGACCCCAAAGGCGAACTTTACATCAACCACTCAAAACAACTTCGCAAAGAGGGTTACAGAATTATGTCAATCGACCTTCGTAACCCTTTTGCTTCAACTCGCTGGAATCCTATGCAAAATGCTTATGAACAATACCACCGAGCCAAAAACATTGAAAGCGAAGTTAAGATTCACAACGGTGGCAAGCCTTCCGCATTCCACTTAAAGGAAACTCCGGACTTTAAGGGCCAAGCAACTTGGTATGAATATAATGGTATGGCGTATGGCGAAAAAGGACAACTGGTCAACGACCTAAAAGCAAAAAAACAAGAACTTATTGACGCAGCCGAAAACGAACTTCGTGAAATCGCTACAAATGTTGTGCCTATTACAAACAAAAACGAATCAAGCTGGGAGCGTGGTGCCCAAGACCTTTTGTATGGTATTATGCTTGCAATGCTTGAAGACAGCGAAAAACCTGAACTCGGAATGACTATTGATAAATTCAACTTCTACAACCTCGCAAAAATTGCTAC
The DNA here is from genome assembly GCA_017537515.1 of Clostridia bacterium. Taxonomy (GTDB): domain Bacteria; phylum Bacillota; class Clostridia; order Christensenellales; family UBA1242; genus UBA5489. Next base: position 1,168 of record JAFYKO010000068.1, on the reverse strand, counting down.
AACTCGTGATGACGACCCTGACAATCCTTACGGAACTCTCAGAGACTATTGCGGAAGCCGTGGGACGTTCAGCAAAGTTGCTTCTCTTACATCAACCGCAATCAACAACGCTCCAGGAACAACAAAATCTTATATGGGTATCCTCTACTCTGCAATCGCTATTTTCCAAGATATGGGTATCTGCTACGCAACCAGCAAAAGTGATATGACATTTGACACTTTCGTTGACAAACCTACTGTGCTTTTCATTAAGGTCCCAGACGAAAAAGAAAGCAGGCACTGTATCGCAACTATGTGTATTTCTCAAATATACAAAAAACTTATTGAAATTGCTAGCCATAGAACAGAACTTAAACTGCCTCGACCAGTGTATTTCCTCCTTGACGAATTCGCAAACCTTCCAAAAATTGAAAAAATGGATAGCATCATCACCGTTGCTCGTTCTCGTCAAATTTTCTTCGAACTTGTCGTTCAATCCTATTCACAACTTGACAACAAATATGGGAAAGAAGTCGCAGACACAATCCGAGGCAACTGCAACATTCAGATTTATCTCGGAACCGACGACCAAAAGACAAAAGAAGACTTTTCAAAAATGTGTGGAGAAGTATCTCTTGAAATGTCAAACGTTTCAAAAAGCAAATCCGAAAAGAAAGAACAAGGAAGTTCGACAACAACCTCAACTCAACTTGTTACAAGGCCACTTATCGGCCCTTACGAACTTGGGCAACTTCCTTTCGGAACTGCAATAGTAAAAATCTTCCAAAGCGACCCAATCAAAACAAAACTTACGCAATACTTCCAAGTTAAGGAGTTTGCACTCGACCCTGTCGCAGATGAATACGTCCCTGCAATGCCTTTTGACGAACAAGCAATATTCTACGATATCAAAAAGAGAAATTCACTTGTCTACAAAAACAAGCCTGCACCTTTTGACCCATTCAGTTTCTAAAACTAACGCCGAAAGGCGTTTTTTTGTTAAGGTTTTTTATAAAATTTACAAAAAATCTCAAATTTAGACATTCTTGAAGTGGTAGATTTTTTAAAAAAAATGTCAATTTTGAGGGTTTGGAGGGTAAAAATATGGCTTTTTTTGGTATAATATGTTAAATTTTACTAAATAATATATATATATTTATAAATAATGTCGAAATTTAGTTGCAAAACC
>JAFYKO010000067.1 GCA_017537515.1 Clostridia bacterium | reverse complement strand
CCTCGGAAATCTTAATCGCCCAAGACCTAAACTTAAACCCTTGCAACACCTCGGAAAGCCTCGCAAAATTCTCCACCGCCTCGTTCAATTCTCCCGTTAAAGCCTTTGATATGAGATAAAACACAGCAATTTGACACACATACGCCTTCGTCGACGCAACAGCCTTCTCCCAACCCGCCCGCATAAGCAGTGAAAACTCCGCTTCAAATGTGATAGTACTCGTCGGGTTGTTGGTTATGGCAAGCGTTTTCGCTCCGAGCCTTTTGGCAAGCCGAAGTGCAAGAAGCGTGTCGGCAGTTTCCCCGCTTTGGGATACCGCAATCAACAGTGTTTTAGCGTTAATTTTGGGGTTGGAGTAGATAAACTCACTCGCAATTTCAGTTAAAATTGGCTGGTTAAAGGCGGATTCAAGATACTTCTTCCCAACCAAACAAGAGTGATACGCCGTCCCACAAGCAACAAGAACAATCTTGTCAAGCCCCTCAAAAAAACTCCTCGGAATCGCCTCAAACTGTCGCCCAAAATCTTGCGCAGTGCTTAGGATACTTTGCGGGCTTTCGGCTATTTCTTGCTCCATAAAACAGCCAACGTTTTGCTTGTGTGCGTTCTTTTCCCAAAACTTTTGAAGAGTACGCCTCTGCACCTTGCCGGAGTTTACAACCTCAAACGAGTTGGGGCTTAGCACCGCAAAATCCTCGTCCTCAAGCTTAACAAAATGCGTACAAAACAGGCCAAGAGTGTTCACGTCGCTTGAAAAATAACAGCCACCTTCGGAAACGCCAAAAAGCAAAGGCGATGACTTTTTGGCAAGAAACAATTTGCCCTTCTCGTGCGTCGACATAACCGCAAGAGCATAAGAGCCTTTTACGAGACTTGAAACCTTTTGAAGCGTACTAAGAACATCTCCGTCAAAAACTTTTCAAGCAGATGTGCAACTACTTCGCTGTCAGTCCCAGACTTGAAATTGACACCTTCAAGATATTGGGATTTTAAGTCCTCAAAGTTTTCAATAATTCCGTTATGTACAATGCAAAAACTTCGGTTTTCGCTTAAATGCGGGTGAGCGTTTTGCATACTCGGAGCCCCGTGCGTCGCCCAGCGAGTGTGAGCAATACCGAGGTTGAAAGTGCGATTCATATCGATTATCTTTTCAAGGTTTTCAACCTTTCCCTTCTGCTTTCGAAGGATTATTTCATTGTTATCAAAAAAGGCAAGCCCCGCCGAGTCGTATCCTCTGTATTCCAAACTTTTAAGCCCAGAAATGAGTGTGGCGAGTCGAGAGTCGTTGCCAACGTATCCAAATATTCCACACATAAATTGTTTTTCTCCTACAACATTTTATGAAAGGATAAAATTTTGTGTCAAAATTTGTTGAATTTAGGACTCAAACAAAACCCAATTTGCTTGACTTTTGTTTTGAATGGGGGTATAATAGCCTCTACAAATCTAAAAAATTACAACCTTGCTAAACCCATAAAATTGAAGCGAGGTTGTTTAAGGAGTGAAAAATGTTAGTCTTAATTTCGGGTTGCTCTGGCTCTGGAAAAAACACAATAATCAAAGCACTTATGGAGCGTAATTCAAATATACGCTTTCTCAAAAGTTGCACAACTCGAAAGCCAAGGCCAAACGAGGACAATTACATCCACATTTCAAAAGAGGAGTTCGACGAAAAACTCAAAAACAACGAGATTTTTGAATATGAGGAGATACACCAAAATTTTTATGGGACACTAAATTCAAGTTTGCAAGAAGTTGTTGAATGCCACGAGAAAGGCGTACACTTTGCAAAAGATATTGGCGTGCTTGGACAAATAAATATGGCAAGAGCCCTTAAAGGCAAAACGCCTGTGCTTTCAATCTTTCTCACAGTCCCAAAAGCAGAACTTATTCGCAGGCTTGAAGCCAGAGGCGAAAAGCAAATCGACCTTAGGCTTTCAAGAATGGAGTTTGAACTTGGCTACGTGGACAATTTCGACGTGGTTATTCGCAACGTCAACATCGACAAGACCGTCGCCCGCATAGACAAACTTATCGCCAAATTTGCCTATCGTCAAATTTGAGTGAGGAGTTTTATTGAGTTAGGAGTTAGCAGTTAGGAGTTAGGAGTTGCGGTTTTTATTATATGCCCTGTTAAAAATCCGACCTCAATTATTCATTAAATATCTTGCATTGAGCGACTTGCGTCGCCTTATGGTGTACTACACCCGCAGACGAAGTCTGCCACTGCCACCCGGGGGGGGCGGTTAGAACCGCCAGTCATTGGGCAACTTGGGTTGCCGGCTAGGTGTAATGCACCCGCAAGCTGAAAGCTTGCCACTGGCAAGGCGGGGTGGCAAGAGCCACTCTCATTGGGCAACTTGCGTCGCCTTATGGTGTACTACACCCGCAACCGCTTGCGGTTGCCAATGCCTTCCGGGGGGCTTCCCCCGGCGGGGTGTGGGCGAGTAGCCCACAAACTTTGCGACAAAGTCGCAATTTTTTTTTCAAAATTTAATTTTGCGAAGCAAAAGAAATTTTGTTAATAAAATAAAAAACAAAAATAAAAAACAAAAATAAAAAACAAAAATAAAAAACAAAAATAAAAAACAAAAAAAATCCTAAAAAATAGGATTTATTGGATTTTTTGAAGAATTTCGCCTGCAAGGGCTTCAAGCTTGTCGCCTCGCCTTTTTTGGAACTCCACAACCCCCTCACTGGCCCGCTTGCCAACAATGATGTTGTAAGGAATCCCAATGAGTTCGCTGTCCGCAAGTTTGACGCCAAAACGCTCGTTTCGGTCATCAAGAAGCGTCTCAACACCAGCATCTTGAAGAGTTTCGTAAATCTCCTCAGCAAGTTTAACTTGTGCTTCGTCCTTGGTGTTTATCACAATAATATTCGCCTTAAACGGTGCCATATTGCTTGGGAAGGCAATCCCTCGCTCGTCGTTGTGCTGTTCAATAATAGAACTTATCACACGCTCAATGCCTATACCATAACAACCCATAATCATAAGCTTTTCTTGGTTGTTTTCGTCAACGTATTTTAGGTTTAAAGCGTCAGTGTATCGTGTGCCAAGCTTGAAAATATGCCCAACCTCGTTTGCCCTTAGGATTTCAAGTTCCTTTCCACAATGTGGGCAAATATGCTCACTTAAAAGTTCAGTGTTTGTCGCAAACCCGCAACCGCAAACGCCAATTTCAGCCTCTCCGTCTTTCGCAAGGGCCATAAACTCTTGACTTCCACTTCCACCCATCGCACCACTGTCTGCGTTTACAACAACAAAATCCAGCCCACACTTTGTGAAAATGTTGCGATAAGCCTTTTCCATTTTCTTGTAGTATTCGTCAAGAGAATCTTCATCTGCGTGGAAACTGTAAGCATCCTTCATAAGAAACTCCCTCGCCCTCATAACCCCACCACGTGGACGAATCTCATCCCTGTGCTTTTGTTGGATTTGATAGATAGAAAAAGGCAAATCCTTGTAAGAACGAATGTAGTTTTGTGCAACAAAACAAGCATACTCCTCATTGGTTGGGGAAATCGCATACTCACGCTTGTTACGGTCAAAAAGCGTGAACATCTCCTTTCCAAAAGACTGCCAGCGGTTTGTCGCCTCAAGGTCTTCTCGTGCAATCAAAAGCGGGAATTTCGCAGGAACCGAATCCGCCTTTTCCATTTCTCTTTTGATAATACCGCAAACCTTTTCCGCAACCCTCATAAAGGTTGGAAGATAAACAAACAACCCACTTGAAACTTGCTTTATCATCCCACTTTTAAGCATAAGTTTTTGGCTGATAAAGTCCGTTTGAGTTGGCATTTCTTTTATGGTTGGTATAAAATATTTTGAAAATCTCATTTTCTACTCCTAAAAATTAGGGTTTATTATAGCATATTTGTTTGAAAATTGCAAGTTTTTTATGCTATTTGGGGCGTGCGAGTGCAATTTTTGGGGTTTTTTAAAATTTTTTTTAATTTTTTTAAAAAAAACAGCGAAATTTGTTTGATAATTATACTCAAAAAGTGTTATTATATATATAAAGCAATCTGACCCAGTGTCAAATGCTGTATTACGGGGGGCGGGCTGTAAATTGCCCCAGGGGGCAATTTACGCCTCGGCCACAGGCCGAGGCACGCAGTGCATCCGCACTGCGTTGCCCGCCCCGAGGTTCAATGGAGAAAAAGATTTATGAAGAGAATTCAAACACTTATTTTGGCAATTATGTGCATTGTGCTTCCCGCAGTGCTGTTTTCTGCTTGCGGAGAAACCCCACTCAAATTCACATTCAGCCAAGGCTCAATCACGATTCAAGAGGGCAGAAACTATGACCCTTACGCTTTCATTAAGGAAAGCTTGACATCTGAAGAAAAAGAAAAAGTAACGTTTAAGATTGCAGACAGCAATATCGCTATCATAAACGACGACAATCAAATTGAAATTGTTGCGGGCGGTATGACTGAAATTATTGCAACGGTAAACGGAAAAAAAGTCTGCCAAAGCATTCTTATTGTAGAGAAAGCAAAAACCCCACTCTCTGCACCAGTAAACATACATTATGACGAGGACAAACACGCCCTCGGTTGGAACCCTGTTTATGTCCAAGACGCAAACGGGGTGTTTACCGCAACAACTTACAAAATTGAAGTTGTCAAAAACGGTTCAAGCTCGGAAGTCTCAAACGACGACTTCGCTTGTGAATACTCAATCAATCAAATGGGTACATACACCGTTAGAGTCAAAACCGTTGGCAATTCAAGCTTCGCAGACAGCCCTTACAGTGAGACATACACCTTCAGTATTACTTCCGCTCCAAGCGAACTTGCATACAACAACTTGACAAACGAACTTTCGTGGAGTGCAAACGGAAACGGAAGCAATGTTTCATACATCGTGCATTATGACGTAAACGGCGTCAAAGGAAGCTCGGAAGAACTCTCAACAACTTCTTACACCTTGCCAGCCCTAAATGTCGGCAAACACAGCGTCTTTGTGGAAGCGGTTTCAAGTGATGATGGCTGGTTTGGAAACACAAGCCAAAAGATTTCACTCACAAAACTTGAATCTCCAACACTTGCGTTTAATAACGGCGTTTTGACCTGGAATGCAGTTGAAGGTGCAGACGACTATATGCTCTCATACTCTTCTGCAACAGTTGATAAAAACGTACCTCTCACAACCACGACTTACACTTTCACAAACCTAAGTGAGGGCGAATACACAGTTTCCCTTGTCGCACAAAGCGAACAAAGATATGTGTTCTCAAGCCCTTCAAGTGAACTCGTGTTCACGAAACTACCGCTCGCAATCCTCAAATTTGATTTAAGCACAAGAACATTCGCTGTTGAAAATGGCGTTGGGGAAAGTTACAAAATCCACGCAAAACTCAATGACGGGGAAAATAAAACCTCATACAACAGCAAACTCTTGTGGGATATAACCGATTATGACGCACACGAAATCTCTGCACAGATTTTTGCAACCAACCCAGCCAACCAAATGGACGGCGATGTTGCGACAACATTCAGCGTGAACGATACAACAAACCTCTCAAAAATGCAAAACCTTAAAGCTCCAGAACTTTACTACACAGAAGAAAACGGAAACGCAGTGTTGAAGTTTACTGCAATAACAGCCGGCTGTTTGTATGGAGTGAGTGTCAACAAAACCGATGTGCAAACTGTTTATGAAAATGGAAAAATAGTCGTTGGGCAAACAAGCGAACTTTACGCAACCGGAAATACATTTGCTTTTGATATGAAAATCTCAAAAACCAATGCAAACGGAACTTACTTTATTGATGCGAAATCTTCACTCATAGTCCAAAAACTTGCGTCTCCAACAGCCCTTGGCTTTAACGCCGACCGCACAAAGGTTGTAAGCATCGGCGGTGCAACCGAAAGCATTGTTACAAGCAAGATTGAATACAAGATTAACGAAGACAACGGAGTTTATGACCTTAATCTCACAGACGGAACACTCGACACAAGCAAAAACTCTTGGATTGTCAAAGTAAGACTCTTCGCAAGCGACTTCAATGAATTGATTGGCGGATACAAGACTTACTACACAGCAAGCGATGTTTCAAGTTTTGAAATCCAAAGACTTGACGCGCCAGAAAATTTTGCGTATTCCTACACAAACCAAAAATTCAATTTTGACGATGTCGAAAACGCAAGCAGTTTCATTGTGTCAGTGCTTGGGCAAAACCTTACCACAACCGAGACTTCTGTTTCTTACAATGCATACGCAAGTGCAACAGCCAGCGTTGTTGCAAGCCCAAGCTTTGCAAACATCTTGAAAGACGGAAAAGGGTATTATTATTCACTTCCAACAACTTGTGAGGTATTCCAAACAGAGCAAATTTCTTCATTCAAACTTTCAAAAGACCTTCTTGACGGAAGAATTATTGCAAGCTGGACAGAACCTGACAACGCAGAAGAATTTGTGTTTGTTGTCGAATATGAAGTTTATGTTGATGGAGTCTTAAAGGCAACAATCGCCGACACTTCATACAAGTTTGACGCAAGCCAGTTCTTGGATGTAAAGACTTATGAAATTTCTGTTAAGATAAAAAGCCCAAACAGTGATTTCAGCGTTCCAAAGACATTCCCAACACTTGAAATAACCAAACTTGAAGCACCAACTCAAATCGATAGAAGCCTTGATACAAATATTCTCAGAGTCCAAAACTTCGCTTCTTCAAAAATGGCAAACGTAGTTGTCAACGGAAAGCGAATTGCAGAAAACTCAACTTCAAAAACATTTGAACTCACCCTAAACGAAGGCGAAAGCAAGAATTTTGAAGTGTATTTTGAAGGAATCTTTGACAGCAGTCTTTCAAAATACTACATCAACTCTGATTCGCTTACATTCTCAGTTTCAAAACTTCAATCAGCAACAGGCCTTGACCTTGAAATTACAGAAAGCGGAAACGTGTTCACTTGGACTTCACTTGACAAAGACCTATTCCCTGATTATGTGGCTTTTGAATACTATACAAGTGAAGGCGGAGTCTACTCTTCTGTTCAAACAATAACTGAAACCACAAAGACAATAGCAATCCAAAACGCATTTACATTCTATGTTAAAGAAGTTGCCAAAAACCCAAACTGGACAAGCATAACTGAAAACAATTCTGTTTTATTCCTTAGTTCAGACAATACATTAAGTTTTGATGTCGTAAAAGAAAATGACATTGAAGATATGTTGATTCTTGCGGGCGACAGCACAATCAAATTCTTGTGGAATTATGCACCAGCGGACGGAATTTTGGGATACGTTCCAAAATTCATATTTGAAATGACCGCTCCAAACTCCGGCACCTCTGCAATGACCCTTAATGCCGAAGATTGCCTTCTTGCGACAGCCGAAGAAGGAAGAAACTATGGCCTTGAAATCCCGCTTTCAAACTTTGCGGGCGTGGGGGATTATGAATGCTCGGCTTATGCAACAAGTTCAAAAACCCTTGACGGCGACAAAACCAGTGCAACACTCACAAAACTTGCCAGCGTTGACTTTGTGTCAGTGCAAGAAACCTCAGAGGTTGACGCAAGCGGGAATCATATATCTGTCTTCAAGTTTGTGGGCGACCAAAACGGGAGTAGCCTTGGACTTGATGGTGTGAGAAGCCTCGAAGTGAGTGGAGATTTAACTTACAGCGGACTTCAAACACAGTTTTCCCTTGAAGACCTAAATTCAAGTGGGGTTATGACAATAACCGTTAAACTTATCGGCAAAAACCTCGTAAGTGAAATAAGCGGAAATCACTATTTCTTAAACAGCGATGAAAGTGTTTTCACTTTCCAAAAGACAAGCCCTGTTGACTGCGTGAAAAGTGCAGAGAGTTTGACTTGGGATATGGCAAGCGTGCCAGCGGGCGTTGATTTTGCCTACAACCTCGAATACGCCTACAACGACGGGCAGTGGCAAGTGTTTGCAAGTGATATTTCAGACAATTTCATAAGCCTCAGTGATTCAAGACTCACAACAACATTCTCAGAAGCGGGGGATTATGACGTAAAAGTTAAAGCGACCCTCAACAAAACCTTGCAAACCTATTCAAAAACATTTGGCGTGATTTTCGTGAGCAGTAATTTCGGTAATTCTGAGGAAATAATCAAACTCGAAACCCCAACCGCTCCAGAAATCGTGGCCCTTGACGAAGCACAGACAACCATCCAAATTTCTTGGACAGCAGTGGCCCTTGCAGAAAAATATAACATTTTTATCACTCTTCCAAACGGGGAAGTTCAAACATACTTTGACATAACCGGCACCACTTTCGAAACGACAACAGACTTTAACTCTGCAGGTTCTTATACAGTCAAGATTCAAGCAACAGCAGAGCAGAAGATAAGCAGTAGCATTTCTAGTGGCACTCAAATTGCAAGACTTGACAAAGCAACAGCACTCGCAATCAGCGGGGAATACTACACAACTTATGGCGTAAACAGTTTTGCAAACAACTATGCAGGGGAGTTTACGTTCACTCTTGAAATCTTGGATGCAAATGGCACCACAAATAGCACCATTAAAGATATTTCAGCAAGAAATATCGACATCTCTCAAGACGCATTTCTAAGTGCATTTAACGATGGGGCTTTTGGACTTCAAATAACTCTTATCGGAAACAAAACAACCACTCTCACAAGCGAAAAACTTAAAATTTCAGCCTACAAGTTTTTGGCCCCTACAATAAGTATCGTTGAAAACCAAATTCAAATAAGTTCGGCAGATTCAAGCCTTTATGACTTTGCGGAAATTTGGTTTGAAATCAAAGACACAAGCAAAACGCTTGTCGCTCTTCAAAAATATACATCGGCTTACACTATCCCAGAAAACTTCGAAGCACCTTTCACTGTTAATGCGTTTGTTAAGTCTTCGGGCGAAAGTGCAAACAGCCAAAACTTCACCCAATCAAACACAACAGCATTTGGTATTGACGCAAGACTTTCAAGCCCACAAAACGTAACCGCACAAGTTGCGGGTCCAGCACACGAAGCAACAGGGTTTGTAACCCAAGAAAACGTTAATATCTCTTGGGATGCGGTTGCAAATGCGGATTATTATGAACTCTACATCAACGGGGTTATGCTTGAAAGCGATTTACCCCTAACTTCAAACTCAATCACACTCGAACAACAATTTGGCAATGCGGGGAAATACGAAATCAAGGTTGTTGCAAGAGCAAATGACAACTTTCTCACCTCAAAACCTTCAAACGCAATTCAGATTGTAAGACTTAACAGCATAAACAACGCCTACATCGACGCTGAGGGAGTCGCACACTTCACACCTTCAAGCGAAACAGCATACTTCACTGGCTATTATTTTGAAGTGCTTGCGTCAACCCCAAATGGTTATCAAGGAAACACACACAGCGTAGAACTCGACAAAACACTTTCAACCCACAGCGATATTTTGGATGCTTATCTTTCAAATCCGCTTGCTGTCGGCGAATTTGCGTTTGACATTCGTGTTTATGGAAATGCGGGCGGACCTGCCGTTGGGACTTGGGATGGAACACTTGTCCTCAACAGTGCATCTTTCAGAGTTTTTGCCTACAAACTCAGCACTCCAACAATCGACATTCAGCCAAACTTTATGAGCCTTGCTTTCACTGACGGCGATGTGGTTGTAGAATCAAACAACGCAGTTGTTTCAAGCCTTGCAAAAAATTATGTGAATATCACTAGCGGTAGCGTTAGCATTCTTTCAAACTATGATATGACGGGATATTCGTATTATTATCCAAACACTTGGACGAGTGGAGAGTATGACTTTGCTTTCCAATCTAAGCCCAAAAGCGGTGTTTTGAACGTCGTTTCAAGTGATATCGGCACCCACACTGCAACAAGACTTGAAGCACCAAAGGAAATTGAATTTGTGCGTGAAACCCTCACAAACACAGACAATTACAGCAGTGATGTGGATGTTTTGGAATATCTTAGCAGTAAGACTTTCTTAGAGTTTAAGGGCGAACCACTTGCAACTTCTTATACATTTAAGATTGGAAGCACAAGCCTCACAAGTCAAGAAAACACAGAAAGTTTTGAAATTTATGACGAATTCGAAGCGTTCTTAAACGGAACAAGTGCGGGTCAAAAAACACTTTACATCTCTTCAAATGCAAGCGGTGGGGATTACTTCAACTCGCCAACAACAACCATAACTTTCACAACACAAAGCAGTATCGCAAACTTTAAGTCTGCAAGCGGTGTGCTTAGCTGGTCAAGCAGTGGAAGTACAAACACAAGTGCATATCTTGTGCGTGCAGTTGACGGAGAAAATACAGGTCTCCACAAATTCTGGCAAAGCAAAGGGAAGGTCTTTACAAGCGAACTTAAAGGAATCTTGGACGGGCTTTCAAGTGGACAAATAAACCTCAACATCAAGGCTCTTGGAAACATCACAACGGAGGGAATTTCAAGTTCGGTTATTCTCGACAGTGCTTTTCTTGTGAGCGACCAAACATTTACAAAACTTATGGCGACAAACAACCTCAAAACACATCTTGGATTCTTGTGTTTTGACGTAGTGCCAGGTGCAACATACTATATCGCAAAATTTGACAACGGGACAAGTTCATTCACTGTAAGACTTTCAGACTTTTCAAATGCCCTAAACTTCACAAGTGAAACTCAAATGGTTGCAAACTTCACTTCTTCTAGCGTTAAGACAGACACACTCTACACAGTTTCAATACGTGCAATGAGTTCAAGCAGTAAAGTGCTTTACAGCGACTACAACGAAAACCCAATCAAAATCAAACTTCTTGAAAACGCAAACGCAAAAGAGGACATATCTCTCACTCTTGAAAACGCAAATGGAGACCTCAGCAAAAAACAATTCCGTTTGTATGCAAGTGCGGGTGCGTATGGCGTGCTTCTTGAAAGCAACGGGCAATATCAATCCCTTATGCTTCAAAATCAACTTACAAATAGAGCAAAAGTAACCTTCTCAATCTCTGTTCTTATGGGCGGGGGATACTTGGCTTACAACTTTGCTTCTATTGGAAGTTCGGATATTGAAAGCGGTGGATTCTACTTCCTGACCTCAACATTTACAAAATCAAAAGACTTCTACATTTTGGCAGAACCAGTTATCTCAGTCAATGTTGACACAATCGAGTGGACAAGCATTGACAGAGCCGACGGATATTATCTCTACATCAACGGAAATCAATACAAGAAGGACGGCGATACACTCCTTCGAGATAACTTCCTTGTTGTTCCAAGCGAGTTTGGAGGCAATGAGAGTGTCTCTCTTGACGTTCGAGTTATTGCAGTCTCATCAGATATGGATGTATTGTTCAGCCCAGAGGCAAGGTATATGCACTCATTCGCAATCGGAAATGACAAATACGCCGATGCAATCAACCTCCAAAAAATGCAAATACCAGACACACTTTCTGTGTTTGACGGAGCATTGATGTTTGGTGATGGAGTGAGTTCGCTTGATACATTCAATCAATCAGCCTTTGAAAGCATTCTTTCAAATATGAAATCAAACCCTTCAAGAGAAAACTTCTCAGCTTTTGAAAACTATCTTGCAAGCGTATTCAATTCAAGCAGTATGATTTTCTCACCTTACACAGGTTTCAATCTCTCTGACTTTACAATTTCTCTTACAAACACTTACACAAACGTGAATTACGAATTTGAGATTGGTGGAGAATACTTGCTTAAATTCACTCAATCGCAACTTGAAAACTTCAACACAATCGTAAACCTTGCAAAAACTGCACTCTCTGAAGTGCAAAGCAAATTCCCAATTTCTTACACTTCAAGCAAGGCGTTATACACCGGTTCAAACAGAGTTTATGCAAGCGAAAATGAATTTATGGGGTATTACATCAGACACCTCAAAAACCTCTTTGAAAATGCAAGCCTTGTGAGTATTCTCAGCTTCGCAGAAAAAGGCGAGTTTGGTTATCCAACCATAAGAACACTTTTTGAAGAACTCAGCACGCAAACAGCAGTTATCCCAGCCGGAGAATACAACCTCTCTCTTTGCCAAAACGGAAACACAATGGACTGGCTTTCTTCAAACTTCACAGAACTTCAAACAATCTACATTCCATTTGCACCAACAGAAGTGCATATAACAGAAGTTGAAGGCGACTTTATGCTTGTTTGGAATTCAGTCAACATCCCAGTTCCAACCTACGAGGCTATTATAGATAGTAATACTACTTCTAATAATACTGTATATATAATATATGCAGAAGACAATTACGGCAACCGCTTCGAGCTTCTAAGAACCGAAGGCCTCCCAACGGGCACTGACGGGCAACTTATGGCAAACCTTTCTGACCTTGTCGATGAAGAGATTCTTCTTCCAAAAATGACAAAGATATTTGTGGTTTCTGCGGGCGACTCAACCAATGTTGTTATTGGCAAAAAGTCTAATGTCCTTGACGTAACCGTTCTTCCACAGCTTACACCTTATATGAAGAATGGCACACTCAACTGGAACAGCCTTGTGGCTTCGAAAGAGTATGAAGTTATCACAAAAGACAGCATAAACACAAACAGAATTGTTCAAGCCGAAACAAGTTGGATTGGCGACGAACTCACACCTTCAACAAGATACAGCCTTGCCCTTAGGGCCCTTGGGTCTATCACCCAAAACGACGACGGCGACAATGTTTATGTGATTTCTGGAAAAGTGTTTGAATGTAGTTTGACAAAGCTTGGCACAATGGATGTCAGCGTCAATAAGTTTGGGCAATTTGAATGGCAAAAAATCACAAACGCACTTGGGTTTATCGTGGATATCCCAGAAACTGAGTCATACTACGTTGTAAACAAACCAGATGCAACAACTTATGAAGCAGAAGACGAAGGATTCAACACATTCTGTTTCAGGGCTCTCGGTTCAAACAACAACCTTATGAAAGAGGGCGAGAATTACTTTATGTCTTCAAAAATAAACAACGACATCGGCATCAAAGGGCATATGCTTAGTGCAGTTGACGGAGTGTTTGTTGAAGATGGATACCTCAAATGGATTCCACTTGGAAATGACGGCTCAGTTAACCCAGAAGGCGACCTTATAAAGACTATTGGTTATCGCCTTGCCCTAAACAAGGATGTTGAGGATATATATTCAACAGAGCTTACCTCTCAAATAATTTCACAACAAATTGATGACGCAGGAAACTTCTATTTTGACTTTACAAACTATGGCACTGCGGGAAGTTATGTGCTTATGCTTCAACCTTATCTTTACTTTGAAAACAGCACAAAAGACTACCTCACAAATGCAATGATTTCACACAACGGACAAAGTTATTATCAACTTCTTGGAACGCCTTTTGAACTCAACTTCAAAAAGGCAACTCCTCCAACAAATATTAGGATACAAAACGGTGAACTTGTTTGGAATTCGGCAGAAAGCTTGCAATACTTCGTGCAAATCTTCCTTGCTTCAAACAATGCAGTTGTCAAAGAATATCAACTTACAGAAAAAGCTTGGTGGACCGATGAAGAGATTGTAAACTCTCAAGAATTGGTTTACAAGGCAAAAATCAAGACATATCAAGAAAATTCAGTGTTTAGTGGCTATGCACAACTCGTCGACATCTATTCAAACGCAATCAGTTTCGGAAAAATCCCAGCACCAAATGTTGAGATAAACACCTATTCGGGCGAGACTGGAAACTTCATCGAGTTTGACTATCCACAATCAGGAATTCAAACTGGATTTAACATCAAATACAAAGCAAACGACAGCAGTGAATTTAAGTATGTTCTCACAACGGATTCAAACTACAACAGCGTTGTTAAATACGCAAACGGAAAAGCAACCATAGATATTAACGCTATGGGCAGAGGTATCAAGACTATGACATACAGCATTCAAGTTGTGCCTCTTGGAAATTCAAAATACCTCAAATCAAATTGGTCTGAATCATTTGAATACGCAACTCCAAACGCCCTCGACGCAGTTTACTTCGATGAAGCAAAAGGCGAATTCTATTGGGCAGTTCAATTCCAAGACAAGAACTCAACCGGAGAAAACGCACTTGCGTTTGGCTATGTGGTTAAAGATGAAATTTACAGCGGTGAAAACCTTGTTGCGACATACTATTACAACATCGCCTCAGGCGTGCAGTATGGAAAAGAGTATTATGAAGTTAAGCAAATTAGTGGCAAAAACACACCTTGCATAGTGTTCAGCCCAGTGGTTGTAGGCTATACACATAAAGTGGCAGTTGCTGTTTCACTCAATCCGGGTGCAGAGCAAACACTTATGAGCTTCTACACAGAATGCGAAACAACATTTGAAAACAACCTCTTTGGTGCAAGCCTTAACCTCTTTGCGGAAACCTCTGAATTGTTTGATAAGACCACTTCTCAAACAAGAATAACATTCCTCAAACAAAACGCTTACGGTTCAAGTGCAAACCCACTTAAAGTCAACTCTGCAAACTTCGACAACCTCAACAAACGCCTTGCAAAATATGAATATCTTAACTCTTATACGGTTGTATATATGGACAAAACCACTGAAGTTAATGTTAAGATTCAAGACGAAAGCACAACACTTACATTTGCACTTCAAGGCAATATTGCGGGAGTCAAGAATATGATTGGAGAAAGAATTGAGTCTCAAGGCTTTGTTGACTTCAAAGGCTTTGCAAACACTCTTGACGGACAAGGATTTACAGTAACTTACAGCATCACAGCACTTTATGACGGCGATAAGCTCGGGTTGTTTAGACAAGTTGAGGCAAGCGGTATTGTGAAAAACCTCAAAGTTAAGGCAACAATAGACTTCAATTCAATCACAAACGCAAGTCAAGTTGCAGGCGGTGTTGTGGCTGAAAACTATGGACTTATCACAAATGTTCGCCTATCATCACTTACCCTTAAAAATGCACAAGGAGAGTTTACAATCGGACTTTCAAGCCTAACCCTTGGCGGTATCGTTGGAATAAACTATGCAAAAGTTGAATATGCAATAGCAGAAAGCACCGCTACAATCTCGACTAGGGCTGACGGCGTTGTTTCAAACCCAATTTCATCACTTTATATTGGCGGAATTGTCGGTAAGAACAATATGAATGCAAGTATTTCTTACTGCGGAAACAATGCAAGCATTGACGCAGTCGGCACAGATGTTTGGGTTGGTGGCGTAAGTGCTTACAGTAACGGAAGTGTAGTCCAAGCCTACAACAAAGCAAGCATTTCAATCACTACAAGCAGTGCAAACCCTCGTGTTATGGCGGGCGGAGTTGTTGGTATGAATGATACACTCGGTTCTCTTACAAGCTGTTACAATAAAGGAAGTCTTGCATTTGCAACCGCTTCAACAAACAACGTTGCAGTTGGTGGGCTTGTGGGATATTCTTACAACTATAACATCTCAAACTCATTCTCAACTTCAAGTGCCACTCAAATCAACTCAAATTATGTTGGAGGAACATTGTTTGGTAAATTCAACAGTTCATTCAGCAGTTCAGCATATCAAAACTATTATTTCAAAACCCCTTACATCAGCAATAACACCTCACTTTCAAACTTTGCAAAAGATGCAAGCGGGCTTACACAAATTGCACTTATCTCAGCACTTAATGCCAGCGGACTCGTTTTTGTCAACGGAAGCGACGCTCCAATCTTCAAGTGGGAACAAAATTTGACCTAAAAATCTTCAAGACTTGGGAAAATTTGCATTCAAACATAACAAACTTAAAATAATCCTATTGCAAACTCCTTAATACCTTGTCGAAAAACATCGAAAATCGTCGAAATGTGTCGAATTTTGAAAAATTTGAAAAAAATCTAAAAAATTTTGAACAAATCTTGAAAAAGCTCTTGCAATTTAGAAAAATATATGTTATTATATGCTCGTGATAGACATAAAGAAATCATCTTCTACACTTTGCACTTTATGTCAATCACTTGAGCACAACGCTTTAGGCTCGCTCCTAAAGTTTTGTGCTTTTTTCAAAAAATAAAACATATTCTTAAAAAAAAGGACATTATGAAAAAACTTTTTCTTGCCCTGATTATGGTGGGCTTTTGGACAATTTCTTCGGGGTTCTCATCGGTTGCCATTGGGTCAATCACCTATCCAACTGGGAAGGTTGTTGAAATGGTTACTTACAACTACACCCAAGAAACCGCCGACGCATTCGGAAAGACAATAACCGAACTTGAAACAGACCTCGCCGAACTTCAAGACGTGATTGTTACATCTCTCAAAGGGCTTATCTGCGGAGAGATTGAAGCAAATCCGGATTTAAGCGAGGCACAAAAAGAAGACATTGAAAAAAAACATATTGGGATTGGCAACCACGTCAACAACGGAGAGTTTTCAATCTATGTGAGTTTTTCAAGTCAAGCGGTGTGGAATCTTCTTTGCGGTGATGTTTTGGATAGCGTAGTAAAAAAGACAGAAACCGAGCTCTTCACGACAACAACATACAACATTATGAATCTTCGGCTTGCGAAGTACCCATTCAATTCAGAGCGGGCATATATGTTTGACATAATTTCAGCCAAGCTTGAAGCGGGCCTTGTGCTTAAAGGTTACAACCCAATAGCCCTTTCAGAAGCTATGCCGGCGACGTTTAATTACAGCTATGCAACAACCTCAAAAAGACTGCACTCAAATGCGAATCAGCCTATGAGTGTGGATTCTCGGAACTCAATTTATTATCACACTTGGACATTCACATCAACCGATGATGCGACTATAAAAATCTGGCAGACACGCCCAAATGTGGTTGCGTGGTATGTGCTTGCCCTTGTGCTTACAGCCTTGTTTGCGATAGTGTTTAGCATTATTGCCTACAAAAAGGAAAAGAGTTATCAAAAAGTTGAAAGGCAAGTTTTTGACCTACTCGGGGCCCACGGGTTTTTCGGCGAAGATTATGACTATGATAAAATAATCGAAGAAGAAAAGCGTATGGAGTCGGGAAAGGGCTCAGAAGAATACGAGAAACTCAAAAAAGAAATTGAGGAGAAATACAAACACCTAATCGACGACAATAATAATGATAAAAAGCCTGAATAGGCTTTTTTTCATTCCGCCTCCCAACGGGGAGGGGCGGAATGAATTAGTAATTAGCAATTAGAAATTAGAAATTACTGTTTTTATTAATATGCCCCGATAAAACTTCATACTGTATTACAGGCTTTCGCTTGGATATGTGAATCACAAACAAATTTTTGTAGTGTGGAGAAATGCAGAGGAGGGGCGGGCGACACGAGACGGAGTCTCGTGTTATGCGTCCTTGGG
>JAFYKO010000066.1 GCA_017537515.1 Clostridia bacterium | reverse complement strand
TGTCCGGCTGGAGTAATTAATTTCCGTCTTCAAAAGAAAATTTGGGCGGAAATAAAAAAACCTTTGACATTTTTTGTTTAATAGAGTATAATACTTCTATAAAGGAGTATAGTATGTCTAAAATAGAATTCAAAAAGTTTCTCAACCTTTTGGCTTTTATTGCTATTATCGCTGTCGCAGTGTCGCTCCTTATTGGCACGCTTTTTGGCGGTGAAGTCGCTGGTGCTTTCTCGCTTGTTGCTCAATGCATCGCCTACTTCGTGACAGCGGTTTATGGTTTCTATTATGTCAATTCTATGAGAAACGCAGTTATTACGATTGTTTATATCGTTGCTGTGGTTGCAATTATTGTGCTTTTGATTGTTTAATTCGCACAATGAAAACCCAGTTTTCAATCTCAAGAAGAAAATTTATTGACGAAAAGTCGGGTGTTTGGGGAAAGTTTTTTGGCTTTACCCCTTGACAAATTCGGCTTTTTGTTGTTAAATGAATAAGGAAAGGAAAAAGACTTCGTCGAAACCGAATTTGCACAAACGAGTGGTAGCGAATTTTGGTAAGATGAAAAGAAAAAACCTTTCGAATAGGTAGGATAAAATTATGGATAAGTTTTACAAAAATTTTCAAATAGCAAGAATCATTCTTTGGATACTGGTCGCAGTTTTTGTTGTCCTAAGAATCTTTGTTGCCGAAATCTTTACATCTTTTGCAGTCGTTACGGGTGCAATAGCGTTTATTATGCTTGGTATCACTTGCGTGTTCAGATATGTTGACCTCAAAAGAAGCATAGAAGAGGGCTTTGATACGTATCTCGCAGAACAGCTTAAGGATGGATTTATCACAAAACAACAATTCACCGAAAGAGACCCAAGCCTTTATAAAGAATACAAAAGACTTTACACCTCAGAAAAATGGATGAAGATTTTGGGATTCCTCGCTTGCTTTGCAGTTGCTGTATTTCTTATTATTTGGGTTCTTTAAGCCCTAAAAAAACCACTCAAATTCGCCTATTGGCAATATAAAAATTTATCAACTAAAGGAAAAAAGAAAAAATGTTTAAATTAGCAAAAAAACAAGATAGTGTTTACAACTTTGTCGTAAAGTACGACGCAGAAGAATGGACAAAATTTATTGAACAAGCTTACGAAGAAACAAAAGCAAAATATGCTGTCCAAGGATTCAGAAAAGGAAAAGTCCCAAGAAAAGTTATCGAACAAAACTATGGGGCAAACATCTTCTTTGAAGACGCTTTCCAAAACGCAATCCAAAATGCCTATGTGGAAATTTTGGACAAATACAAGGAAATTGAACCGGTGTCTTATCCAGAAATTGACATCAAAAAGATTGACGAAGAAGGTATTGAAGTCAAAATAGCAATCACAACCGTTCCTGAAGTTAAACTCGGAGAATACAAAAACCTCACAATCGAAACCGCAAAAGGCGAACTCGATGAAGAAAAGGTTAACACAGAAATCGAACAACTCAGAAACAGAACTGCAAGATTTTTGCCAGTTGAAAGAGAAGCAAGAAATGGAGACGTGGTTACAATCGACTTTATCGGCAGAGTTGACGGAGTTGCTTTTGAGGGCGGTTCAGCCGAAGACCACAGACTTGAACTCGGCTCTCATATGTTTGTGGACAACTTCGAAGACCAAGTTGTTGGTATGAACATCGGCGAAAAAAGAACCGTTACTGTTACTTTCCCAGACAATTACACAAAAGAACTTGCGGGCAAGAAAGCAGATTTTGAAGTTACACTCAACAACGTTGAAGAAAAACAACTTCCAGAGCTTAACGACGAATTCGCTTCAAACGTAAGTGAGTTTGAAACCCTTGAAGAATTCAAAGCCGACCTTCGCAAAAACCTTCAAGCAAGCCTTGATGCAGAACTTAACAGAAAAACAGAAGACATCTTGATTGCGGAAGTGGTGAAAAACGCAGAAGTGGTTGTTCCAGATGCTATGGTTGAACAACAGCTTGACGCTTATCTTCAAGACTTCGCAACCAGAATTTCTTATCAAGGCCTCACAATGGACCAATATTTCGAAATGTTTGGAAGCAGTGAAGAAGAATTCAGAACAGAAAAAAGAGAGGTTGCAAGAGAAAATGTTAAGACAAGACTCGTGCTTCAAGAAATAATCAAGGTCGAAAACCTTATTGCAACTCCTGAAGAAGTCGACGCAAAACTTAAAGAAATCGCTGATAAATACAAAAAATCGGTAGAAGACTACAAAAAAAGTATGGGCGAAAAAGAGTTAACTTACTTCAAAAATGGTATAATTATGAATAAGTTGCTTGATTTCCTCAAAACCAGCAATAATTTGGTTTAAGAGTTTGCAACTTGCAAAACAAATTAGCTTCAAACAAAACACTTGAAAATCAATCAATTTAGAAAAAAAGGAGATTTTTTATGTTGATACCTATGGTTGTGGACCAAACCACAAGCGGGGAAAGGTCTTATGACATTTATTCAAGACTTCTCGAGGATAGAATTATCTTCCTTACGGGGCCAATAGACACCGCAATGGCAAACACTATTGTTGCACAACTGATTTACCTCGAAGGAAAAAACCCAGACAAGGATATTTATCTTTATATCAACAGCCCAGGCGGAAGCATTTCTGCGGGTCTTGCGATTTATGACACTATGAACTATATCAAATGTGATGTGTGTACAATCTGCATAGGGCTTGCAGCGTCAATGGGGGCGTTCTTGCTTTCAAGCGGAACAAAAGGCAAAAGATTTGCACTTCCAAACAGCGAGATTTTGATTCATCAACCACTTATTCAAGGCGGTGTTGGTGGACAAGCAACTGACATTGCTATTGTTGCACATCATCTCAATCAAACAAAAGAACGTATGAACAAAATTCTTGCTCGTCAAACGGGGCAACCCCTTGAAAAGATTGAAAAAGACACAGACAGAGATAACTATATGACAGCCCAAGAAGCGAAAGAATACGGGCTTATTGATAAGATTTTTGTCAATAGAGACAAGGAGGAATAAGGCAATTCCGCCTCTCTACCGAACCGGCGGGCGGTTAGAACCGCCAGTCATTGGGCTTCGCAATTAATAACTAAAAGCGTCAGCCCAATGAGAGTGGCTCTTGCCACCCCTCACTTTTAACATCTTTTGGCGATATGCTTAGCAAAAGGAACATCCGTGAGGAACCTCAACGGATAACCCTTTTGAGTCGCCTCTCATCCAAAATCTTGTTAAAATTGAGGCCTCGCAGACGCCAAATATGCGTTATCGCTCTGCAAACTGTACATTTAATCAAGATGTCGAGATATTTGGAATTTGAAAACATTCTGCCTCAAAGAGGCGAAAATTTATAGGAGGTAAAAAATGTCGGAAATGATTTGTTCGTTTTGTGGTAAGCCACAGAACATAGTTAAACGAATGATAGCAAGCCCAGACGGTTCGTGCTTTATCTGCGATGAGTGTGTGAACGTGTGCAAGGATATTATCAAAGACTTCACACCACCAGAACCACAACAAGAAATCGAACTCCCAACACCAAAGGAAATAAAAGCACAACTTGATGAGTATATTATTGGTCAAGACGACGCAAAAAAAGTGCTTTCTGTTGCCGTTTACAATCACTATAAACGCATAAACTACAACTTAAACGCCAAAAAAGAAAACACAGAAGCCGTCGAACTCGAAAAAAGTAATATCCTTATGGTCGGCCCAACGGGAAGCGGAAAAACTTTGCTTGCCCGCACGCTTGCCAAAATTTTGAAGGTTCCTTTTGCAACCGCTGACGCTACAACGTTAACAGAGGCGGGTTACGTGGGCGACGACGTTGAAAATATTTTGCTTAAACTTATTCAAAATGCGGATTACGATATCCAAAAAGCACAGAGGGGTATTATTTACGTTGACGAAATAGACAAAATCGCACGCAAAACTCAAAACGTTTCAATCACAAGAGATGTGTCGGGCGAAGGCGTGCAACAAGCCCTTTTGAAGATTTTTGAAAGCACAAAAGCAAACGTTCCACCTCAAGGTGGACGCAAACACCCACATCAAGAAATGCTACAAATCGACACCACAAATATTTTGTTTATTTGCGGTGGTGCGTTTGTGGGCCTAGATAAAATCATTGAAAACCGCCTTAACAAATCCAGTCTTGGTTTTAACGCCGAAGTTGTCGACGCCTCAAAGAAAAAAGAAACAACTGTTGCAAAACTTCAACCGCAAGACCTTATCAAATTTGGGCTTATCCCTGAGTTTGTAGGGCGTTTGCCAGTGGTTGTTGGACTTGAAGAATTAACGGAAAAAGCACTTGTAAACATTTTGACTGAGCCTAAGAACTCTATCTTGAAACAATACGAGCAAATGTTTATGCTTGACGGCGTGAAGTTGACTTTCCATCCGAACGCTGTTCGAGCGGTTGCACAAAAGGCATTGGAACTCAAAACAGGTGCAAGAGGCCTTCGAACCATTCTTGAAGGTGCAATGTTGGATGTTATGTTTGATACACCAACTGATAAAACCATCGAAAGCATTGAAATAACTGAAGAGTTTATCAAAAACAAAGGCGACAAACTTAAAATCTTCCGTATTCCGGCAGAGCAAGAGGCTGACGACTTGGGAGAGATTGGAGTTAAGAGCTAGGAATTTAATTCCGTATTTTACGCACGAGAGTGCGTATTTTTTTTGCAAAATGCATTCTGCAAAGGGGGAAATTTTTCAAATATTAATCAAAAAAAGGTAAAAAATAAAAATAAATAAGAAAAATAAAAGAAAATGTAAAATTTTGTTTGACTTAGGCGGAAAAAATTTATATAATAAATTTGTATATTTATATAAATAATAACTATATAATGTCGAAAAATATATATAGTGAGCAATTTTGCAAGATTTTCACACGAACAAAATTTTAGGCTTTTTGCAAGTTTGCAAGTTTTGAGGAGAAATTTATGAAGTATCTTAAAGTCGTTTTGGTTTCAATGCTTTCGTTTATCGCTGGCCTTGGTGCTATTTTGGGCATAATGTTTTTGGTTGGCGTGTTCAACAAAGAAGTGGTTGAACCTAAATCAATTCATTTCGAACAGTCGGTTTACAACGTCGACGATGATTTTACCATTACAATCGGCACCGACACTGAAGATGTAACCGCAACCAAAGTTACTCTTTCGCTTTCGGATAAGGTAAGCGAAGAAAAAATTGGCGGAGTAACTTATATTGCAAATAATAGCATCGTTATTCCAAAATATGTTACACTCGGTCAACCATTTGAAGTCGAACTCATTCGAGGCACTTACCAAGAAGAAGGCCTCAGCAACTGGATTTTGGGCGGACAAAGCACTATCACCGCTAAAAGCGAGTCTATGAAAGCTGACGAAAAAACAGTTGAAGTCAATGTCGATGTCCCAGTTTATGATATTCAAATCATAACAAGAACTGCCGACAATCAAAAAATTGAACAAGACGAATTCGCTATGGGTGATACGTTTATTGCTGAAACTAAGTTTATTCCAAGCGTAAGCAAGTTTAAATACAGCACAACTGAAACAAAACAAGTTTACTTCGAGGCAAACAGCGACAACAACGCAATTGTTGAAAATAAATCAGCACTTACCTCAGAATTTGATGCAAACACAACAACTTGTTTTGATGCTCTTCTTGAAAATTCAAGCGTGAAAGTCAACGCCTATGTGTTTACAACATCAGTGCTTGAAGACAGATACGCTGAAATGTACGCCGATGACTCTGAAAACTTCGTGAGGGAAATCAAAAACAATGCAAACAGCATTCACGCACAAAAAGGCTTACAGTTCTCGGAGCTTGTTGTAAGCAGTTTTGGGCTTACAGACAGCGTTAACACCGAAAAGACTTTGCCTTTCAACCACAAGGCACAAATCTTTGCAAACAACCTCTCCTCTCAAACTTCGCTCGGACTTGTTGTTAAGGACAGCAAAAACAACAAATTCCAAAGCCAAATAAAAAATATAGGCCTTAGGGTGTTTGTCAAAACAAACAACGACAAACTCCTCGCAACCAGCAGTGATATTGTTTTTGTAAACAGCCAAACAAAGGTTGTTGGAAACAATACATATTATATGCCAACTGTTATGTCGACAAATGTCGAAAACAGCTATTGGGAAGTTATCGCAGTCAACAGTGCGGGAAGTGCATTTGAGTTTGAATTTACACTTTTTGACGGCGACGAAATCGCAACACTCCCAAACAATGCCCCAAACCCAATCACTTCAAGCAATCAAGTTTGGAGATGTCTCGGGCTTAACGCTGACAGCGAGCCAGACTTGTATTGGAGTAGTACGGAAGATATTAACCTAACATTTATTGACAGCCTCGACAACCCAAACCCAGCAGTGTTTGACCTCTCAACACTTATTAGATTCACAGACACAAACACAAATGTTACAAACGGAACTTACAGAACAATCAAATACCTTGCTTATTCAACAGTGAATGCAGACCTTTCACAGGTTATTAGTGGCGTAACTGAAATCGGTGCGGGAAATTCAAAATATTCTTCACTTAACATCACTTCAACAATATACGAACTCCAAAATTCAAACCTCACTATCTTTGCTTCTGGAGAGTTTGAAGTTGTTGCAGTCGTGCTTCTTTCTGACCACAACGGCGTGCCAACAGACGAAGTGTTTAAGTTTGTTACGGACAGAGAGACAAACACAAACCTTCAACCTATCAAAATCATAGTTGATAAAACCGTTCAAAGCATTGATGTAAGCCTTAAAGTTAAGGGCGAACTCCTTAGAAACAAGGTTGAAAACTCGCCTTCAATGGTGATTCTTGACAAGCTTGCTTTCCTTCAAAAGACAAATGAAAGCATTGAAAATATTTTTGATATTGTCTTCAAAGTTTCTGCAAACACAACCGAAGATTTGAAACGTGAAGTTGCACTCTTTATCGAAGAGTTTGAAAACGGGTATATCTCAGTCTTTGAAGACGGTTCAAGCTTTTTGAAGATTGAAAAACCTGCTCTTAATGTAGACATCAACAACCTTACCGGCACTTCTTGGGAATACGTTTTGCCAGTGAGTGCAAAAAGCCTTGAAGGTGAAAAAGATAGCATTGTAAGGCTTAAATGGGAATACGAAAAAACTCCAACTTCAACCGTTACAACCTTTATTGGTGGCGGAAACTCTGTTGAGTTTGAAAACCTCTCAAACCACGCTTACAGAGATTCTGACTTTGTTCAAATTGAAATCTACGACGCATTGCCTTCAAGTGTTGTGTTTGGAGACGGAAGCCCTTATGCAAGCGGTTATGAAAACACAGAAAACACTCCAATCTTTAAGACAACCAGTATTTTGTCGGAATTTGTTGATAACACCAATTTCGCAACAAGTGTTGGAAGTATTTATGCGTTGACGGACGGCGGAGAGGATATCTCTGATAAAGTTGTCGACGAGGACGGAAACTTCATTTTGACCTTTAAGGATAAGTACGGAAACGAGGTGTCTTCAAGCGATTATGACATCATAAGCGATGGGGATGGACTTGTTTCAAAGACAGTAAGTTTTGCAGAGGGAAAATACTCGTCATCTCTTACTCAAAGCCCAACAGCAACGTTGTATCTCTATGAAAGCGACGAGGGAAGAATTGTCGACATTCAGAAAAATACTGCCGGAATTGGCGGAGGCGAAGTGTGGGTGTCTGTGCTTAATGACTATGTGGCAAACAATAACGCACAAGTGCTTGTTGAAAGATACGGAAAATTTGAAAGCGAAATCAATTTGTTTGGAACTGCCGGCCTTCTTAAAGTGCAGTACGAACTTGGCGGGGTGGAATATGAACTTTGCAACATAATTTCCTACAACCTCAAAACATTGCTTCCAGAAGGTATTTTGTATGACGAGGAAAACGGAATTTTGAAGGTGAATTCTTACCTTGGCAAAAACACAAGACTCACTTTTGTTGCAAACACTGGACTTGGGTTTACAATCAACGTGCAACTTACGATTATTCCAAACCTTGACGCTACTTTTGCTATAGAAAAAACCGACCCGGTTTATGCCGAACTTGATGCAAACGAAATCTACTCAGATTCTGATGTGGAAGTTGTCCTTACATTGCGTGCAAGACTTGCGGAAAGCTTTGTTTTGGTTGCAACTGACTATGCAAGCGGAAGAATGTTTGAGTTTGTCGAATATGGCGGAGTGCCTATTGCAAGCACAACAGAACTTAATGTCTCACTCGGTGCGGATGAAAGTGTAACAGCGAAAATCCTTGTCAACTTCGCTGGAAACTCACTTGGAGATAGAGTGCTTGTTGCAAAAATCAAGGATGCAACCAGTGCAGACTTCTCAAAAGATTTTGAAATAATTGTCAAACCAAACATCAAACTCGTGGGCAGTGAAGACGGAGTTATCGAACTTGAAAGACAAGTTGGAAGTGAACCAATCTCAGTGCTTACGGGCGGTGAATACGGAAGAATTTTGGCTGTTGCGGGTGAAACCCAAATTGAAAATGTGAGAATCAGCATTGCCGAAACAATCAACGGCGTGCCTATGATTTATGAAGCGGGCAACCTTGAAACACCAATTCAATACAACCTCTTCAAACTCGATGCGGGCGGAAAAATTGTGCTTGAACCGGGTATGAAAATCCTTGGCGATTATGTGATAAAACTCAACTTGCTCTACAACGGCGTTGTGGTTGACGATGCAAGCATAACCCTCACTCTTACACCAAACATTATGCCTTATGAAGCCGGTGCGGATTATGAGAATTACTTCAAAAACTACAACGGAAAAGAAACACTTGTTTTGAAATCTTCTTCGGATGTTTATAATATAACTGCTCTCAAAAGCCTATTTGCAAACATAAACGAGAGCGGGTTTGTGCTTAGCACTGCAGGAACTGGACTTCCTTACAGCGTAAGTGGAAACAGCTTGCAAGTTACTGCAACAAAATTTGTTGTTTTTGACGATATTTTGACGCTTAAGAATGACTTTACGGAAATAACATTCCCAGTTGCGTTTATCCCTGTTGACAAAGACTTTGTGGAGTATGAAACAGACGGCGACCACCAAACCGCTATTCAAAAACAAAACAACGAAATGGCAAACGCTGACGTAGGTTTTGCAAACGACGAAGCGTGGCTTAGTGCAAACAACGTGTTTGACACATACAAGAGTGGGGCTGTGGTTTCACTTTTCAGCGAAAACTATGTTTTGACTGAAAATAATGGAACATACAGACTTACAAATAAAACACCAAGCGAGATTTATGTTGTTGTGCATAACTCAAATGGTTACTTCCTCAAAGCAGTGGACTATTTCCGCTCTGGGGCAAATATCTTCCCATACATCGAATTCAACCTTTCTGACCTCTCAACATTCAGTGCTATTGACCAAAGCAAGACGAGAAGCCTTAATTCTACAACCACTGAAGTTGTTGGAGTGTTTGCAAGCAGTGAAGTGTTTAATGACTCAACCAAACTCAGTCAAAAACGTGGTTATGGACTTTCAAACGATGTGTTCAACTATCTAAGTTCAAATTATAGCCACAATGTGAGATTGTTTGGCGAGGACGGTATGGAACTTGCCGGCTATATCTTCGACAAAAAGTCTGGGTTTGTGCAATTCAACAATTCTACAACCGACGTGTTTGCTTATGCGAAGTTTATCGACAACAGCGACACTGCATTCCTTGTTTACAGAATCTTTGTTGAGGCAAACTCTCAAATAAATGTGTATTATCCTTATTCTGACGGAATAGCAAGCGGAGACGAAGAAGAAGCAGAATATGTTTACAAAACAAATGCAAACAGAATTACTGTTGATTTCGGTCAAAAACTTGAAAGCAAATTTCCAAATAGTGGTGATTTGTATAGAATTATGCTTCAAAATGGCAATGCAGAAAGCGGGTTTGTAAACTCAAGAGACTACACAATCGCTTACAGCATTTATGAAGTATGGCAAAACGGAAGCAAACTTTCAGATAGGGAAATTATCCTTAGTGGTATCGAACTTATCGACGGCGTACTCTCTATGCCAAAAGACTTTAATGGCGAAGTCGTTGTCAAAGCAAGCGTAACACTCGACAGCAATTCTCAAGATATGGGAAGCGTGCTTTATAGAGTTATTGCAAACTATGAGGCAATCTCTGATTATGTGCTTAGAGTCGGACAAGACAAATTCACAAGCACAGCCCTTGAAATTGCTTACGGACAGGCTTTTGACTTCTCAAATATAGAACTTTATAAGTATATCACCAACAACAGCTCTGAAGGTGTGGCACTCGCTCCAAGTGGCTTCCTCAAATATCACGTTTATTCAAATGAAGGCATAAATCTTGATGAATACTTTGATTTCGACCTTTCAAACAAAACCATCAGCGTTAAAGACACCTTGACAATTGTCAATGATATAAAAATCAACTTCGTGTTTTATACAATTTATGGTGCAATTCATAGCGTTGAATTGACTTTCAAATCTACAATTCTTTATGAATACAAAACAAATGACTTGGTTTCAGTTAATGCGGGAGTTTATGAAGTTCTCGCAGACCAAACATTTGACTTTGCAAATGTGTTTGCAATTACGGACAATGGAAACACTATCACCCTTTCTGGCACAGACTTTATGTTTAGTGTGGACGGCGGAGAATACACCTCAGGAAGTGGCGTGTTCTTCAAACAAAACGACCTCGGGCAAAAGAGGGTGAGTGTGAAAGTCCTTCTTGCGGATAAAACTATCGGCGGAAAGACTTATGATGCGGACTATGTATTTGAAACAACCTTTGTCGTTTTGGAAAGCCTTAGAGCAAACTATGCTCAAAACGCTCCAATGAAAATCGGCGGAGAGCTTACAAACGAAATTATTTACACCGCTGATACGCTTGTCTTTGAAGATAAACTCTTTGGAGACCTAAACACCGCAAATACACTTTTCAGCAGTGCTGTTAGTGCAGGTGCAAACACTATTGAACAATATGATATATCTTGGGAAATAAGAGAAAACAACACATTTATTGAAACTGTGGACATAAACCTCAGCGAAAATAAATTTAGTGTTGAGTTTACCGGGGCTCCAAAACTCTCAACCTCAATCACAATCATATTTACTCTTTCAAAAGGCGATGTAACTCTCGAATCTTTTGCAAACTTCAACCTTATCCCTGACCTTGCGTTGACTTGCAATTATCCTTTTGAAGACGAAATACAACTCGGAAAAGAAGCTCTCTTCCTTGACGGAAAATATGTCAAGGGCGTTGGAGAGTGGGGGGCTTATGGCTATGCTCAAACTTCTCTCAATGGAACAAACTATTTCGGTGAAAACTGCATTACATTCACAAGCACAGAGACAAACTCTGTTGTTCAGCCAATAACTCTTGGCGAAAGAGTGAAAGTCAGTGTCAAATCTGTGGGCGGTTATCTTGTTGTAAGGTCTGGCGACTTGTTTGGAACTGATATCCAAAACGTGGCATTCAACTCAAACTTCCAATTCCAATGGAACAGTGCATCTGCAGTGTCTCCAAACGCAACTGAAAGCGTTGTTTTTGGCGTGTTTGTTGATGGAATTGAAGTTGAAACCTACACAATTACTTTCTATGCGGATATGGCTCAAATCTTCTCACTTGATGTGAATTATCTTTACGACCTCGACGCAGGGTATGAGACATTCTATGTCGAAAACGACAACTCAGAGGCGTTGTTCTCAAATCAAACCACGCTTTTCAGCTTCCATACAAGAAGTGATTTGAGACAAACCCTCAGCCTTGAAGCGTGGGCAAACGACGAAAAAGTCGGGGAAATAACCATCTCTGGCGACAGGGCGTATGACTGGCTTCTTGTGGGTACAAAAGAAATCACAAAAGAAAACCTTTCATTTAAGGTGGATGGTGAGGACACCGAATATATCCTTGCAAGCGGAAGTGCTTACACATTCCTTTTCAGAGAGGATTCAATAGCGTTTACAAGTCGAATTGAAATCTCGTATATGAAAAAAGTTGTGCTTTCTGGAAGTCAGCTTAATGACGTCAAAGTCGGGGATTCTGGTTCAAGCACGCTCACTAACTTCACAATCTCAAAATACGACGAGTCAAAAATAGGCAAGTTGACAAATGTTCCACTTAAAGTCAGAAACCAAACTATTGGATACTACACCTACACCCTTGTTTATGACGTGAAGATTGGCAAAAACTATGAGTCTTCTCAACAACCAAACGCAATTTATGCTGGTGATACAGCAATCGGGCGTGAGGGCTCTGGCCTCGCTGAGTTTGGAATAACTCGCCTCGATGGACAACCATTCACAGAAGAATATTTTGCAAATCATAATGTAACTTTCTCTATCGAAACAATAATGGTTGTTGGTGCGGACTTTGAAAACAACCCAACAGCCTCAAATGTGAGATATTATTACAGCGGAATGCAAAACTATGCAAACCAAATTGTCGAAGGTGGACTTGATGGAGTAAGGCTTGGAACAAACTATTATGTTACAACCAACATTAAGTATATCGGAGACGCAACTTCAAATCCAAAATACGACTTCTATATTGAAGGAAATGGTGCAGAAGCAAGCGGAAATGTAGTGTATTTGTTGTTCAAATTCTACGCAACCGGAACAGACTTCTTCACTTATGATATCTTGAAAGTTGAAGTGCAACCTGGCGTGGTTTACAACTTTGTAAACGACGAGGCAAACCCAAGCACAACTCAAAACTCAAACACTTCTGGCGGAAGGTTTATCATAAACTACACCCAAGGCACAACAACCTTTGACGACATCGAACTCGCAACTCAAAACGTAAGCAAAATCAACATTGAAAGCAAAAACTCAACTTCAAACCTTGCTGTAAGTTCAACTTATTCTTATGAAGTTAAGGGCGATATAGTTGGTTATGTCGAAATCGAACGCATAAATGACGTAAGCGTTACGCTTGTCCAAGGCGATAAACTCGCTCTTTATGGAAGTAAGGTCGGCTATGTGCTTGTCAAAGACTCTTACGGGTTTGAAATGAGATATTATCTCGAAATTAGTGCGTCATCAGATTATGCACTAAGACTTCCAGATGCAGACCTTGATGAGGGAAGTATGCTTCTCCGTCCAAACTCAAATGACCCAAACCTCAAAAACTTCAATATTTATGAAGGCACCGAGATTCAAGTTGTCGACAAAAACACAGCAAGGCTCGAACTTGAAGAGGGGCAATGTGCAGTTGCGGTTGTAAACCTAGATAAGATTATAAATGAATTGCACTTCTCATACACTGTGGCTTACAGACTCAGCGAACTCGGTTTTGCACAGGCAAATACAACACCTGGCGATGCTCTTTACAACAGATGCGTGCTTCCAATTCTTACAACAGACAGTTCTGTTAGCGGTGTTTTGGACGTGATTATCACTATCCAAAAGGCAGATAACACCACCGAGGTGGTTACACTCTCATTTGAAGTGCAAGTGATTAAGCGTTATACAGTCGGTGCAGTTGAAAATGCAAGCGTAAGAGAATCTGTTGCCTTCGACGTCTCAAACTTCATTTCAGTTTCAGATAAGGCAAACAACGAACTTGCCCTTGGAAACACCGAAGTTAGTGGTGAGACATATACCCTTGTGGTGGACAGCTCTCTTGCCGGCTCAACTATGACTGTGGTTGCAACACCTCAAAGCGGGGCACCAGTT